>JAFGKW010000010.1 GCA_016928355.1 Methanomicrobiaceae archaeon
GATCTTCGCCGTGTAAAGGCGACGTCATAACCAGCTAGACCACAAGCCCTTAGAAGTTCTGCCCAATAAATTAGGTTTTACGATATATTAAGATGTTGGATTTTATTTGGAAGGAAGTAGTTGCCGGTTCTCAGTTATTCGACATTCAGTAAATCTTTAGCCTTTTCAATTTCTTCAAGCGTCGCCTCCGAAACCGAGGGATACGAATCATGAAGAGAGATCAGTTTTGAGGCGATAATATCGGAAACCAGGGTTCTTGCAACCCATTTATAATCCGCAGGTATGATATACCACGGGGCATTCTTCGTGCTTGTATTCTCAAGCATCTCCTCATAGGCCTTCATATAATCATCCCAGTATTTTCTCTCCCCTACATCGGAAATTGAGAATTTCCAATATTTATCCTTATTCATAAACCTCGCAAGAAGACGCTCTTTCTGTCTTTCTTTTGAGATGTGCAGAAAAAATTTCAGGACAACAGTTCCATTATCTAAAAGATGCTTTTCATATGAATTTATGCTTTCATATCTCTTTTCCCATATTTTTTTATTATTCACTGTAGGGGGGAGGTTTTCTTTATCAAGTAATTCCGGGTGCACTTTTGTAACAAGAACCTCTTCATAATAAGAACGGTTGAATATCCCAATTTCTCCCCTTGCCGGAAGTTTCAGGGAGCAGCGCCAGAGAAAATCATGATCCAGTTCATTCTCTGTCGGTGCCTTAAAACTGCTTACCCTGCAGCCCTGCGGATTTACGCCTGACATTACATGCTTTATCAGGCTGTCTTTTCCTGAAGTGTCCATCCCCTGGAAAATTACCAGGAGGGAATAAGTATTATTTGCCCATAGGAAAGACTGACCCTGTGCCAGATCATCGCGGTTTTTTTCCAATATCTCCTTAGCCTTGTTTTTCACTGCCTCCTTCTGGAAATACGCCATTTCTTCGCTCAGTTTCCATCCAGTATCATAATCCCCAAGAATAATTTTTTTCTCGTAATCTACCCTGAATTTTTCTATAAATTCCTCTGACAGCAATATGCAAACTTCCCTTACAACAAGTAATGGCAGATAAATTATTTCAGTTTTATCAAATAAGAAAGTGATACTTAAAATAATTTTATAACTCTAACAGCTCAAATTTATAAAACCCTTATTACAATATGGAGAGGTAATTTTGAAAAATATATTAGTTATCTGTAAAAATAATGAATTAAAGAACATTATAACAAATATTAGATTGAGAAATAAGAATCTCATTTATCCCGACTTTTGCGATTCTCTTAATGAGGCATCAGACATGATAATTCATGGGAATTATAAAGCCATAGTCTCGGAATTTACTGTCCCTGAATGCGGTGGGATCTCGTTTATAAATAATATTAAGAACTCCGGAAAACCCATCTGTTTTGTTTTCCCGGCAGAGTCAGGAAATACAGAAACTGATATTGATGAAATAAATGGCAATATGGACTGCATTTTTATCAAAGAAAAAAATCCTTCTGATACTGAAGAAAAACTGGAACAAATAATTTTTCGAATTCTCCTTAATGAGGATAAATTCCAGAAAAATAGTCTTTATGAAGCAAAATATAAATCAGTGATAGAATCGATGGATGATTCGATTTACATGGTCGACAGGGAATGCTGTTACCTGTTCATGAATAACAAGCACCTGGAAAGGATTGGCAGATCAACTGAGTTTATCAATTCCAGAAGTTACAGCAATTTCCACACACCGGAGGAATCGAAAAAATTTTCAGAAAATATTGCCCATTTGTTTTCATCAGGAATAATTATTGAAGAGGAATATGAAAAAAACGGAAACAGATATTTAAGAACATTCGCACCTGTAAAGGATATTAATGACGATCAGATCGTTGCAGCCAATGTGATTTCCAAAAAAATATCCAAAGACACAGGACTACCTGAGGATAAGGATTCGATATACATCGTTGACCGGGACTGCAGGTACCTCTCCATCAATACTCATCATATGGAGATCCTAGGATTGTACTGTGAAGATATATTCATAGGAAGGAACTATGAAGAATTTCACCCGGCTGGAAAGAATGAAAAGTTTTCGTCTATGATAGCAGAAGTATTTGAAAAAGGGGATATTCTCAGGGATGAATATGAAAAAGGCAAATTCCATTTCACAAGACGCTTCTGTCCGGTGGTGGATCCTGTCACCAATAAGGTAGCGGCTGTAACAATTGTCTCGACAAACGTAACAGACCAGAAAATTACCGAAAAAAGCCTTATCGAAGCAAATAAAAAACTTAACCTTTTAAACAGCATAACCCGCCACGACATCCTGAACCAGATGACAGTACTTTTAGGTTATTTTGATCTTTCCCGGAATAAATGCCAGGATGAAGAACTGAAAGGTTTTCTTGAAAAACAACAAAAAGCAGCAGAAACAATCCATCAACAGATTTCCTTCACAAGGGACTACCAGGAAATTGGCGTTCATAAACCTGAATGGCAGGATATCTCCAAAATGATCGAAAAACCGGTGAAAATGCTCAACCTGAAGGATATAGAAATTGAGAACAAATGCGGGAATCTTAGAATTTTTGCAGACCCCCTTCTGGAAAAGGTCTTCTTCAATCTAATAGAAAATTCTGTAAGACACGGTAGAAAAGTATCAAAAATTTCATTTTACACTGGAAAAATACATCATGGCATCATACTTGTTTGCGAAGATAACGGCACAGGAATTCCGAATGAGGAAAAAGAAACGATTTTCAAGCAGGGTTATGGCAAAAACACAGGTTTAGGTCTATTTTTAATCAGGGAAATCCTCTTGATAACAGGTTTTGAGATACATGAGACAGGTATATTTGGAAAAGGGGCAAAATTTGAGATCACAATTCCTGACATGATGTACACACAATAACTGTTCCAGCCCTTAAATAACGAATAATTTCTCTTTTCATTCCCAAAGTCGGAATAAATTTTTTAATCAATGGATCGAATAGGTCAGGTAGCAGCATATCCCGGTTTTCGAATCCAGGACGGAGAATGAAATGATTCTTATAATAATTTCAGCAGCGGTTATTCTGGCGTTCTTTTTCACCTTCACCAACGGTTTTCAGGATGCAAGCGCCATTGCGGCCACTTTCATCGCATCAAGGTCAGCCAGTCCGAGGAAGGGGATCATCTTGGTGGCATCGTTTGCTTTTCTTGGAGCAATGCTGGGGGGATCGGCCGTTGCATTTACGATCTCCGAACTTTTTACGATAGAATCAGGGATCACAACTGTGTATGTAATGGTAGTCGGCCTCTTCAGCGCCACAGCCTGGAATCTTATATCGTGGAAATATGGTCTCCCTTCATCGTCAACCCATGCACTTCTCGGTGGCCTGACCGGGTCGGCAGTTGCCGCTGCCGGAATAGGAAGTGTTGACTGGGGGTTCAGTGGCCTGATCTTTCCGCCTTATGAACTGACAGGATTTGTTAAGATTTTATTATATCTGTTAATTTCGGTAGTAATTGGTTTTTTTGGGAGTTACATATTGCAGAAAACAACTTCATTAATCCTTAGGAATTCAAAAAGGACAATCAACAGGGACATTATCCGCCTTAACTGGATTACAGCCGCCATGATGTCATTCAGCAATGGTGCAAACGATTCGCAGAAGCAGCTCGGAATTATTGCGCTTGTCCTGTTAAGTGCAGGCCAGACGGCAACCCTGGACGTCCCGATGTGGGCAAGGATAGGGTGTGCTCTTCTGCTGGGGTTTGGAACCCTCAGCGGAGGGTGGAGAATAATGAATACACTCGGAAACAGGATATTTAAACTCCAGCCGGTTCATTCATTTGATTCACAAATATCCTCAGGGATTGCAATAGGATTTTCAACTCTTGCCGGTGCGCCGGTTTCATCCACACATATCATATCAGCCTCTATTGTCGGAGTAGGGGCAGCAGAAAATCCAAAAAAAGTGAGATGGTCTACGGGAAGTGATATTGTGATTGCGATGATAATGACCATCCCGGTCACAATGGTTATTTCAGGTATAATGTACTACTTCATCTCATACTTTACAGGGATCTGATAATGTGGACGAAAAATCCAGAAGGTATAAAAAAAATAAAATTCTTGATAATATATTCCCGGCGGAATACGACTTTAAAAAGATGCTCGAGGAACAGGCGGAGAGTACTCAGGCAGGTGTAGGGACATTTGTATTCTGGCTCAAAAATGTCCCGCTAAAGGACCCCGCTCATATCGACAAGATGGCGGAAGAGGTCGATGAACTCAGGCACAGGATGGAAAAACAGATGATTGAAGCTTTTTCCACTCCTTTTGACAGGCAGGATATGTATACCCTTTCCAGGCATATGGACTATATCCTCAATCATTCCAAGGAGACTGCAAGGGAGATGTATTCTTACGGTGTAGAACCGGATAAGTCAATTATTGAGATAGCAGACGAACTGTTCAGGGGTACCGGTTTTATGGTTGATGCAGTCCGGGCCATGAATGGCGATAAAGCAAATTTTGACGATTTTATCCGGAAGGCCAGAAAATCAATGCATAAAATCGAGGATTTGTACATTTCAGGAATGGCTATACTTCTCCATACTGATGATGCGATGAATGCTTTCAGGAAAGGAGAGATCTATCATCACCTGAGGGATGTCGGAAGAGCACTCAGGAGAGCGGTCGATCTGCTTCATAAAGCATTTATGGGGATGAACTGATTCAAATGAATATTTGAAGAAAAATACCTGATAAACACTTTTTTCAGATTCATGTAAAACAGGGAAGGAGACACCTGCCTGTCCCCCTGAGGGTGCCGTTATCGCGATTAAGGAGTGCTGAAGGGACATTGGTAGAGAGAGATTAAAGGAACCCTAAAAAATAACTTTGCATTAACCTTTACATCAAATAAAAAAACAGCGAAGGGGACACCTGCCTGTCCCCTGAGCGTGCCGTCATCGTTATTGAGGAGTGCCGAAGGCACGTTGGCAGACTTTCAATTATCATGGAATCTATCCAAATAACTTAAAGGAATAATGAAACAGAAAAAAGGCCCATAACGAAGCTGCTAGGGTGAGTTTTTTAACTGACCGTCTAAAGCCTTAATGATTTTATTCTTTTAAGTATATGCAATAAAATAATCATCTTCTAAATCTTTTTAGAATTATGTCGTTAGAAGCAAAATATAATGATATTGATTTCGATTTAATGGCTCACGAAAAATTTTCAGATGCTTATACTTTAATCAATAATTATTACATTTGTTTATTCCAACTTGGATCTTTTTACGTTTTAGCTAATGAACAATGCCAAAATCAATTTAAAAATATTGAAAATCTTATACCAAATAAAATTATTATATCTGATAATTGCATTTTTAATTTAGATTCTAATAGAATTAATTGCATGATTCATGAGGAGTCAAAACTTGATTCGGATAGAGATAAATTCCGAGGATTACTATTGAATTCAGCCCTTTATGGGATTACATATATTATCAATGAAATTGTTAATAAGCACAACGAAAATAAAAGGACGTATTCTGATACGTGATTTAATAAAAAAAAGAAACTTTCCAAAATAAAAATGAGAATTACTTCACCGAATTTTGTAAAATTATTGAATTAATTAGAAATAATTTCGCTCATAACTTTACAAGAGATATTGTTCTTAGAAGTAGGGATCATAACGGATTACGAGATTATTGCAAAGCTAATGGAAATAAATTTTATTTTAACTTTGATTACTCCCAATCTCCATTTGAAAAAGAATATTTACAAATAAAAATTGCTTTTGATATCAATAATTTAAAAAAGGACAAAATTGAATATTTAGACTTAATTTCAAATTACCAAAGTATCTTAATTATGGAATTGTGTTTCAATATTATGACCTATATTAATAATAAATATTCAATCAATGAATCCTACAAGGGTTTTATTAAATCCCTTTGAAGGCTTTGGACCATACAGGTCTAAATCTTTAAGCATCAAAAATGAAAATACCGCCAAAATGAACGTTTTTTTAATAAGAGTGGTTAAGGCTTTGAACCACGAGTGACAAAAAAGCCGCTGGGGGGACTTGAACCCCCGACCTGCTGATTACGAATCAGCCGCTATACCACTAAGCCACAGCGGCGAACTTTCCTAAATAAATTGATTGTATAAAATTATAAGTCTGGTGGATTGATTACAGAGCAGATCAGGAATAGCCGTGAATTGTAACATTGCCAGGGTTGCCGTCTTTTGAATCCGCAGCCGAGGGTATTTCCCCGAACTTGGCTTCATAATCTGCCATTGTCTTTGCAAGAACCTGTGAAAAATTCTTTGCATGCTTCGGACTGATGGAAACTACGGACTTTGCACGTGCCTGGTTTGTTCCCGGAATTTCATGAAGGAATACAAATGTAAATTCATCGTCTTTATAGGCCACCTGGATCCTGTTTGAATAAACGGGATCAAGATCAGGGGGGAGATTGACTGTAATTTCACGCTTTTCCATATATATTAATAGACCTCACCGACAATAAGAATTATCGGGGAAGATTAAATGCAAAAGGGGATTGCATGGATTTCGTAACTATATCCGGGGTAGTATTATGCCACTCGTGTCCGGTAAGATATTACCTTGAAACGCGGAGAGAATTTGAACAGGAACGCATAGAATATACGATTGCCAAACAGATCTCCTATCACCTCGGAAGGGACCTCTGCAATGATGAGATCTGGGACGAGATCAGACTAATCAATCCTAATATAAGTGAAGAGGATTATCCTCTTTTTGAGAACTGGCTGGAAAAATGCAGGGATTGTTCATGGCCGGTTTCCATTGAAAGCGATGTTGAAATCCGATCCAATAAGCTTGGAGTTATTGGAAGAATTGACAATCTTTTTGAGTCAGAACCAAATATCGGAATAATCCGGGCAGGCTGCGCCCCTGAAAAAGGAATCTATAAATCAGACAGGATACGTTGTGCACTTGTATCAATATGTGCAGCAGAAACCCTGAAAATAAAAGGAGAAGAGATATTGTTACAATATATTCCTGACGGCGTCACAAAGGTCTGCAAACCGTCTCCTGCTGACAGAAGGACTGCAATAAGAGCTCTTTCTTATGCAAAAAAAATTGACCGGGGGTATATCCCGGAAAAAAAGAACACCGAAAGATGTAATACCTGCTATCTGAAGGATTATTGTCTAACAAAGCCAAAAAAAATATCAGACTTGATTTAATTTTTAGATAGGTTTATTCATTAAAAAGAACCAGTATTTCTGTTCATGGAGGATTAATCATGGATAGCAATTTGTTTAAAAAAGGTATAATTGGATTTTTGGTTTTGGTTCTGGCAGCCGGTTTAGTTTTAACAGCCGGATGTACAGGAAGCCCGGAAACAGCACCTGCAGATACAGGCGCAGGATCACAGGCAACGGCAGAGAGCACAGCTTCATCATCTGCACCGGTCAGCTCAGGAGAAGTTGTCCATTACACAACACTTATGCAGTATCTCCCTACAGCCCCCTCTACAGGATGGATTAACGGGGATGCAACAGGAATGCAGGCCTCGGAGGGCGGTTATTCATGGAGCTGGGCTTCAAAGAATTACGAGCAGAAAATGGGTGGAGACGCCATTGTTGACATTATCATCCAGGATACAAACGAAGCTATGGTCGGACAGATGGCCGCATGGGACTCATATGTAGAGATCGAAACCCCGGTCATGTCAATGAAGAAAGTAACTGTTGAAGGAAACCCCGGATGGGTAGTCACCGACACCGAATCTGATACAATATCACAGATCGTCAATATCGGCGACAGGTTTATTGTATACACAGTCATTGAGGGCGGAAAGGAAGATTACCTCACTGTCTTCAACGGCCTTACTGACTTTAAGGGTATTGCAGGACTTGCATAACCCAAAATAATTATTTTATCATATACTGCCACAGAGCGAATCCGAATTCAAAGGCTATAAGCAGTATAATTATCCATTCAAGGAAATAGGAATGCTGAATCCTTACCTCATCAGAGAGCATAGAGTAGTTTTCCCTTAGAACATCGATCTTCCTTGTAACACTCCCGCTCCACTGGCTGATCCTGAACTCCCTGAGTGCGGTTTCGTAAACCTTGGCATAGTAAACATCCTCTGTAACTTTTATCAGGTTATTCACCTTCTCGATAATCTCATAGAGGTCTGCATACATCTCCATTGTTGTGACCATAATCCCATGGTACCTGTACATTCTGCCAAACCACGACATCCTGTCAGCATGCCCGATATCGTCATACATCTTTTCGATCCTGTTTATCAGTTCGCGATCATAGTACCTTAGCTCAAACACCTGGACATTTGCATATTCAATAAGATCAAGAATATCATCAGGAGTTTCAGGGGAGACTATCAGTGCTCCATCCCACGATATTATCACCAGATCATCCTGACTGTAACTCAGGACATTCCTTAAAGTATCCTCCCGGAACTGATCTGAAAAATCTGTTTTTTCACATAATAAAAGCTGAACAGGATCGAAACCATCCTCAAGTTTTTCAGTTGTATAGATGGTGTAATCTTCATAAAAGTCTTCTTCAACATTAAAATCAGGAATATTTCCGGAGATTATCTCATTAAGTCTGCCAAGTGAATTATTGAAATAAACCGACAGATCCTCCTGGTCCGGAAATAACATCGCCGTATCGGAGAGGTAGCCGGGATCTTTCCGGTTTAATTCCAGTATTATGCAAAGACTGACAGCGCCGACATCCAGGATCTTTGCAACCATTGACATGTCATAAGTTATGCCTTCCTTTACAACAGAGATCTGCTCAAGATTTAGTAAAAGCGGAGGAGTATCCATGATAATAGATTTTGGCCGAATCCTTCTGAAGCGGGCCCTCGATGTAACGTACTTATTCGCAAAAACAGTTTCAAGCAGGTTAAGATCGATCTCCATCCCTATATCGTAGATCCTGTAAAAACGGATACTGTTCATGTATTATTCCATCCTTGTCTTATAATATTATCAGCATATGAGGATGCAAAGAATATATACTCTCCCGGACAGTAAATCAGATTTTGTCTTAATCACATTTTGATAATTATAAAAATTAAAAAATTATTCTGATTCTTCAATCAGGGTTTTTGAGATAATATATTCCCCCTTTGCCTCTCGCGTGGTACCAACCACAAGCCATTTTTCATCACCGTGATCCTCAACATACCCGCATGCCTCAATTATCTCTCCCTTAACAGCCTGGCCGCTGTAAGTATGTGTAAAAGAAAGAACCTTTGAGATTTCATCATGATCGACAGAGTATATGGCAGGGCTGTCAAATATCAGGGATGAATCTGTAACCTGGGCTTCTATTGTCATTTTGCCGAGGACTTTCCCCTTTGATATGCGGACCCGGTTCAGGTCGTCATAACCCCTGGTGTATAAAAGGTCAAAATATGTACCTTCAATCTCACCCCTATTCCACTTCCTCTTTTCATGGAGAACAAAGGTATCGTAGTCGATCTCAGGAATTCGCTTATTATAGACTTTTTCCCAGAGTTCATCTGAAAGAGACTTCATTTCACCACTGATAGCTGCATTCTTAAGATTGGTCTGGGCAGTAAACCAGTCATTCCCGTATACAACCATATCAATATCAGAGGCCTCATTCTCAAGACCTACAAGAAGGGAGCCGGTACAGCCGGTTTTCCCGGAAGATACTCCAAATATGCTGACAAGTTTTTCAACCCTTTTATCTCTCAGGCAGAGATTTCCAATCTCTTCCTCGGGTTTGAATACTTTTCTTATATCCTGAACAGGCACACGATGGACGGTATCAAGATATTCGGGCTTATTCTTCCGAATGTATTCGAAAGCCTCTTCAAAATCATATTTGGAATAACTGGTTCCATCAGGTGCTATTCTCTTTCCATTTTCATCTGGAACGTATCTTAGGATACAACCCACCGATTCGTCATTATCATATACGGATACGGCATAGATACAGCCATCCATATCCTCGATAAAATCTCTTAATCTTATAGGTTTCATGAAAAAATCATTCCATTTCAGCAATAAAAGATGCAACTTCCTCGATCATGGCACCGACACGGATAATCTCCATATTCACCAGATCAACCACAGTACTTGGCGTCCCGGGAAGAGTGCCTGAATCAATCATATAATCATAAAAAACATTTACCTGACTTTTATCTACAGGACTAACATCTCCGGATATATTTGCACTGGTAGATGTTACCGGAGAACCTAGAGTATCAATTATTTCACGGGCGATGGCGTTATCAGGCATCCTGATTCCGATCAGGCCGGTTCCCCCCGTAAGGACAGAAGGTATACACTTTTTTGCAGGAAGGATCACAGTAACCGGGCCGGGAAGAAAACGGCGAATGAATTTCTCCTCCCTTTCCCCTACTCTCGCAACTGCGTGCAGCATTTCGATATCAGACACCGCAATTGATACAGGTTTTGAAAGCGGGCGGTTTTTAACCATATAGAGACGGTGAATTGCCTCATCTGAGAAGGCGTCACAGCCAAGACCATATACTGTCTCGGTGGGATATACAATTAAACCGTCATGCCTGAGTACACATACCGCTTCTTCAGTTTCAGGATTCAAAATTCATGCCCCCTGACTCTCTCAATATCAAAAACAGCAAGGTCACTTGAGTGCATAACTGCAAAGACACCTGCCTGGATTGGATCTGTTACTACAAGATCAGCATGCCGGGGAACGCTGCCTGCCATCTTCAGAGATATTACAGGAATGCCAAATTCCTTGACACGCTCAACTGCACGCGTTACCTCTCCGCCCATGAGTGACCCGGCAAGGACGAGGACGGACACTCTGGGGAGTCTGCATACTGCATCGATTGAATCAGAAAGAGTCATCTCACCCACAAGAGGAATTGTATCTACGGAGATTCTTTCTCCTCTTATATTGTGACGATCAGCTTCATTAACCGCACCAAGGGCAACCTGTGCAACCTGGGCTCCGCCACCGAGAATTATGATCCTCTTGCCGTAAATCCTTGATAATGGCTGATATGTCCTGACCTCGTGAACAGAGTACAGTTTTTTTAAGTCCTCAAGCAGTTTCCCGGTCTCGTGAATCTCCTCATACTCGAAATAGAGAAAGGACTTCCCCCTGCTTGGGCCGCCCAGAAGAACGGAGGCCTGCGCCATAACAATATTGGCTCCGTTTGATGCCATTATATCGGAAACATCCCTGAGTACACCTTTTGAATTATCGCTCAGGATGCTTATTGCGTGAATAACTGAATCGTCCATTTCCTGCAAAATCTGGTTTATTTTATGATAAGTTATAGGTTTTGAAGATAACCCATTCAATCCGGAAATAAACTCCTGATTCTCTCCTTTACCTCACCTGAATGTCCTTTGACCTTTACTTTAGGCCAGACCGCGGCGACAACTCCTTCAGGGTTTATCAGGAAAGTCGTTCTTACAACACCTAAAAATTCTCTTCCATAGAGTTTTTTCGGCTGCCAGACACCATATTTATTTAAGACTTCATGATTTTCATCTGATAAAAGGATCAGATCAAGTGAATGCTTATTCATAAACTTTTCATGACTTTCGCATGAATCAGGGCTGATCCCGATTACAACAGCATTCATGTCCCTGAAATCATCCATTTCTGCCGAAAAAGTCTGTGCCTCGAGAGTACAGCCGGGTGTATTGTCCCGTGGATAAAAATAAAGAACCACCCATCTTCCCCGGAATAATTCAAGGCATATCTCTGAATGACCTGAATCAGGGAGGCAAAACGCAGGTGCGGATTCACCTTCTGATATTAAGTTCATATTTATTCACAGCCAATTGTGAGCTAAGGGAAATATATAATATTTTGCTAAAGATCTTATTGCAGATTTATAGCACATAAATTATTATTATGGATATCATACGGGGAGATTGAAATGCCTGTAATAAAAACAGAAAATATTTCTAA
This sequence comes from Methanomicrobiaceae archaeon, assembly GCA_016928355.1. Classification (GTDB taxonomy): domain Archaea; phylum Halobacteriota; class Methanomicrobia; order Methanomicrobiales; family Methanomicrobiaceae; genus Methanolacinia. The sequence continues at coordinate 11,965 of JAFGKW010000010.1, forward strand.
GAAATTCGGGGAATTAAAGGCAGTTGATGAAGTAAATCTTGGAGTTGAAAAAGGCAGCCTTTTCGGACTTCTCGGGCCCAACGGTTCGGGAAAGACAACAATGATCAAGATGCTCACCGGCCAGATTAAGCCTTCATCGGGGTCCGCAAAGGTTCTTGGCATCGACCCTGTAAAAGAGGGAATCAGGGTCAGGGAGGTTGTCGGGATTATCCCGGAACAGGAGACTCCGCCAAGCTTCCTGACCTCAGGCGAATACCTCTCCTTTGTTGCAAAGATAAGAAAAATAGACGGAATCGAAGAAAAATCAGACTGGTGGTTTGACTATCTTGATTTCGCAGACAAAAAAGATGTTCTCTGCAAGGATTTATCCCGCGGAACAAGGCAGAAGCTTATGTTTGCGCAGGCTTTTTTACATGACCCCGAAATCGCACTAATAGATGAGCCCTTGATCAATCTTGATCCTGTGATGCAGAGAAAAGTGAAAAAATTCCTGAAAGATTATGTCGAATCAGGCAATACGGTCTTTCTTTCGACACATATACTTGAGATCGCAGAGGAGATCTGCACTGATTTTGCAATTCTGCATAAAGGAAGACTCCTGCATACGGGAAAAACAGATGAACTCAAAGAAAAGGGAATGCACCTTGATGATTTCTTCATGGAACTTGTAGAAAGGAGCTGAAGATGTTTACTCTTTTCACATCCATGTTCAAAGAGGAGTGGCGGATGCACTCCACGCTCTTCGGGAACCTGAATTTTGCACTATTCCCGGTCTTAATCTTCGCAATCGCGTTTATGGGCGTATTCATACTCCCGCTCATTACAACCGTAATGGACACTGTACTACTGAGTATAGTCGTTCATGCACAGTTCATCCTTCTGGGCATAATGGTTGGTTCATTCGGGATTTTGGGAAAAGAGGTTATGAACCGGAGGTTCGGCCAGGCAAGCCTGATTGCGTATTCGGCAAGAAGCCTTCCGGTATCGGAACAGATGGTATTCTTAAACTTCGTCGTTAAGGATATCCTTTACTATTTCATCCTCTGGGTTTTGCCCTTTGGCCTGGGATTTCTGGCGGCATCGCCATTTTTGGGAATAAACCTGTATTACCCCATGCTTTTACTGCTAACGTTGTCTATTGCATTCCTTATGGGACTCTGTACAATCTTCCTTTTGTCGGCTATATATTCCAGGAGCAAACCGGCGCTTTTCGCCGTTTTGGCAATCCTGTTAGCCGGGTTTCTGGGATCCAGCATATTATATTCCCCGGGGACGGTTTTATCCGCCGTCCTTCTTCCGGTCAGCATCTTTGATTCTTTCACGTATTCAGGCCTTCTGCTCTCGCTTGGAGCCATTGCGGTTTTCTTCACTTTATCGATACTATTCTTTACATCTGCAGATACAGGCTCTGAGAAGCATTACAGGAATCTTCTGGATTCAGTCTCACAAAGACTTGGTTTCCTGCAGGATAATACTCTTGTTGCAAAGGATTTCATCGACCTCTACAGGAGCGGCATAGGGATAGGGCAGACAATCTTTTCCTTCCTTCTTCCGCTGGGACTTATATGGCTGGTCCTCTCGTTTTTGAGAGAATTTTTGACACAGAATAATATTCTGTTCACGATTGCAGTAGTAACCGGAGTCATTGCATCGACGATGTACACGTGGGTCACCGAATTCGACTCGATCTCGGCATACTACTTCCTCCCCTTAAACATCTCATCTATCATAAGGGCAAAGACCGGAACATTCACCGTCCTTCAGGTAGTTCCGGTTGTATTTATAATTGCGGTTGGTCTGCTCTCGGATGCCGCAGCAAGCATCCCGAATGCTGTTGTACTCTGCCTTTCAGTCTCCTTCTTCGAACTTGCCCTGATGATAAGAATGTGCGGGCTTGAACCCGGAACGATGATCTATAATGTAAGAGTGTTCCTGAAATATATCCTAATCACCGGTCCGGTAATCCTTGTGCTCCTTGGACTGACATTTATCAGCCCATACCTTGCCTATATTTCAGTAATCCTTTTCATTCCAGCATGGTACCTCATTAAGAGCGGCTTTAAAAAATGGGACAATTCCGATTATGCGGGATTTTAAGAATAAAAAAATTATATTAATAGATCATTCCCTGTAGAAGAAAAGGACCAGACCGCACAGGAGCCCCGATATCACCAAAACCGGTGAAAGTGGGGAGGCCTGTGTTGCAGATGTGGTTGCAGCTGCAGTCTTTGCTGAAGTAGCGGCCCCGGTTTCATCACTGTTTATCTTATCGATAATCTCCTGCTCTTCCGCATCTACAGATCCTTCTATGGCATTTTCATCCATAACGAGTCCCTTGTTGTAATCCAGTACATCAGGAATTGAATTCACACCGTCGAGTGACTTAGGGAAATTGGTAAAGATCACCCTCTTTGCAGGGATTCCAAGATCATTGAGCGCCTCTTCGACACCTTTGGCAAGTTCACCGGACTGCATATTCTCGATGACATACTTTACATTCGCATACTTCCCGGGATCCTCCTGGATCCTGTCAACAAGCTTTGCAGCTGTATACTGGCCGCCCATGTAGAAGTCAGGTGCATAAAAGTCGACAATGTTCAAGCCCAGCCACTGTTCCGCAGGCTTCTTCTGCCAGATCATTACGATGACATCCTGCCCGCCGATTATTGCGGCCTCATCATCCGTGATATCCGCAAGATTTATCGATTCAATGTAATCGGCATAATTTTGCTCATAGTAGGCCTCATTCTCAGGATCAGCGGAGATCAGCCAGCCTTTAACTTCATCTGCCAGCAATAACGCATCTTCCGGGGTATTCCATGACATATTGGGATCCTTTAAAAAGATCCAGTCGATTGTGCCGTAACCGTTAGCCTCCATGAACTCATTCAGCGGCGGGATTACGTACTGGCTGTCAACACTGCTGTTATGACCGACAAAGAAATCCGCTCCGACGATGAAATCCCTGTTCATCTGTATCCTGTTGTTGATTATATCTCCCTGAAGATGTGGACATATAGCCGGATCGGCGACATAGATTGCATTCACCTGATCGCCTCCAATCTCCGTTACCGGATCCCAGAGAACACTTGTCGTCGAAACGACATCAAGGGCACAGACGGCCGGGCAACATAAGACCAGACCCATGATTGTGCAAATGGAAAAGATTAAAACGAAACTTTTCATAAAAATGTGTTAAGAGGTGTTATTTAATATCCTTTACTATATGATATTTTTCTCTTGGGGGATATGATCACAGCAACTACAAAGACCGAAGTAATCATAATCGCTGTAAGTGGTGCGACAGGAACTGACCAGGCAAGACCGGCCAGTGCCCCGGCGATGCTGATAACCCCTGCAATCGCGGGGGCAAGTATGAACATCGACTTGAGGCTGTTGCAGAACTGGTAAGCTGTAGCCGCAGGAGTCACAAGCCAGACGAATAGCAGGAGCCCGCCGACAATATTCAGACTCAGTGAAACCGCGATTGCGATCATGAACAATATCGCAAAATACAATGGTTTGACGGAGATCCCGGAAGCTTCAGCTATCTTCCTGTTGAATATCAGCGACGAGATCTCCTTATAAAAGAGATATACGAAGATTATCGATATTATGGATATTAACGCGAGTGCATAGATCTCTTCGCGGTAAAGTGATACGACATCGCCGAAAAGAAGTGCGCTCGCACTCATTCCTTTCCCGAGATACTGCATATATGCAATAAAGAAAATCGCAATTGCCATTGTCATTCCAAAAAAAACACCCAGAATGGAATCAGTGGACATTCTTGAATACTCTGCTACAGGTCCGAGAAGGATCGCCACCAGAATGCCTGCTACAACCGCCGCAGCGGTTGCATTTACTCCTAAAAACATACCTATGGCTGCTCCGGCAAAAGCTGCATGAGCCATCGTGAATCCAATAGATGATACATTGAACTGTGTGACGATAACCCCGAGTATGCTACATGAGAGTGAAGCAAAAAGCATCGCCTCGACTGCATGGCAGACTATATTGTTGGATATTATAAATTCAAGCACCCGGGATACCTCCCGATACCAGACGTATTTTATTCTCTACCTCACCGGGATCACAGGTCTCATCGAGGGCGATCCGCCCGTCGTTCATTGCAATTATTCTGATACCTGTATCGGGCAGGGCATCAAAGGCATGCGATACAATTACTATAGTACACCCCGATTTGGCAAGGTCGCCGAGAATATTGCTTACGAACTCTCTTGTCAGGAGATCGAGATTGCTGAAGGGTTCATCGAGAAGGAGGATATCGGGATCCTTTGCAATGCACTGTGCGATCAGGACCTTCTGCTGCTGACCTCCACTGAGTTTTCCGATAGGGTTCTTCGCGATATCCGTGATCCTGAGAAGTTTCATCGCATCGGAAACTTTCTTATAATCCTCTTCGTTCGGTTTCTTAAATGGCCCAATAAGTCCGTATCTCCCCATAAGAACAACCTCTTCCGCGGAGAACGGAGTCATCGGATCGAATGAAAAGTTCTGGATCACGTACCCTACCTTCTTTCGGATATCCCTGCCACGGGAGCCGACATCCATATCGAGAACCGTCACCTCGCCGTGCGTCGTCTTCAACATGCCGTTGATGGTCTCAAGGAGGGTTGTCTTCCCCGCACCGTTGGGTCCCCCGATTATGGCGAATTCCCCCCTTTTGATCTCGATTGAGACATCTTTTATTACAGGATACTCGGCGCCCTCATAGGCCGTGTAAATATTCTTAAGGCGGATAACGGATTCTCCTGAAGAAACCATATTACACTTCGTTTATCTCGAACAGGTCGGAATCTTCAAATCCATACATCTTTTCCGCCATCTTCTCGATCTCTAACTCATAATCGTCGGAAGATTGTAGTATTGTAAAGCCTTTGGGAATAATCTCCAGTTTCTTACCTGCCGATTCAAACTCACACCTGAGACTTTCGGATACAACAATCTCGATATTTCTCTTTCCAAGAGTGCAGCCGCTTCCAAGCTGGACTCCGTCTGCAAGGCAGCTCTGGGGAGTCTGGCCTGAACAGTATACCGTAGCCTTCATTTCAAATGGATTGTTGCCGAAAAATTCCGAAGCATACCTTCCTATTCTGTAGCCTATTACAATATATGGTCCCAGGTGGCCGTGGAATGCCGCAAGGTCTCTGACAGTGTATTCCCTGTCGAGTTGCATGTATTTACAATGATGATGCCATTTCATAATCCGGATCTCCAAATAAATTAAGTACCAGATATTAGTTGCTAATTTGTTTTAATATTTTGAATGATGTTGCTAACATGAAGATGCATAATAGTTAAATGATAATGTCGCCGGAGGGGTTTCATAACGAATATCATGATACTGATTAAAAACTAATCATGGATAAGGCAAAAGAGCATTTTAATGAAAACGCAGAAAAATATGAAAGTCTCATTAAAAAAATCGTAACCAACCATGATATCTTTTTTAACACCGTCGTGGATCTGGTTCCCGGAGATAATGTTGAAATTCTTGAACTTGGAAGTGGTACAGGATATCTTACGGAGAAAATACTTGCCGGGAATCCGAATGCATCAATAACATGCATCGATATGACACCTGAAATGATTGGCATAGCAATGGAAAAAGAGAGTCTTAAAGAAGTGGATTTTATTGAGGGAGATTTCCGCAAGGTCTGGCCGGATAAGAAATTCGATGTTATTCTCTCCACACTCTGCTTCCACCACCTGAATGATGCCGACAGGAAAGAGATAATCAAAAAAATCCATGAATCCCTGATAGACAACGGAATTTTCATAAACGGAGATGTCTTCAAACCCGATGATGCTTTTATTGAAGATATATTGAACAAAAGATGGCTTGAATCCATGATAAAAAACGGACTAGCGGAAACGCAGGCTAAAGATATGATTGAAAAGAGAAAAAATGCATTCGCCTTTATCGATACACAAACCGGTTATATGAAGAAACTGATGAAGGCCGGATTCAGAAGGGCATTTCCGTTTTATTCATATGGAATTTACAGTGTATATGCAGCATATAAATAAATCAACGTAATTTTCCAAACAGAAAACTTTTTGATCGGCCTCCACCGAATATAAGCAATGGAAAATTTATTTCGTCGATATATCCAGACAACCTTTCTTCTGATAATTATTCTTATTATCATAGCCCCGGCCCAAGCCGGTTCACAGTGGGAAACGAAAGAGATTCATTATGATAATCAAAATATAGTCGGGGGATATATTTCCGGGGAATATATTATAATCCTTACATCGGAAGGTATAAACCAGACAGGAAACAGGATTAACCTTTATTCAATAAAATCCGGAGACAGCATAAATCCCGGTAAACCTTCAAAGGGAATGACTGTTACGGGGGAGGCTGTTTCCGGAGACTATGCAGTATGGTTCGAGACGCAGGCTATGGATTTTGAAACAAACGAATCGGATACATTACCAAATTCAATATACCTGATGGACATATGAGATAACAATACAGAAATCCTAGATCTGCCCGGAGATGCTGAGTGGCCTAAACTCTATGGGGATAATGTATTCTGGTCGAACCAATCGGGAGATTCATTTGAGACAAATTTCAATCTATATTCTATCCCGACCGGAAAATCCGAAATAATAGTTACGAAGGATTGCATCGATCCCACAGGCATAGTATTTGATAACGGGAATATTGCCTACCAGGACCAGAAAGATCTTCGTATATACAATATCAAATCCGGCAAGGAAACCATAGTCTTTGAATCAAAATACACCAACGAATCGGGTTCAAATGTTGAAAGCTTTGATATGGCAGGAGATTACCTGATTTACTTCAAACATACGACTGTTTTTGAGGGAAATGACAAGGGAACTTACTATGAACCCTGCCTATATACAATTTCAAGCGGGGATACCATATTGCTAAACCCAAAAACGGGTGAAATCTCTAAATCCCTAACATATGATGACAAAAAAACATCGATATCCTCCCCGTTTACTGACGGAAAACGGGTCGGCTGGGGTTATCTGAAAAGTGAAACCGATTCTGAGATCATCCTCCTGGAACCCCTGACAGGAGATATCACGATAAAAACAACAGAGGGTTCGAACAGCGGCATCCGCCTTGACGGAAACAGGATAGTATGGCAGTGTCGCACTTCCCTTCATTCCACAGTTCATTGGTATATGCAGAAGAGAGTGTCCCGGATGAAACAGGTGCTTCCCGGCGGGCTCCAGGATTTTCACTTTTTACACTTACTGCGTCATTTTTAATATTGGCAATCATTTCCATCAGGAAGCTAAAATAGAGATAATCTAACTGATTCTTTTTTTATGTGAACCGATTCACCGGAATTTTTTTATCCCTTTTTGTCAACTTAAAAATATGATTCAAAAGACTGCTGTCTTACTCCTGTTCATTGGTATAGCCATATCAAGCGGATGCATCGAACCGACTGCAACAACGGGCGATGTCTTTTTTGTGGAGGACGACCATGCGGGAATCAAAGGTTTTTTCAAGCCGCCACAGACTTATTTCGGGGATTATGACATCTGGATGGAGTATGGAAAAACAACAGCATATGGAGCTTCAACCGAAATAACCAAACTTTCATCACCTCTCGGGGAAGAGATTGTCTTCACCATAACCGGTCTGGAGCCGGATACAAAATATCATTACAGGAGCGTAATGGCTTATCAAAAAGGTAATGCAATCGAATATGTATATGGAGAAGATAGAACCTTCAGGACTTTAGAATCCAGGTATAACTGAACAGTATAGAGAAAATTACAAATAAAAAATAGGCCTATGATAAAACATGACTGGAAATGATTGTAAACTGTTAATTCTTGCAGGAATACTCCTAATGTCTGTAATTTGTCTTTCCCCTGCATCAGCAGGAGATCCCTTCGATGACAAGAACATTATGGCTGTCGTAACAGGCGCCCCGGCGAATGGTGCGGCTGTGGATGTAAACATTCCCCAGGCAGGTTATCATTACGAAGCATCAATTCCGGTAGATCAGCCCTTTGCTGCAGGAACCATTCTAAAGATTCTTGACATAAAAGGAAATTATCTTGAACTGAAATTAAGAGATGGAACAGTCAAAAAACTGGGGCCGGGAGATACTTACACAATACCGTCCATGGAATACGCACTCGATGTTGAAAAAGTTCCCGGAACGGCTAATGAATATGAAGTAACAGAGACATATAAATCTTCAACAAAGACTCCTACTCCACTTCCCGGAGAGATATCAGGCTCGATAGAAGAGGTGGGTGATGCAATGGAGGCATTTGAAACAGGTGAGATAGACTCTGGTGATCTTCTTTCAATAATACAGGATGCGATTGATTCTGTTATGAAATTCATTGAGGGGCTTTTCTCACCAAATGGATCTAAAAAATAATTAACTTTTTCAGGTTTTCAAAAGATGTCACTTTTCTTAAAAACAAATACCTAATACAATTCAAATAATTTTTTTTATCTCTTTTTTCTATAATAGCCACCTGATTCTTCAGCTTTCCCACAGACCACAAGATCCTGCAGCGCCTCTGTCAGACCTTTTATTTCAGCTTCAAGACTATACCTTTCAGAAAGCTTCGTCCTGATTTCTTCTGGCGAAATATAATCTCCTGAAAGCACCTTTTCAGAAAAACCAAAAAGTTCCTCATGTCTTGCCCATGGGTATATGATCCACCTCCATTTTTCCACGTATTCTGCATAGAAATCAGGCATGAATGATGAGCAATTCTTGTGATGAAGAACGCCGGTTTTAATCTCTGATGGACCGAGAGAAGAGATATAATCAACCGCGGCTCTAAGGGTATCTCCCGTATCAGCCACATCATCAATAATAAGGACGCTTTTCCCCCCGATATCGATAGACAAAGGATAAACGACGGTCGTTGTATCCTTCTTCTCCGCTGCAATCCCCCAGTGCTCAATCTTTATGCTGGTCAGTTTTTCGTGAAGCATGTAATCACATACCACTCTTGCAGGCACATACCCGCCTCTGCCGATTGCAATTACAATATCGGGAGAATATCCCGAATTGCGGATTTTAGTTGCCAGAATCCGGGATAGATTCCCGGCCTCTTCCCATCCTACCAGCTCACATGAAAATGATCCGGCATTTATTCCGGGTGTCATAAACGGAGAAGGAATGATTTGAATATATAATTTGGGGTAAGTCAAAAAGAGTTAATTCATTCTTCAAAAATAACCTTAACCCGCCCCACCTGCCCGTCTTCAAGCCGGACCTTTATCCCGTGCGGATGAAATGAAGAGTTTGTAAGGATCTCCTGTACCTTACCTTCTGTCAGTCTCCCGCTCCTCTGATCCTTTTTCAGGATAATCGCTACTTTTGCCCCGACCTTTATGTTTTTACGATCCCTTGGATCAATGTCTTTTGTCATCTTTCCCCATCCACATTCATTAAATAAAACACAGAATATAATATTGTTGCCATTAACTATCGAAATATTATGGCCGAATTAAATGAATATGAAAATGCGATAACCGGGATTCGAACCCGGGTTAGAGGCTTGGGAAGCCACTGTCCTACCGCTAGACTATTATCGCAGCATAGCAGATGCAGAATTACCTGTTGTTTTTTTTATCAGATAAATCTTGTTTTGCAGGACCTTTAATCCGGATGGATATTTATTCTCCCGCCGATTGTTTTATTATCATTTATTAGAAATATATACAAAGCACTGATATCATATCGTGCTGGCTTATGTAAGTCCGACGTGCCCGAACCCAGGGAGACGGCACTGCCTTTCAACAAGGCTTTGGGATTACAAAAAGGTCAGTTATGGCTCTTTTTGTGGACTTACATGACAATGCGAACAATATTTTCACGTTCGCGAAAGTATCTGATGAAAAATGCTAGGAACTATTGTTTCAGGCATTATTTGACGAGAGATCACAACCGTGATTTCGAAATTAAAAATAAGGTGGTGAAAAATGGCAAGAATGCATGCCCGTCGGCGCGGAAAATCCGGATCGGTACGTCCGCTCCGCACAGAGGCACCCGAATGGTCAAATAAAGACCCAGCAGAGATCGAAAAAACCATCATTGATCTTAGAAAGGAAGGTATGTCCAGTGCAGGCATTGGACTTGTAATGCGTGACAAATACGGGGTTCCAAGTGTAAAGCTTGCAACCGGGAAGAAAGTAGAGCAGGTTCTCGCAGAGAACGGCCTTGCACCCGACATCCCCGAAGACCTCAGAAACCTCATTGTAAAGGCTCTTGGAATGCGCAAGCATCTTGAAGAGAACAAGAAGGACATTCACAACAAGAGGCAGCTTCATCTTACTGAAGCTAAGGTACGCAGGCTCGGAAAATACTACGTAAAATCCGGTAAAATGCCAAAGGGCTGGTCATACAAACCGGAGACAGCAGAATTCCTGTTATCAAGATAATCAAGACATATGTCCATTGAAACGTCAGCGGGTCTGGCAGCTGAGAAACTTGAAAGATCTGACTTTGTCAGGGTGTTCGGACATCACGATGCAGACGGCATAGCCGCAGCGTCGATCATCTGTCATGCCCTGTACAGGAACGGAAAGAAATTTCATCTCAGTATAAAATCGGGGATAACACCAGGGGACATCAGAAGTCATGAAATGACAGTCCTGTGTGACCTTGGATCATCTATCGAAGACCTGCCTGAAGATACAGTAGTGATTGATCATCACATGCCATGTTTCAATGGGGAGTATCACATCAACCCGCGTCTTTTCGGAATCAACGGAGAAAAGGAACTTGCTTCAGCTGCAGTTGCGTATATGGTTGCCGACCACATGGGAGACAACCGGGACCTGTGCAGTCTTGCATTGCTTGGAATGATCGGTGATCATCAGGAGATCGCCGGTAAAAACAGTGAGATTGTAAACGAAGGAATCGCAAACCAGTTCATAACCCCCGGTCGTGGAATCCCCCTTGCAGGAGATAATATGACTGAAAAGATCCATACGGCAGTAAATCCATACCTGCCCGGTATCAGCGGTAACCTGGAAAAATCCGAGAGTCTGGTCAGAGATTTCCCGGATAGCGAAGATCAGGGTTACGAAAAAATCCTTTCGGCAATCATCCTGGAAATTGCAGAAAAAAGCAATGAAAGAGCAATGTGCTCTCTTTGGGGAAATACATGGGAACTCCAGAGAGGAATTATTCACGATGCACATACACTTGCATCTGTAATTGAGTCCTGCGGCCTGTCCGGAAGGGGCGGTCTTGGAGCATTACTCTGTATGGGTAATTCCGAAATAGTTGATGAAGCGAAAAAGATCGGTGAAAAACACAGGCTTGATACAATTCAGGCCGTTGATTCGGCAAAAAAAATGAGTGCAGAAGGGCCGGCAGTCTTTGAGATCGAAAATCCTTCGGTTTCGAGCACTGTTGCTGACATACTGGCAAAAGACGGATTGTTTGACACCCCCGTATTCACAGTATCAAGAATCAACGGAAATTATTCGATA
>JAFGKW010000043.1 GCA_016928355.1 Methanomicrobiaceae archaeon
TTACAAAAAAGAGATATGGATCATCTCATGATCATATCCGGGATTTTAGCAAAACCGGTTTGAGAGAAGGATTTCTACAGAGCCGATATTTCTTCATTTTCAGTTAGATAAAAATTAATTTCTCCAAATTCCGGAAATCAACACACTAATAAACTACTTTTCTTTAAAGGACCATATCAACACTCAGGTGTATGTATGTCCCATATTGCAGAATTATTCGAAAAGATCGATGGCGGCGGAGTAAGATGCAGCGTATGCAGTCACAGGTGCAAAATCAGTGAAGGCAACAGTGGAATATGTGGTATGCGAGTCAACCGCGGAGGGACCCTTTATGCGGATAATTATTCAAAGGTGGTGGCAGAGGCTTCTGATCCCATCGAAAAGAAGCCTCTTTATCATTTCCTGCCCGGTACAAAAGTTTACTCTCTGGGAGGACTTGGGTGTAACTTCCACTGTACACACTGCCAGAACTGGCAGATATCGCAGGATCATCCTGGCACAAGAATGGTGAGGACCATCTCTCCTGAAGAAGGTGTGGAAAGGGCGTTGATAACGCGGTGCAGGAGTATTGCATGGACATACAATGAGCCTACGATATGGCACGAATATGCAAAGGATATGGGCATTCTTGCAAAGAAGGAATCTCTTGGTACTGTATATGTAACAAACGGCTATATGACTGAAGAAGCGCTGAATGCTCTCTCTCCCATGCTTGATGCATTCAGAGTCGACCTGAAGTCTTTTTCAGATGACTTCTACAGGAATATATGCGGGGCGCGCCTCCAGCCTGTTCTGGATTCCACAATACGGGCAAAGGAGCTTGGTATGCATATAGAAACTGTTACTCTCGTGATTCCTGGTGTCAACGACAGCATGGAGGAGATGTCTGGTCTTGTCAGCTGGGTGATTGAGAATCTCGGCCCGGAAATTCCCATGCACTTTACTGCATTCCATCCTGATTTCAGGATGACTGATGTACCTGCTACCCCGGTGAAGACACTTGAAAATATCCATGATATGGCAGTGGAGAAAGGAGTTCAATATGTGTATACGGGAAATATTCCTACACACCCATACAACAATACATACTGCTATGAATGTGGCAGCCTGCTTATTGAGAGATCCGGATTTACAGGGGCGGTTAGAGGGCTTGACGGTGATGCCTGCAGTAAGTGCGGCACAAAAATCCCGATAGTGATGGATATTAAATAAATTTGATATTCTCTCAACAGGTAAAAATGAAAAATTCTTTTCTTGCGGACAGGATGCTGGGAACACTCGCCCGTTATCTCAGGTTCATGGATTATGACACTCTCTCAGCCGACTCGCTTGAACCCGGGAATACGCGGGAGGACACTGTCCTGCTTGGAATCGCCCACTCTGACGGTAGGATTCTGTTAACAAGAGACAGGGAGCTTTCAGGCAGGGGAGAGGTATGCATTTATATTGAATCCGAAGATCCCCTGGAACAGGTAAGACAGCTTGTTGATAAAGGCCTGATATCCCCTGATCTAAGCCTTAAGATGCACAGGTGCTCCATTTGCAATAATGTTTTAAGAAAAGCGAAGAAGCATGAGATTGAGGAATGCGGCTATGCACCTGAGGATAAGGCAGGTAAAAAATTCGCCTGGTGTCCGGTGTGCAGGAAGCTTTACTGGATGGGTTCACATGCAGAGAATCTTTCCGGGATACTCAATGAGGTATCATCAGAGAATAAAAAAGCAGAATGAAAGTGGCCGTTAAAGCCAGCCTTTTTTCTTCCAGTAATCAAATTCGTGGCTCCAGTTATTCTTGTTGGAGAGAACAATATTCTTCATCCGATCATGCATTTCACCGTGAATAATATCCTGTTCAGGATAAACCCTCTTTTCAGATATCGCTGCAACAAGATCTTTTCCAAGTTCATATGCATTATTACAGGCTTCATTGAAGGCATTATCATCCTCTGCCATAACAGCGTACACCTCTCCTGTAGTCGATACTCCCATAAATCGGAGAGTCTCGTTCATATAATCGCATACCAGATCGGCGTTCGACCCTCCTGCTGTAGATATGGAAAATCCGTATTTTCCAGCAAGCATCTGGCAGTGTACCGCATCTGGCATCCTGTCAAACAGGGTCTTGAGCTGGGCGGTGACCGAGTTGATGTAGACGGGAGATCCCAGGATAATGCCGTCGCTTTCAAGTATCAGGGCCAGAATCTCTTCATAATCGTCTTCATGTATACATTTGCCGGTGGAATAGCATGTACTGCATCCTGTGCAGTAATTGATCTCCTTTTTTGTAATGTCAATGAATACCGTCTCTGCACCTGCATCCTGCGCTCCCCTGACTGCAGAGTCCATGAGCCTGTAAGTATTTCCGGATTTACCTCTCGGGCTCCCGGACAGTACAAGTATTTTCATTTAATATCTCTCGAGATAACAACTTCCAGTTCATATATGGTCCCGCAGGTACCGTCAAGTTCGACTGTAAATGCTTTATGATCACCTGAATCAATTACTTCATAGTACTTGCTCATTGTGTCAGAAACTGAATTAGTGGAAGGATCAATCAGATTACACCTGACAACGACATTCTGTGCATCAGTGGCTCCTTTATTCATAATATTTACATCCGCCACCCTGTAGCAGCTGCCGTCAGATCTGTAATGCTGAACTGGTACTGTAGCTGTATAGGTCAATCCCTCAGAGTAGTTGTCGGATGGCATTGCTGTCCCCTGTTCTGACTGTGCCGGATTTGAATTGATATCTGTACATCCTGCGGAAATAAACAGTGCAAATAACAAACCTGCAAGAACAATTGTCTGAATCTTCATTTTTATAACTCCCTTATATAACATAATGGCTTTAACCAATGATTTATAAATTTCTAAAAAAATGGATGTTTTATCAATCATTCAGTTCAAAGAGAAAATGGGAGAGTGAAAGACATCTCAATAGGGTCAATAATTCTTGCAGGAGGAGTGGGTACAAGACTTTGGCCGCTCTCAAGGGAGCAGTACCCAAAACAGTTCCTTAAACTCAACGGCAGGTCCCTCTTTCAGGATACATATTCCCGGGCGCTAAGGGTTTCATCTCCTGAAGAGATCGTCGTTGTTACTCATGAAAACTTCATGTATCATGTTAAAAACCAGGTGGAGGAGCTTGGATTTGCCATCGACGACCACCAGATTCTTTTGGAGACTGAGGGAAAAAACACACTTCCGGCAATTACCTGGGGTGTACGTGTCCTATACAATATTTTCGGGGATATACCTTTAGCAGTATTTCCAAGCGATCACCTTCTTGATGAAGGTGCTATGGACATCATTAAGAATTCAGCTGTACTTGCAGATGAAAACCTTGTAGTATTCGGGATAAAACCTACAGCTCCGTATACCGGATACGGGTATATAAAACCGGGTGCCCCTTTAAACGGCGGTTTTGTCGTCGATCAGTTTAAGGAGAAACCCGGGCAGGAAAAAGCAAAAGAGTATATGGATTCCGGTTATCTCTGGAACAGCGGTATGTTTTTATTTAGGCCTGAAATCTTTTTCGATGAATTAAAAAAGCATATTCCCGGAATTTACAGAAAGTTTGAAACCGAAAATCCTGATTATTCCTCAGTTGAAGCAGTCTCTATCGATTATGGTCTCCTTGAAATATCCGGCAGGGTTGCAGTAGTTCCACTGGATCTGAATTGGAGCGATCTCGGGAGTTTCAAATCTCTTTATGAAAACTCCGGAAAGGATTCAAGGGGTAATTCCGGGGATGCTGAATTTCTAAATTCTGAGAATAATTTTGTATATTCAAAAGACCGTAAAGTTGCTGTTGTCGGGATTAAGAATACTGCTGTAATCGATTCAGGGGACGCATTGCTGATATGCAATCTTGATGATACCGAATCCGTAAGAGAGCTTGTTGATATATACAAAAAGAAGGGTGATGAGATCGCCAGTTATCATCTCACTGTCCATCGTCCCTGGGGTTCTTATACAATTCTTGAATCAAAGCAGTATTTCAAGATAAAAAGAGTGTCTGTAAGTCCGATGAAATATCTTTCCCTGCAGTTACATCACCACAGGAGCGAACACTGGATTATTGTCAGCGGTTCAGCTGAAGTAAGACTTGGTGATGAAGTCGGGACTCTTTCAAAAGGGGAGAGTACTTTTGTCGGCGAAGGTATCCTTCACAGGCTTGGAAACCCGGGTAAAATTCCTCTTGAAGTTATCGAAGTCCAGATCGGGGAATATCTTGAAGAGGATGATATCGTCAGGTTTGATGATGATTTTGGAAGGGTTTAACCCAAAAAAATGATTGGTCCTATGATTCCGAACCAAGCGAATCAGCTTTTTTGATGAAGAAATAACCTGCAGTAAGAGCAAATACCACTACACCTATTCCAAGTAATACGTCGTTTGTGATTGTCATTGGATCGATTATGATAATCTTTCTTGCAACGGCGATAATTGCCAGGATTATAACGATCTCGACCTGTATCTTCTTGGTTTCTAGGAAAGATTTTATTGTCTCCATTAGCTCAAGGCCTATCAGGATGAGCAGGAAGAACTCGAATGCTGCAAGAATTCCTTTTGTTTCGAGTTTCAACAGGGTTTCATCGAAGAACAGGGCATTGATTATCAGAAAAGCCAGTTCATAGGTCGAGAAGATTAGAATTGCAATTAATATTACCATCAGGATAAGGTAGATGATCATCTCGATGTCTGTTATGATCTTTAGAATTTTTTTATCCATTTGTACCTTTTTAATCAGTTGTGGCTATATATTTTAATTGTTTTCCATTTTTCCGGATTACATCAATATCCCCGCGATGCAATCATGATGTGCCGAAAGCTGTTACTATTCTCCGGATAAATATTCTTATTCAAATATGTCCCGGAAAAAAAGAAGGAGCGGATCTGGTAATAACGTCCTTCCGGAAGGAATTCCCTGCGGTTTTGATGTAATAGGGAATATTGCGGTCGTCAGCATTCCCGGTGAGTACAGGGAGTATTCCGGAGATGTTTGTGCTTCTATAATCGCCAGGAGAAAGAACGTAAGGACTGTTCTAAACCGGATATCCTCTGTCGGCGGTGATTACAGGGTCTCAGGGTTTGAGTTAATCTACGGGGACATCTGCACGGCCACTATCCACAGGGAGTCAGGATTTTCCTACATGCTCGATCTGAAGGAATCCTTCTTTAATCCCCGTCTCTCCACCGAGAGAATGAGGGTTGCAGCGATGGTAGAGGAGAATGAGACTGTTCTTGTTCCATTCGCCGGAGTTGGTCCGTTTGCAGTTCCTGCAGCTGCCAAAGGGGCGCTGGTGTATGCAGTCGAGATGAACCCCTCTGCCTGTGGATGGCTTAAGAAAAACGTGGAATTGAACGAAGTTTCTGAAAACACGGAGGTAATCCGCGGCGATGCAGAAGAGATCCCGTATATGTTCCGAACTGAGTTCGACAGGGCGATTATCCCTGCACCTTACGGGTTCGGTGAATCTCTGTTTTTAATTGCAGGCCGGATAAAGCAAGGCGGCAATATCCATTTTTACACCTTTAAAAGGCCTTCTGAAATCGCAGGGCTAAAGGATTCTTACGAAAGATCCGGACTTGAGGTCCGTAATATCAGGAGATGCGGGAATGTTGCGAAGGGAGTTTCAAGGTGGGCATTCGATCTGAAGAAGGAATAGCTTCTGATGGTAAAATAAATCCCGGCAGGTTTATTTTAAATGATAAATACCTTTTAATCAATGACTGATGCAGCCGGGTTTGTCAATCTCCTGCGAGGGCATTCTCCAGGGAAAAATCTTCCTATAGAAACTGTCAGGAAGGACTTTTCAGAATTTTATCTCAGCTATCAGGATGACCAAAAGCCTGTTACATCGACTGAAATCATCAGGGATGATCTTCAGGGTACATGGATAAACGTGCCTGGATGCAGGCATAAGAGTGTAATTCTTTTCTTCCACGGGGGAGGCTTCACAATTGGCTCAACTGAAGATCATATCGGTCTTTGCAGCAGGCTTGCATCAGCTGCAGGTATTCCTGTTTTTGGGATTGATTACCGGCTTGCTCCTGAATATACATTTCCGGCACCTGTTGAGGATGCAATGGACTCATACAGGTTTCTGCTGGCTAAAGGATATGACTCCTCAGATATCGTGCCTGTAGGAATCTCTGCCGGTGGTACGCTTGTTCTCTCGATGCTCATTGAATTACGTGAACGGCATACCCGGCTTCCTGACTGTGCTGTCTGCATGTCCCCGGCAGTAAACCTGTTATTTGAGGGGGGTTCGGTAACTGGAAATATCAAAACAGACTGGATTACGCCCCGGAGACTCGATTCGATACGTAATCTCTATCTTAAAGGAGAAGATCCCCGAAATCCTGTTGCCTCCCCATACTTTGCAGATTTAACCGGTCTCCCTCCGCTGTTGATACAGGCTGGCGGGGGTGAACTGTTAAGGGATGATATCATCAGTTTCGTAGAGAAAGCAGAGGAATGTGGTGTAGATGTTGACTTTGAACTATGGGAGGGAATGTTCCACTGCTGGCAGGTCTTTGCATCCGTGATAAGCGAGGGAGATGAGGCAATAAACAATATCGGAAATTATATCCGGAAAAATACCGGGTGAATGTTGTATTTCTCTATACCTCTTTAAACCCGTGAACTAAAAGAAGCGATACCCCGTCTGTTGAACTGATCCCTGTTAACTCTTCATAAACCAGGGGATTTGAATTTAGAAGATATTCTGCGTAATCTTCAGCCTTTACCGGGCTTTCAGGAGTGGTTTTTATTGGGTCTAGTATAAGCCAGCCCTCTTCTGTTTTTATTTCCGCAAATTTATGGTCGTAACCGTACATGATAACAAATCTTGAGGGGACTTCAAGAGTCCTGTTCGCGAGATATGCTATGGCTCCGGCATATTCACTGCAGTTCCCCCTGCCGTCAGCAGTTATAAGCCTCTCAAGGCCGTCCATATTAAAAAGATAATGATGCAGCAGCAGGTGAAAGCCATAAACGCCATTTTCAGGAAAGACGGACCTGACCGGAACAGGATTTCTTATATTGTTTCCGGATGATGAAAATGATTCAAGATATTTTTTTGAAATATTCCATGCAATGGGGGAATTACTCTCTCCTGCCCGAAACCCATCGCTGACAAATGTCATGTAATCGTCTTCGAGTGCCCGGTAATCTGCCTCTACGTTAAGTATAAACGTAAACTGGGGAATCAGCCACAGGGACAGGAGCACCAGTGCGAGTGGAAGGATGGCGGATTTTCCTTTAAGGTATCCAAAAAGGAGAAATATCCATATAGGAATAAGCAGCGAGATTTCAACAGCGACGACAAGAGGAAGGATATGGGCCGCAGGATAGATTATCAGGATATGCTCCAGGAGAAAGAAGGCATAGGCTGAAACGATAACTGCAATGGCGCCGAAGAGGATTGAGATACCATACATTGTATTGATACGGGCATCTGCGAGAGTATTGGACGGCGGCATGTTTCTGTCCTTCAACGGACTATTTCACTTCAGTTCCTATTTGTATTTTTATTGAGGCAAAAAAAGAGGGTTTAGCTGAGTCTTGATTTGAAATCCTCATAGCCAAAATGCCTCAGAGTTTTTATGGAAGCATTTTCAGAATTCCAAAGGAGGATGTCGGGGAGCTTTATGCCGTTGAATGTTGTGTTCTTGACCATCGTATAATGCGCCATATCAGTGAACGCCAGCCTGTCTCCCGGTCTCAGCTCTTCATCGAATGAATACGTTCCTATATCGTCGCCGGAGAGACAGCTTGGGCCGCCGAGCCTGTAGGTGTATCCTTTTTCACCCGGATTGCCTGACCCGACAATATAAGGGCGATATGGCATCTCGAGAACATCCGGCATATGAGCCGTTGCGGAGGCATCAACGATGGCAATCAATCCGTCATTTTTCTTTATATCTATGACTTCGGTAATCAGCCATCCTGCATTTAATGCACATGCTTCTCCCGGTTCGATATAGACTTCGCATCCCCACTTTTTCCGAAACTCTCTTATTAGATCTATGAGGAGTTCAGTATCGTAGTCCTTTCTCGTGATGTGGTGCCCGCCGCCGAAGTTGACCCATTTCA
The DNA here is from genome assembly GCA_016928355.1 of Methanomicrobiaceae archaeon. GTDB lineage: Archaea > Halobacteriota > Methanomicrobia > Methanomicrobiales > Methanomicrobiaceae > Methanolacinia. The sequence continues at coordinate 8,106 of JAFGKW010000043.1, forward strand.
TTCCGTCAAGATATTCTGAAAATCTCTCTTCAAAGGCATTCAGTGTTCTTTCAAGGGCATCAGCGTTGTTCTCGCATAGTGCATGGAAATGGAGTCCTTCGATACCGTCGAAATCTAAGTCCTGCATCTCATCAGACTTGATCCCGAGTCTTGAGCCCTGGCGGCAGGGATTGTATATTGCAGTTTCAACCTCACAGTGCTCAGGGTTTACCCTCAGTCCGCATGAGACCTTCTTCTCTGAATTCAGGATTTTGTCCTTGTGTCTCTCCCACTGGGAAAGCGAGTTGAATGAGAGATGTGAGCACATCCTGATATATTCATCGATTTCGGAATCCTTGTATGCAGGCGAGAAAGCATGAACCTCTCCACCGAATTCTTCAAAGGCCAGTCTTGTTTCATCAAGTGAACTTGAGCATGTGCCTGAATAATATCCACTGATCTCAGGAAATGTCTTCCATGCGGCAAAGGCTTTAAGAGCAAGAAGAGCCTTTCCTCCGCTTTTTTCTGCAACATAGGATATTTTCTCGCCGTTGTTCTTTAAGGCCGAGAGGTCTATGAGATAGCATGGTGTTTTTATTCCTGAGATGTCCGGAAGTAATTCGGACCTTTCATGTCTTAGATCAATCTTGCTTTTCATTTCTCTAAAGATCCTTTATATGCCAGGGAAGCCCTCTTTCTCCAAGCTCTTCAAGGAAAGGAACAGGGTCGAACTGTTCTACATTCCAGACTCCCGGCTTCTTCCATATGCCGCGGAGATACATCTCTGCACCTAGTGCCGCGGGTACACCGGTGGTATAGCTTACCGCCTGTGCACCAACCTCACGGTTTGCTTTTTCGTGTTCGCAGACATTGTAGATTATCTTTTTAATCCTCCGGCCGTCTTTAACCCCTTCTATGATGCACCCTATACTGGTTTTACCTTTATACCCGATTGATAAGGATGCGGGATCCGGAAGAAGTGCCTTTAGAAATTTAAGCGGGATTACTTCATGCCCCTCAAACTCAACCGGCTTTATGCCTGTCATACCGACGTTCTCCAATACCCTGAGATGGGTAAGGTATTCTTCCGAGAAGGTCATCCAGAATTTTATTCTCTTCAGTCCGGGTATGTATTGAACAAGAGACTCTTCTTCTTCATGATAAAGCAGGTACGCACGCCTCTCGCCGACTTCAGGGAAATCGATAACCCTTGACTCTGAAAGCGGCGGGGTGAATTTCCATCCGCCCTCTTCCCAGTATCTTCCTTCCTGTGTAATCTCCCTGATATTTATCTCGGGATTGAAATTTGTTGCAAAAGGATGGCCGTGATCTCCGGCATTACAATCAATAATGTCGATATATTCGATAGTATCAAAAATTTTGTCTCTTGCGTATGCACAGAATATATTTGTTACACCCGGGTCAAATCCGCATCCGAGTATTGCTGTTAGCCCTTTATCGGTGAATTTTTCCCTGTATGCCCACTGCCAGCTGTATTCGAATTTCGCCTCTTCAGGCGGCTCGTAATTTGCAGTATCGATATAGGAGACGCCGGTATTAAGACAGGCTTCCATGATTGTGAGGTCCTGGTAGGGAAGTGCTGTATTAATGACAATCGCGGGCCTGATCTTTGATATCAGGTTTACAAGCTCATCGACGCTGTCTGCATTTACCTGTTCTGTTTGAATCTCTCTTCCCGTTCTTTCCCTGACCGATCCTGCGATCTCTGTACATTTATCGTATGTTCTGCTGGCAAGGGTAATCTCATTAAATACATCCGGCTTTTCAGCGCATTTATGGACAACAACGCTGCCTACACCGCCGGCACCGATTATAAGGACTCTGCTCATTATCATCTCCGTCAGCATGGTCTGCATCATGGTGCAGATCAATTTGCAATAATATCATATCTGATTTATTTCCTGAGGAAAAAAAGTGGCGGTTTGATGTAAGAGGCCGGCTTTCGCAATTACCTGGGGATTTACTAGCCTACGGTCCAGTTTTTCGGTTTTTTGGATAGTCCCGGCTTTTTGGTAATACTCTAATCCACATTTTCGTGCAGTTCTGGTTTGCAGAAATCTGTCCTCACGATCTTTAGCCCGTCGTCTGTCATCCCGTAATAATCCGGGTGACTGAGCAGGTCGGAGACATTGATGTTTAAGTCGATTAGGTTTTCATATGAAAACAGTCTTGATTCGGATTTATCGCCTGAGAGATATACCACAATGACGCCTGTAGGGCCGTCGTCGGTTTTCAGTATGGTTTTCATGAACTGAAATAAGGGCAGGTGGTATAACAATTTTTCGTATATACAAAAAAGCTGTGTAATATAGATTAAAAGATTTTACCCTCTCTGGTACTCGAAATCGATATAACCTTTCTCAGGTTTCGTAGATATTAAACGGACTTTCACCTTATCTCCAACCTGGAGCGTCTCTCCGCCCCTGACAACCTTTCCTTCTACGGGGGGACTGAAGATCCTTACATATGTTCCTTTCTCCGAGGCCCCTGTCACCATCGCATCGAAGGTTTTGCCAATACTCTTCTTAAGAAGGACTCCCGCTGCAGCTTTAAGCATGAATCTCTCGGCCTTCTTGGCCATCTGGTCTCTATCAGAAAGCCATTCTGCAAGTTCGTCGAGCTCCCTGTACCTGTAGGGGCTTTTGCGTTCGTCAAGAACGGACTTGACCAGTCTCTGGATGATGAGGTCTGCGTAACGACGATTTGGAGCTGTACCATGTGTATAATCAGTTTCGGCCAGGGCAAAGTGTCCAACGGGCTCTTTTCCCGGCCTATATGCTACATATTCCCCGGCGCCCATGAGTTTAACAATTGTAAGCGAAAGATCTGGGAAACGTTCCGTGTCGCGTTCTTTCTGTTTTATCAAAAATTTAGAGAGGGCTTTTCCGTCAGGATCCGGGGGAAGCCTGTCACCATATTCCCCTGCCTTTGCCACGATCTTATCCCAGTATTTCGGACTTCTGACTACTCTGTGTATCATCGGAATTCCTGCCCGGTCGAGGAATGCAGTCGTAGTCTTGTTCGCTGCGACCATAAACTCCTCAATCAGGCATCTTGCGGCATTCTGTCTCTGTTCAACAATAGCCTTTACAGATTTACCGTCCATTATCACCTCTGCTTCAGGTGTTTCGAGCTCAAGCGAACCGTTTCGTCTCCTGAACTCCTTCAGGCGTTTTGCGGCTTCGTCCTGGAGCCTGATCTGCTTTGCAAGGCCGGGGATTTCATGAAATTTCTTTGGCTGAGGGCCTTTTCCTTCAAGCCAGTCGCCGACCTCTTCGTAGACTAATTTTGCGCTGTTTGCAACGAGGGCCCTGTAAAGTTCTCCGTATTTTATCGAGCCATCGGGAAAAACGGTGTATTCTACCACAACAGCTGCGTGGAAATCATCGGGCAGGAGTGATGAAATGCCCCCGGAAAGCCTGTCGGGGAGCATGGGGAATGTTTTTACTCCTGTATAGACCGAGGTTCCGTTGAATGCTGCATACCTGTCAATCTCTGAGTTTTTAGAAACAAAGAGATCAACGTCGGCTATTGCGACTTTGACATGAATTTCTCCGTTGTCTCCTTCTTCGCAGTATTCAATCTGGTCAAGATCCATGGAATCGTAGTTGTCTATCGAGGACCACATTAGTTTTCTTAGATCCTTTGCACCGGGAACATCGGCAGGAGTAATTTCTCCTTTAATTGAATTGACTTCCTGAATTACCTGTTTGGGGTACACGGGATTGAATCCGTATTTATCCATTGTATTGAATGCGATATTCTCCAAATCCACGTTTCGGTTGTCTTTCATTGTTCCTGCAGAGAGATTCTTTTCAGTGCATAAATATATTGGGGGTTATTTGTTCCGCTTTTTCAATTAAAAAAAGGGATGGCACGGGAAAATTTTCTTTACCGCTGCAATTTATATAAAGTATTTTCCTGAGATCTTTAATTTAATTTAATATTTGGAAAAAAGATTTTTTGACAGAATTTCTGTCAGACGTTAATTTTAATTTTGATGTCTGTGTGTGGAATTATTCAATGTGTTTTAGGTCTGATGTTCTCCTGCAATACAACTTACTTTGAACATTTTGCCGGTTCTTCAGCAAGTGCAATTACCGGGAGATCGAGATTTACCCCGGGCTCATATCCAAACATATCCTCCATTTCAATCTGGACTGCATGCATGTAGAGCGAATTGGGGATGTCCATCGGGCAGAGTTCCTGGCACTGACCACAGTTTATGCATGAATCAGCAATCTGTGAGTAGCGATTCACGTGGAATGTGAATGGTGGCGGGATCTGTCCTTTAGGTACGGGATGCCCTTCATTTGAGGAGCACTCTATACAATAGCAGACAGGACAATTTTCAATACACTGGTAACATTTGATGCAGCGGGAAGTTTCCTTCATGATGAAATCCAGACGATCCTTTCCTGAGCCCATCTTTGCAAACTGTTCCTCGCGACGTTTATCTGCGAGTTTGAACATTGCGCCCTCAATCTTAGAGCGAATCATCAGGCCTTTTTCATTGGCCTGTTCTGTTTTTAGAGCACCGTTTGATTCTGCACTTGTAACAAGTTCTGCACCCTTATCAGAACAAACCTCTACAAATGTTGCCTTGCCTGCACTCTCGCCGATTACTCCCCAGTTGCCGCATGCAAGATCACACTGGCGAGGGATTTTTGTTTTACAGCGCTGGCAGTTGTCACGACGTCCGAATCCCTCATCTTCGAGGTCGTCAATTGAAATTCCCTTGTGCTGACCGTCAGAGGTTTCGACAATAAACTGTCCCTTGTCGATCTCCTCCTTGACAACCGTATCAGGATCAATCTCAAACACCTCTGTGATCATATCCCTGCCGACCATTGGGGAGACAGAACCTCCGCAGTTGAGGCCGACCATATAGATGTTATCAAGATTTACCTGTCCTCTTTTTGCAAGCTCATACATGGCTTTTGCATCGCAGCCCTTCATTGTGACTGCAATCTTCATACCTTCCGCACCATCGAGATATTTTTTGATCAGTTTCGGTATGAGAAGCGTTCCACAGTGAAGTGAACCTGCTGTATCTGCAATATCTTCCGGGTTTGTAATTAACACGGGGGATGCATCGAATACATCATATCCCTTCTTAACTGCAAGCACTGCATCAACAATTCCGCTTTCAAGAGCATTCTTCAGGATGGCTGTAACTGCACCGCCACATTCCCCTTTCTTAAGGATGCCGGAATCGCTGGCTGAAGCGTATAATAAATCACCTTTTATTGTCATTTTTATGCCTCCTTAATTTTCTCAACTTTAACAGCACATGCCTTAAATTCCGGAATCTTTGCAATCGGGTCAAGTGCATCATTAGTCAGTTTATTCGCTGCACATTCCTTGAAGTGGAACGGCATGAACATGACTCCCTTCATGATATCCTCTGTCACCTTTGCAGGGACCTCCACCTCTCCGCGGCGTGTTATTGCCTTAATTAGCTCCTTATCTTCGATACCCAGTTCTTTGGCATCCTCGACATTGATCTCGATCCAGCCTGTCGGGACTTCAGTATCAAGAGTTGGTGAATTCCTTGTCATTGTTCCTGTGTGCCAGTGCCAGATACAGCGGCCGGTTGTAAGAACAAACGGATATTCGGCATCCGGAACCTCTGCAGGTGCCTTCCATTCCAGTGGTGACAGAATTCCGAGACCATCGGGTGTTGCAAACTTCTGTGTGTGAAGAATAGGAGTTCCCGGGTGATCTGTTTCAGGGCATGGCCAGTGAAGTGCCTCGGGCTTTTCAAGCCTTTCGTAGTTCATACCATGGTATGATGGTGTAAGCTCTGCAATTTCATTGAACACATCTTCTGATGTCTCCCATGCGAACTGATCTGCATATCCCATTGCTGCTGCAACATCTGCAATAATCTTCCAGTCGAGTTTTGCTACACCTGGCGGGTCCTGTGCTTTTCTCCATTTCTGGACACGACGTTCTGTGGATGTCTGTGTTCCATCCCTTTCTGCATAGCATGTTGCAGGAAGTACTACATCTGCGAGTTCTGCAGTTTCTGTTAAGAAGATATCCTGCACAACCATAAATTCAACATTCTTAAGTCCTTCCTCTGCATGGTGGAGGTTTGGATCAGAGAGCATCGGGTTTTCACCCATGATGTATAATCCCTTTATCTCGCCGGGATTGTCAGCAAGAACGTTGATCAGTGTTGTAACTTCGTAACCGTTCGCACCTTCGGCAATACCGTCCGGAAATCCCCATGCATCTTCGAATTTCTTGTGTGCTACAGGGTCGATTACTTTCTGGTATCCTGTATATACCACAGGGAGTGCTCCCATATCACAGGCACCCTGAACATTATTCTGTCCACGGAGAGCATTCACACCACAGCCGGGCCTTCCAAGGTAACCCAGCACCATCTGGAGGTTTGCAGTCGATTTGACATTGTCGACACCGACAGTGTGCTGTGTGATACCCATTGAATAGAGAAGTGCTCCTGTTCCTGCCTTGGCATAGATTTCTGCTGCTTCTCTGAGCTGTGCTGCAGGTATTCCTGAAATCTTTTCAACATTCTCAGGCGAGTAATCGTCCTTCATCACAACAGCTTTGAGCTCTTCGAAACCGGTAGTCCTGTTTGCGATGAACTCTTTGTTTTCCCAGCCGTTTTTGATGATCTCATGCATGAAACAGTTGAGAATTGCAACATCCGAACCGGACTTAAACTGCAGGTAAATGTCGGCCTGTTTGGCAGTAGGGGTGTATCTTGGATCTGCATAGATTAATTTGGCTCCCTTCTGTTTTGCCTTCATTACACGGCGACCGATGAGCGGGTGCTGTTCAAACGTGTTACTTCCGATAATGAAGATACATTTAGACTCTTCAATATCAGGAATTGAGTTTGTCATTGCACCTGAACCGAAGACTGCTGCAAGGCCTGCAACTGTTGAAGAGTGGCAGAGACGGGCACAGTGATCAATGTGCCTGGTCTTAAACGCACCACGTGCAAGTTTCATCATTGCATAGTTGTCTTCATTGGATGTACGTGCTGAAGAGAGACATGCAATCTCATCAGGTTTGTAGCCCTTGAATTTCTCTGCAATCAGTGCAATTGCTTCATCCCATGATGCTTCAACAAACTGACCCTCTTTTTTAATAAGAGGGGTAGTTAAACGTTCTTTACTGTTAACGAATTCATAAGCATATGTACCCTTGGGGCAGGTCTTACCTAAGTTAACGGGTGAACGTGTATTTGGAATTGATCCTACTACCTTGTTGTTTTTTACGACAAGATTGAAAGTACAGCCTGTTCCACAATATGGACAGGTTGTTTGAACAAATTTTAAGTCCACTGTTATTCCTCAAATTGATCTTTGTCGAAGTTTACTATTTAACTGGCATACTTGGATTAGGAAAAAAATGAGATTTCTCCTGAATTATCTGAATTTAAGCTGCAATATTTTCGTTTTACAAACTTCAAATGTCAATGATAACTGTTTTATTTTTTTTAAAAAATACGGGAAGGAAATATGATATCTGTTTCAAATTCAATTCCGCGGCTTAAAAGAATCCGAATATCGTAAATGATTAATCATTATGACTTTTAGGGTTTCCGAAAAGCATTTGCATGTCAGTATTGATAGGCGGTGCCGCATATCAACTATTTTATATTATAATTGTTGGACGATACTGATTTTTTCTGGATTTAAGCCAAAATTAGAGTTAAATGACTGATTTTTTATTAAGGAATTATATATCTGATATTTTTCTTAAAAAAATATATTTAAAACTGTTCTCTGGGAATATTTTAAATTTTTAAATTCGTATTTCTCTTTTCATTTTTCCTCTTGCTATATTCTTTCTTTTCGGGATTTTGGGATCGTAATTGTCAGTCCTGGAACTATTGGGTTAATGAGTCTCCTGATCCCGGAATGCCTGCGGGTGAACCTGTTTTTCATTCGATCCGCGGGCGATAACCAAATGTTGTGCTTTTGCCAGGTGATATGGTTAAGGGATCCTGATATTTTTTGTAACTTCTTTTTCACTAAACAGGAGGAATGTGCCTGCGGCCATTATAATTAGAGTCGCAAAGAAGAGTATTCCTGGTTTTTCGGGGAAAATAAGCCAGGATCCAAAAACTCCTATGGATGGTGATGTCGCAAACATTGAGCTTTTCCGGGCAGCTCCGGCAATATTTAGGGATTTAATAAAGAAGAAGATGCTCAGACCATAGCAAAGAAAGCCGAGAACCATTAATCCTGAGATTATCAGGGCTGATGGGAGCGATTCATTAAAAATGCGGGAAACAAGGAATAAAAAAGTCCCTGCAGTTATTCCTTTTACTGCCGTAATCAGGAGAGGATCTTTCGTCGAAATCCTACATGTCAGGTTGTTTTCAAACCCCCATAATATGCAGGCTGCAATTACTGCAAAAGCTCCCAAAGATAATGGTGTGCCAGTATTTCCTGACAGGGAGAGGATTATTCCGCCCAATGCGATGAAAACAAGGGCTGAAATGCTTTTTTCATTCATTTTTTCTGCGAATAAGAAGAATGCAATTATTGTTGTGGCAGTAGCCTCGAAATTTAGCAAAAGGGATGGTGTTGCTGCAGTGGTTATGGAAAGGCCTTCAAATAGTAAAACGGGGGCAAAAATTCCTCCGGCAATAATTGCTCCAAGAAGCCAGGGTATGTCCTTTCTGTCAGGACCGGTAATTTCTTTTGTTTTTTCCCGGGGTGCAGCATTTCTGGCGAAAAAAAGAGCGGAGATTCCTATTCCGCATCCGAGATATAGGAATGCTGCAAGTGAAACCGGTTGAAATTGGTTTAAAAAGAGTTTTGAGAGTGGTGTACTGATTCCAAATGGGGCTGCAGCTCCTATTGCATACCTGTATGGAAATATTGGAGGTAATATATGGTTAGTTTCTCTCATTTCTCATCATATTTTCATTTTTTGCAGTTGCTGTTGCATTTTTCTCTATCCGGTTTTTGGTTTTCATATGTTATTACATTCTCTGGATTTTTCATCGATCTTTTGGTAATATGTCCAAAATTTTTTATTCTCAAAAGTATATTTCATAATAAAACGGTGCAATTATGAACTATATGTAATTAGAAATAGTTCAATTTTGTACTATTGTTGGTGTATCATTAAAATGAATAATTTGTGGATTTTTTCTCCCAAAAAGGGAAAGGAGAGGGATTTAATTACATTGTATATTTTCCATTCTCTTGACAGGGAGCCAAAGTCGGGGTATGATCTCTTAAAAGAGATGTCTGATAAAACCGGAGGTGCGTGGGTCCCTAGTAAAGGAACCGTTTATCCTCTTTTAAAATCTCTTGAAAAAGAGGGGCTGATTCGTGTAGCAGAAGTTGGCAAAAGATCGAAGAACATCTTTGGACTTACTGAATCTGGTGAAAAAACACTGAAGATAATCAGAAGCCAGAGACTGGAATCACGGGAGAGACTTTGTCTCTTTAAAAACCTGCTGATGGAGATATTTGGAGCTGAGATGTTCTCTTTACAGGGTTTATTGATGGAGATCCAGTTTGCCGCAGAAGAAATACCGGCAGAAAAACGTCTTATGGCCATGGCTATTCTTGAAGAAAGCCTGGAAAAATTGAAAGCCATTGGACCTGCAGATTAGAGAATGCTTTCTTATGTGATTCTTTGGTGATGCAGTTAATTCCGGTAAATGATTTATCCGTTAGATTGCATTATAAAATATGGAATCAATCTCATCCTTTTTTCGTCCGGATCCGGGTGATCCCTGCGAAGTGACTGCTAAAAAGAAAGTCGTTTTCTTTTTGGTTCTTGCTTTTGCATTAAGTGCATTTGGCTGGATCCTGGTTACCCGGGCCACCTCTGCCGGGGATAATATCGGTCTTTTTCTCTTTACAATATTCACAATGTGGTGTCCTGGAATCGCGGGAGTTTTTACACGCTATTATTTCCAGAAAAACTTCCAGGGATTTGGGTTTATTATTGGGGAATATAGATGGCAGCTTTTAGCTCTCGGCCTGCCCATTGTCGTTGGTCTGCTGATGTTTGGATTGGCCTGGGCATCCGGGATTGCGGAATTCAACTCTGTTACAGCATCAAAAATTTTTAGTATTGCGTTTATCCCGGTTTTAATATATGGTCTTGTCTTCAATCTCTTTGCAGCTGCCGGGGAGGAGATCGGATGGAGGGGTCTGCTTGTTCCCGAGATGGCAAAATTCATGGGTTTCACTGAACTTGCACTTATAAGTAGTGCAATCTGGACTGTCTGGCATTTCCCGCTGATATTCTTCTCGACTTACAGCGGTGTGGGACCTTTATGGTATTCGGTCGCTGTATTCGTTCCATCTGTAATGGGTGCGGGTCTCATTCTTGCATGGCTTAGGCTTAAGTCCGGGAGTGTTTTTACTGCAATACTGTTCCATGGTTTCTGGAATTATTTCATACAGCAGTTCTATCCGGCACTCACCGTTTCAACGCCTGCATCTGATATGATGCTCGGGGAATTCGGATGGGCATGTCCAGTTTTTTATATAATCATCGCAATAATATTTTGGCATTACCGCGGACAACTTCCCGGGTCTGGTTATAAAAAGCAAACTCTTTAACTAATAATATTTTTACTGGGAAATTAAAATTCAAATATTCCTGACAGATTTTTATTTTATGCTCAAAAAATTTATATTTTTTTTTATTGAATTTTTTACTGGCAAAAGTATTATATATCCTCCTTACCTTTCCTCACATAATCCAAAAGAGGTGAAAAAGATGGCACTGTATGAAAAAATTATAGATGATTCTATGAGTGTACAACACTCTGTTGTAGATGTCCTGAAAAAAAAGCGCGGGCAGAAGTATGAAATAAAGGACGGAAAACCCTTTGTCGATGCTGTCAACAAGATGAAGGCCGGCAAAGGCCAGGCCCAGTCGGTGATCAATCTCCATGTACAGTCGGTAAATGCTCACAATGACACTCTTATGTCGCTTACAAAATATGTAAGGCCTGAAGACGATCCTTTCGTCGAGCATTACCAGACTCCTGTGGTTTTGGAGATACTCTACGAACTCGACAAGGACTTCAGAAAGAGTACCGACACATTTATCAAACAGATTGAAAAATCGGAGGCTCTTGTTGGGCTTGAAGCAGCCCGCCGGTACGCAGGATTCTACGGCCCGACCTGTGTGGTCGATTTTGCAATGATCCCGGGGAGCACAAGCAATGTGGTCAACCAGATCCTCAGGAAGACGAAGATCCCCGAGGATCACAAAAAGACCCTCCTGGCAGCCAAATCCTGGGGAATGAACACTTCCTATGGATTCGGCGATGTATTTGCACATGATATCGAGGGTGGCGGAACTCTTGCCGGTGCGGTTCAAAAAGAGATTGAAGAGATGAAGTTCATCTACGACAAACCGGTGGAGGCCCAGGCAAAACTGATGAACTCCCTTGGAATGAACTCATTTGATCCGAAGAAGTACATGGACGGCTACAGGAAGAAGATGGAGACATATGTCAAAAAGGCAGTCGACGACGATGTCCATTATGCAAACATCGTCACTGTTCCGGCATACTGTGTCGGAGATATCGCCCACCACATCTCCCAGTCCAATTACAACATGTGCAAGGACGATATGGTGATGGGAATTATTGAAGCCGTAACCGATGTCATGGACAATTCACTCCGACAGAATGCTTCCAAGCTCAAAAACTACGGCCAGCTCCTCTCCCTTGCTACAGGATCCACAGCTGCGGCCGCCGAGTACATCCTTGAACTCGACGGGTTCAACGGCCCGGCGGTCGTCGAGTTCCTGACACGGAGATTCCATAACTACGTACAGCTCTACCCGACCAGGGGTGCTGCAGCTGAACTTCACAACTGCGACTTTATGGACATGGTCTTCCGCGGCTGGAGCATCATGGACAAGGCAAGGAAGGTCAAGGCTGGATCGGATGCGACATTAAAACCAACCGTATCCGGGCTACCGATTGATCTCTCGCCCGTCGACAAACATGATGTTATACAAAACCCGCAGAGGTATGTATACCCTGCCTGTGCAATAACAGTCAGGTTTGCAGCGATGATGAGCCTTGCAGACTTCCCGTGCCTGCTGACATCCGAGCCCGTAACTGCGACGATGATGACCAACCTGATTGCACTCGACAAGAAGACAGCTGCGGCACCGGTAAGGGCCTGCAAGAACTGTGCATCGGCATCCTGTGTCGACTTCAGGCACCAGTACTGCCAGTACAGGAACGCGGTTTAAGAGGGACTTACCATGAAGTGCTATATCTGCGCCGAACAGGGAAAAGATACGGACGCTGTCGCAATCTGTATCGTGTGCGGCATGGGGCTCTGCATGAACCATGCAATCCGCGAGGAGGAGGAGCTATGGGAGGGAGGCTATCCCTTCCCCTCAAAAAAGGTCTCAAAGACACTGCCGAGAATTCTCTGTCCTGCCTGCTATGAGGCGATCAAGAAAGAGTGATTGAGATGGTTTCGCTATTAAAGCGTTCAGCCGCCGAATTTATCGGGACGATGCTCCTTGTCTTCTTCGGTGCCGGTGCTGCAGCGATGACGCTGATGCTGGTCGAGGGTGAGGAGACGCCGAATACATTCAATATAGGCATCGGTCTCCTCGGCGGCCTTGGTGACTGGCTGGCAATCGGTCTTGCATTCGGTATCACTGTAATGGCCGTGATATATACCTTTGGAAGAGTCTCGGGTGCACACATCAACCCGGCGGTATCCGTTGCCCTTTGGGCGAAGGGGCTCTTTCCTTCGACTGATATGGTGGCATATGTCGTAGCTCAGCTTTTCGGTGCGCTTGCCGGGAGTCTGGCGTTTGCATTCTCGGTCGGTCCGGAGGCGGTCCTCGTTGGAGGCCTGGGGGCAACGGCTCCTTTCACGGGTATCACCGTATGGGAGGCTCTCCTTGCAGAGATTATCGGCACCTTCCTGCTGATGCTGGTCATCATGGGTGCTGCCGTAGACGAGAAGGCAACTCCAGGTTTTGCCGGAATTGCCATAGGTCTCACAGTTGCCGGGATCATCACTACAATCGGAAATATCTCCGGCGCATCGATAAACCCCGCACGTTCATTCGGGCCGATGATTGCGGACCTGGTGCTCGGCGGCCCCAATGTCGTCGGGGTTTACTGGATCTATATCGTCGGGCCGATTGCCGGTGCCATGATTGCAGCATTCCTCTATTCGTGGATTGTAAAGGAAGACTGAAAATCCGTTCCTGAAGTGAACGGATCCAAACCCTTTTTTCTGACGGTGTTCAAATTATTTAATACGGAATTGAATATTATGACTACCAACAATGTCAGGAATATACCTGTTGATCTATCCGGATATGGAGAGATAACAATCCGCCCCGTGGCGGTTGTCAGGAACAATGTCGAAAAGCCCTTCCTTGTCGCAGGCAAAAACGGGCTTGAGATGCAGGGGGGAAATGATGAGAATATCTCCGATATCAGGAGCAGGAGGGATGAGATATCGGAGATAATAGTCGATGAAAAATACTGCGAGCTCCTGGAAGGAGTCGAGGATTATTCTCATCTAATCGTCCTGTTCTGGGGTCATGAGGTGACCGAAGAGGGACGATCGCTTAAGAGGATACACCCGATGGGAAGAAAGGACTACCCGGAGATGGGGATATTCTCCACATGCAGTCCTGCAAGGCCGAATCCTGTCCTCATGACGGCGGTAAAACTTCATTCCAGAAAGGGAAATGTCCTCGAGGTATCGGGTTTTGATGCGATAGACGGAAGCCCTGTCATCGATATCAAGCCGTTTGTTATAAATTCGCTTCCAAAAGAGAATATCCGGACCGCCTGGTGGATGGAAGAGCTGCACAAAGAGATCGAAGAAAAGAAAAATAATTGAATATACTAATTTTTTTAAGTTTTTGCCAAAAGGTCAACTGTAAAATAGTTTCCAAAAAGGAGTTCAAGGTCCTGTTCTGAAGAGTCAGATACTATGGCCGGCGTCTGCCTTACTATCCTGAATACAACTACATCATCGGGAATATCCGGAGACATTTCTACATCTACGTTCTTCTGTATCACATATCTTGTCGGGTCAAGGCTGGATGAATAGTATTTCTTAAAGGTCTCCCTGTTTTCATCGGATGTGTCTGTCCAGTCGGCAACATCAGCAACGGTCGTGTCACATGGTATCCACCCGTATCCTTCGATATAGTATTCAGCCCAGAAGTGGGTGCCGGGTCTTTCTGCAAGTACCATCTGGTATCCTCCGATAGCCCTTGCAGGGATTCCAAGCGACCTGCATAATGCAGAGAAGAGCATGCTCTGCGTTCCGCAGTCGCCGTGTCCTGTTTCAAACATATATGTAGATTCTGCGATCTTTGGATCGACAAGGTCAAGGTGCCCGTGAGGGACATGACTGTATGGGTATGTTGTGATGATGTAGTTGTAGATCATCTGTGCCTGGAGGTATGGGTTGGTTTCGTTTCCGACTATTTCTTTGGCTTTTTTCCGGATATCATCCGTAATTTCAATATTTCTTTCAGATTGGGTGTATAGTATGTAATCGGGATCGCCTTTGTTGTAGGGTTCGACTTTTTCCGGGTCAACATTGAATATCTGTTCGTATGATGTGAATCCGATATCGGCTGTTATAACCAGATCGCCTTCGATACCTTTGATCGGGATCTCATAACAGACATAACCGATCTCACCTGTGGTTACCGGGCCGTTTACAATATATTCCGTATACGAGAGATTTTGTACTATAATGTCGTTCTGTGAATCTGTCTTAACGGGCAGCGGGATCCAGATCTTCAGGATTCCGTTCTCCGGGAGAATATCCCCGGGAATGTCAAGTTTTTCGGTTCCCGTATATCTTATGGGATTAATGTACGGATTTTTTCCTGTCATACCATCTGCTTCATTTCCATCTCTGATTGCATATCTTGAGACGTAATCGAAGTCCAGTATATTCATCTTCTGTAGGATTTCGAAGTTTTCATAGAGGTAATCAGAAGAGACATCCATGAAATACAGGATTTCACCATCGGACTCAATCTTCTGGGCGGAATTTTCGAGCCATTCATCGATCTCTTCATCGGTTATGCCGGGAATCCTGGCTTTCATACTCTCTTCAGCTCCAGTCCTGTTGAAAGGGAACTCTTGTATGGAGGCCTCGGAACGGAGCATCCCGTTTCTTGCTGCAAGAGTATTTTTGGAATCTCCGGATTCTTTATAGAGAGTATAGGCCTGTTCAAAGAGTCCGGAGGCTGTATTGTAATTAGCATTCTCCATCTCCACCTTTGCTTTCCGGTAAAGTTCATCGGGATTTTCCGTGTATCCGGTACTCTCCAGGGCCGTGTTTTCGTTCTGTGTTCCTGTGCATCCGGCAGTGTATATGAGTATGATGATTGTGGCAGAGATTATTAATACAGAAATCCTGTTTTTCATATGCGTTAATGAGATTGTGTGTATAAAAAAGGCTTTGATAATGATTGAAGAGCTACCTTATTTAATGTAATTTTACATTGAATAGTAATCCTGATAAAAATCAAAAATTTGTTATATAATATTGTTAAAAGATTCAATATCTTCAAATACCTGGTTTGGGGGAGGCTGATGTTGAATCAGGGTGATATTACTAGAATTTATTATAATCTGTTGAAAAGCAGGAAAAGAATTCAAAAAATCAGAACATCTCTACTTTTAGTTTTAATTATAGCTATCCTTATGGTCGTTTCTTTACCAGTATCGGGGATGAATGTTTCAGGCATCTGCAATAATTCATCGCCCTTAGGGGATTGTCCTTTCAGGTATAATACCCCCGGTCCATTTTCGGCAAAAAACCTTACTTCTTTGATTAATGATCCTGAAGAACAGATGTCACAGCAAATCCTTTCATTCAGGAGCGATAATGAAACAGGTCTTCTGACGGCCTATAATCCGGTTCTGGACATAATATTGTCAACAAACGGCTCAGGAAAATATTTCATCCGGGGTAAAGATTGTTCATTTTATCTCGCCCTGACAGGATTTGGACGGACGGGAAATTTGATCAATCCAGACCCGGGAGATATTGAAATCCTGGATAATATATTAATATCAGTTCATAATGATTTCAGCGAATGGTACATAAACAGAGATGAAGGAATAGAGCACGGTGTTACAATAATGTCGTCTCCTGAAGGCAAAGGAAATCTTGTAATATTGCATGAAATCTCAGGAAATATCATACCCCTGCTTGAAGGCCGGAGAATAAATCTTTCGGGAGATCAGGGAGGCTTTTTTACATATTCAGGCCTTACTGCATGGGATTCAACAGGGAAGAGTCTGAATGTAACTCTTGATCTTTCCGGCAATACGATATTGTGGATTGTTGAGGATGGAAATGCAGTCTATCCTGTTACTATTGATCCGCTAGTTGAACAGTATAAAATTCTAAATGCCACTGAAAAAAGTGCAGATTCAAATTTTGGAAGTTCAGTATCGATATCCGGTGATTACGCAATAATTGGTGCCCCATATGCTGATCCCAACGGGCTCTCCAATGCCGGGGAGGCATATATATTCTACAGTAATCAGGGAGGAGATAACAACTGGGGGGAGGTTGCGGTTTTGAGAGCATCTGACAGGAGTGTTGACTCATTTTTCGGATGTTCTGTTTCGATCTCAGGTGATTATGCAGTTTCCGGGGCATATCATGCCGATCCCGGTGGATTAAGCAGTGCCGGTCAGGCCTATGTATTCTACAGAAATCAGGGTGGAGAGAACAACTGGGGAGAGATAGCCACACTGAATGCTTCTGATAAAAGTCCTGTTTCTCAATTTGGTTATTCAGTTTCGATCTCGGGTGATGAAATAATTGCAGGGGCAAGATATGCCGATCCCGATGGATTAAGCTGTGCCGGTCAGGCTTACATATTCAGCAGAAATCATGGTGGTGAGAATAACTGGGGTGAGGTTGCAATCCTGAATGCCTCTGATAAGAGTGCAAATTCATTATTTGGCTATTCTGTTTCTATATCAGGAGATAACGCCATAATTGGAACCCCGGCTGCCGATCCCGGAGGGTTAAGCAGTGCAGGCCAGGCCTATACATTCAGCAGAAACCATGGTGGTGAGAACAACTGGGGTGAGGTTGCAATCCTGAATGCATCTGATAAGAGTGCTGATTCATCTTTTGGCAATTCAGTTTCGATATTTGGAGATAATGCGATAATTGGGGCTTATTGTGCTGATCCTGCGGGCCTGGTAAATGCCGGTCAGGCTTACATATTCAGCAGAAATCATGGCGGTGAGAACAACTGGGGTGAGATTACGATCCTGAATGCCTCTGACAAAAGTTCAAATTCTTATTTTGGCAATTCTGTTTCGATATATGAAAATAATGCCATTTCAGGTGCCCATTGTTTTGATTCGGGTGGAATAGCTGATTCGGGTCAGGCCTATGTTTTCTACAAAAACCAGGGTGGCGATGGAAACTGGGGCGAGATTGGGATATTGAATGCTTCAGATGCTGCTGCGGGAGCCCTGTTTGGATCTTCTATATCTCTTTCTGGGGATTACCTGCTTGCCGGAGCCTTTGACGCCGATATTGAGGCTATGGGAGATGCAGGGCAGGGATATATTTTTGCATATATGGATCCTGTATTTTCATCTGTTACTCCTTCTTCGGGATGCAACTATAACAGCTCTCTTCCTGTAACTATCACCGGCGACAACTTTTTTGGAACCCCGGTCGTCAGGTTAAAAAAGACCGGAGAGCCGGATATAACGGCGACAGGTGGCATTCTTTCAGGCACCACTCAGTTAGACTGTACATTCGATCTTAGTGGATCTTCTCCGGGAGGATGGGATGTGGAGGTAGTCAATCCTGATGGGAGAAGCGCTACGAAACCAGGCGTGTTTACTATTACTGCTCCACCTGTAATGGATATCCCGACTTCTACAGATAAGGTCAGCTCCGGCAATTCAGGAGCTATTAAAGGTCAGAACCAGGATACCGGAGTTGGTGCATCAATGAACATTGAAGCAGGAGAGACAGTATCTTATTTGATCAGCAAAGGTGCTGTTTACAAGGTATCGGTTACTGCAGAAAGCGATATAAAAAAATTAATGATAACAGTCAGGAGCTGCAGTGATTTACCTCAAGAGATTAATTATCCCCTGGCTGATGTGTATGAATTTGAGGAGGTAAAGATCTACTACGCAGAAGATTCTGAGATTTCCGGTGGAAAATTTTATTTTTTTGTCTCAAAAAATCAATTATCATCCCTGGGATACTCAAAGGAAGATATTTCCATGATCCATTATAATGGTGAAACATGGGATACTTTACCTACCCTGTACACGGGAGAGGACGGCAGCTGTTATTATTACAGCTCAGAAACCATGAAATTTTCATATTTTGCCATTGTAATGTCTGAAAATGCCTCAATTTTACCTGAAAATGAGGTAATCCCGTCAGTCACGATCACACCTGTTCTGACTGATATTTCTGAAAGTACAGCCATAACTGCGCAGGAGATTAAGGTTTCCGAGATTCAGGAAGAAACCGGGAGTGAAGAATTTTCTGTCCCCGGGGTTGCATTTATCACTTTAATTTTGACAGGAGTTATCGGAGCCGGAATCTGGGGTAGAAGAAGGAGGGCCAGGTACCCTGACTGGTGGTTTGAGAAACGGAAATGATTTGTTGGATAGAAAGGGGTTTATTCGTGGCGGGTATTTGGCTGGCCATTAAACTTTCTGATTCTAAGGAAAGTGAGGAATAGATAGGGATTGGAATGGTGAATATCTAATCAATACACTCCTATGAATGGAGGAGATTATATTTTAAATTCTTTTTAGGCCACAACAACCGTCATGTTGAATTCATTACAGGGACCCATTTTATCACAGGGGTCGATCGCCAGAATCCCGTCGAAGAAATAAGTCCCTTCCTCTTCCGCAAGATATCTCCATCTGTGATTCCACGGCCCTTTCGTAACCTGAATCCTGTAATCTTCCGCTTCCGGGGAGGCATCACTAAACTCTCCGACATTTAAGAGGAGTAATCCCTCCGGTTCGGCTATAAGAATCCACCTGAACGGAAGTGAGGGAGGATATAAGAGAGTAATCTCAAAGGCATCACCCTGATTCATCGTGACTGTTCTCCCTGTATCGTTTATCCCAAAGGAATATTTCAACCCGGGCAGGTTCTCTTCGACTGGAACTGATGTGTCTGAAGGAATCTGCTCTTTATAATTAAGGTATTTCTGGTCGCAAAATTCAACAGGTATTTCAGTTGTTGTGTCGTTTTTGCCCGATATGCCGGTCTCATCAACCTGTTCGGAGTATGTGCATCCTGAAAAAAGGAGAAAAAAGAGCATTAAAACGACGATGGTTTTCCTCATCTATTTTCTCCCCCGCCTTGCAAAAATTGCCACGGATATTAAAATCGCGGCCGGAAAGATCACTGTTTCAGGGCCGGATTCAGGATTCAGATTATTTCCGGTGTCCTCTGGTTCTTCTTTTTCGATCAGATCTGAGATGTTTATATAGTAGAGGTCGCCACCGTAAGTGGTCCATGATACGATATCGCCATCGACCGAACAGTCGTACTGGGCGAATTCCTGGGGGGCCACCTGGTATTCGCGGCCGCTCCTGATATCAAATACATAAATCTGCAAGTACCCCGAACGGCAGTCCTCCCAGAAGATTCTCCCGTTGTAGATCTGCGGGTTCGCGTAATTTATGTAGAAACCCGAAGCGATCAAAGTTCTGTTTCCTGAAGACGAGTCGTTGTAATACATGAAGAGATCCGACGTCCCGTCTTCAGCCTGAACGACCTCTACCTGTTCGGTGGAATAGTCGGGTCGTTTTAACTCTAAAAATTCCCAAGGGTGTTCTCTTGCAACAGTGATGTTCGGGTTTAACAGGGAGTGGTTTTCAGAAGCCTCGTAGCTTAATCTTTCAAACGGAACAGAATAGAGGTATATGTCTCTTGGAGTCGGGTCGTCTTTAAAGACTATATAATCCATCGTGCTTTCATACCAGTAGATCGTATCGTTTTCAATCCATGGAAACCCACTTCTCCAACCGCTTTTATAGACCGGAATCGTTTTATTTGAGGATATATTGTACAGGTAAATATTTCCTATAGAATTAACTCCTATGAAATTCCCTTTCCCTCTTGTGATTGCAGTGTGGTAATGGTCGTGCCACCCCGGTACTCTTCCGTATGGATCATCCGAGTAGTCGGTGTATATGATGTAATTTCCATTGACATATGTGTCATATGAATTTCCCTGGCTGAAAAGCACGGGTTCTGCGGCGGAAGCCGTTGATACGGCGAATACCAGTGACAGGAAAATGAACAGGACCAACAACTCCAATTTTCTGTAAACTTCTGAAAAGGATTCTTCTGTCATTTATTCCCTCCTGTTTTGCGGGACAGCAGGAAAGCTCCAAGAGTTGCTGCCGGGATCAGGACTATCCCCGCCCCCGCCTCTGTCGGTTTGGGAATCTTCTCCTGGGTTTCTTCAGGCGGGATCTCCTCGATCAGGCCTGAGATGTCCGTATAATAAAGTTCTCCTCCATAAGTAGTCCATGATACTATATCGCCGTCGACCGAACAGTCGTACTGGGTGAATTCCTGGGGGGCCACCTGGTATTCTCTTCCGGTTTTGATATCGTATACGAAAAGCTGAGATTGCCCGGAACGATAATCCTCCCAGAATATTTTGTCATCATACAACTGCGGATATGCGATATCAAGGAAATGTCCGGTTGTAATTATTGTTATATTGCCTGTCGAAGGATCAGTATAATCCATAAGGAAGTCCGGTCCGTCAGGAACAACCTTTATTGAATCCGAAGAAAAATGCGGGAATATTCGAAGTGATTCGTTATATGTGACCGCCGGGTTCACATTGATTATATCAGGATTAAGAACCCGGTAGTCTTCCGCTGCGTCGAAAGAGATCGCCTCAAGCGGTACCGAGTACATATAAAAGCCCAGCGGATTTGGATCCCTTAAATCGGAAAAAACCGGGGACCTTTTATCTTCAAACCAGAACACGGTGTCATTATCTATCCAGGGAATAATGCTCCTGCACCCGCTCTTATAAATCGGTGTAGTTTCGCCTGAAGATATATTGTACAGGTAGATGTTTGACAGCGGAAGGTGATGATAAAAGACCGGTCTCCCTTTTTCCAGTCCGTTACTGATCAATTCGGGATCCCTGTCAAACGGATCGTCGCTGAAGTTCGTGTATACTATATAATTCCCTTCGACGAAGGGCTCATATGATTTTTCGCCGATCAATGTCAGTTTTCCGGCCGATACGACTTCAACCGAGAGCATACAAATAATGAGCAATGCAATAATTATCTGGAATTCTCCTATTCTGATAATAATCAGGCCCCCCTGAAATATTTCCTAAAGTTCATTATGTAACTAAAGAGCCATAAATGCCTCCCACCATATCGTTGAAATAAAATTACGAAACAGGATTGTTCGGTTGATATAGTGAGAGAATATTATATCGGTCTGAATGACATTTCATATGACAGGTAACACCTTTTCATTGTGATATAATGAGTAAAA
>JAFGKW010000044.1 GCA_016928355.1 Methanomicrobiaceae archaeon
AGGGCAACATCATGCCACCCAAATCAACATGGTTCGAACCAAAGCTTCTTTCAGGCCTTACATTACACAGTCTTGAATAAGAAAGGCTTTTTTTTCAAAAAAATTTCCTTTTTCTCATTAATACTATGATTTATTCCATCTGCCGGATCATGTAGGAACTGTTTTATTAACTATTCCAGATACACTTTTTATATATTTATCAGGGGTACTTGATGGTGGATAAAAAAATCAATTCAATATTAATAATTTTCATTCTTCTTACAATCGTCGGAATTTGCGGATGTATAACTATCAAAGATGTGGATTATGAGCAATATCTGAAGGACAGCAGTTTCTACAGACCCTCCCTGACTCCGACACCGACGGCTTCAATCCCGGGCGAACAGGGCACAGAACCGTCAGGTGAGATCATACCCAATGAAGATGGAAAAACCCTGGACCAGGCTATGGAAGAGCTAGAGATCCAAAATTCAGAAGGCTTACTCGAAGCAGAAAACATGACCATATACCAGGTGATGGGTACCAGGGTAGGAATAGAAGGAAATGCAGATTCATGGATCCTTGGAGCAAGACAGGAAGGAGAAAGCATACTTTACTCTTATGACTATTACAGCGGATGGAATAAAATGTCATGGCCCGGACCGCTTACTGAAGAAGAAGTAAACCTTGAAACCATAATCTCCCCTGAGGATCTTTATAGAAAAAACAGTGCCATAATTTCTGAAAAATACAGGAATTCAGGAGTTTCATACTCGGATCTCTTCTTAAAAGACGGTGTTTATACAGTTGCGATCCGTGACGGATCAAACATCACAGAACTTAAATTTAAAGCAGATACAGGGGAGTTGATCTGATCTGAAGAAAGAGGCAGATAACGACCGGGGTGTCCTATCGGTCGATTTCCTTATAGGTTTTTCAATATTCCTGCTCGCCCTTATTATGGTTTTGACTATGGTGCCGGGAATATTTGCAGGACTGGAAAGTGCACAGATAGATTATGATGCTGTGGCATACAGGACATCGGTCATTCTCTGCGAGGATCCTGGCTGGCCTGCAGACGAGGACCCATGGGAGCAGTATGATACTAAACATAAGGATGATATCGACCGTCTCGGCCTGACAATCTCATCCACAACACCAAATATTCTTTCAAAGGAAAAAGTCACCTCATTCTTCAACAATAATGAAAATCTAACGCTCAGTGAAGAAGATTATCGTACAAAGGTAATTTTCGGAGATATCCCTTACTATTACAATATTTCCCTAAAGATCGGAGACGACCCGGAGAATGTGACGGGAAATATTGCACCGGATTCCAGCTACGGATATATGAGGAGACTTGTAAAAGTGAAAGAAACAGGATATGCAAGAATTGACGGCTGGGATTTCAATAAATCACACGGAACCATCACAGCACTAAACCCCAGGATATATTCAGGATTTTCTTTAACATTCGATTATAACGAACTCCAGAATAAATCAATTGACGAGGCATACAGGTTCATGCCACAGTATGAGCCTGCATCGGTTACTATCTTTAATTTTTCCAGTTCTCTAAACGAATCTGATGTACAATCGGTAATTCTTACAAAGATCAGGCTTAAAAAAGACGGGACCGAAATCCCGCTATTATATAGTGAATACGACAACGATACATATCGTTTCTTCATTGACGGTGTCCAGCACACGATGCAGGGACCGGTTGAAATAAAGGATGCGGATATACTCAGGTATGAGATGTACCCTCCGCTGATGTTCTCCAATGAGATAGGTTCATCCCTTAACCTTGCGTTCAATATGACCTATACATTCAAACCTGACGAAAGTATGGAGCATTACTACTTTTCCGGGGATGTCCCCTACGGATACGGTTATGATTACATGACTGAACCATCCCTGAGAGAGGGTTCAATGGAGGTTCTCATATGGTAATATCAGACGATTCAGGACAGCTTTTTACGATAGAAGGACTAGTTGCAGGGCTGATTATGATGGCAACGGCTTTCATCATCGTTGGTTCGCTCAATGTATATACTCCGGGGGATGCCCACATCTCCGATATGCAGTTAAAGCAGCTCGGAAGCGATGCACTGCTCATGCTTGATACCCCGGATAATTACGGGGAGGAGAACACCCTGAAAGAGCTTGCCGAAAAGGTCAGCAACGGGGGTGCTGATGCTGTAGCGGCGAGAACAGAGTTTAAAACGGCCTTCGAAGACGAGCTGGAAGAAGGAACGGGATCGACGGAGATCATCGACTCCATAAGGTACAATGCCACCGTATATTACAGGGACATCGGAACGGATTCAATTAAAAGTTATGCACTGGGTGACAGCGGAAGCGAGATCTCCCGGCAGCCCGCCATCAGTACAGGCCGGCTTATTCTTGTCGAGAGTGGTGCAACTGAAAGAATATTCAGGGTAGAGGTGAGATTATGGAGAGAATAAACGACGAAGGGCAGTGGATTGTACTTATGGGATTTATAATCAGTGTCGCACTCTTCTTCCTTGCAATTATTGTCAACCAGTCGGTTACAGTGGGCCAGACAACATCTGAAGCAGTCATTGAGTTTCCAAAGAATGAGATCTATGAAGTCCGCGAGGCAGTGATCGATATTGCAAAAGAAGGAGATTCCCTGACTCTTGAGCAGGATCTTTATGCCATCTCAATGGACAGGATGAACGCGGTCGTTTACTATGACATCCGGGCCGACAGGTATACCGATATTTATTATAATTATGATGAAATTGAAATCCATTTCAACAACGGGGTGACGAAATATAATGAGACCTACTGGCTCGCTAAAAAACTCTGATAGAACCGTTCCAGGGATGAGAGAGAAGGACGAGGCAATAAGCACCGTCATAGAATACCTGAACGTTACCGCCGTTCTTGTTGTAATGATGATAGTGCTTACAATCCTCACCAATTCTGTAATTATTGAAGGTCCTGCAGAAAATCTGAAGTACCATGCATTCGTCGATATCGGGAACGGTGTCAGTGCAAGAATTGTTGACCTATATGTCGTATCTCCGGGAAACGGACGGATTGTAACATCATTCGACCTGCCCGAGGACGTTGCAAATGATGAATATACTGTAAAGATGGACCCGACGGCGGTTGGTGCGGCACAGCGTATTATCGTAACCGACGGGTACATAAAAAGCACAATCTCCATTGCAGGAATAGGTGCAACAAAGGCTGTAACGGGTAATACCACAGGAAGCGGCATTAACAGGATTATATATGATTCAAGAGGAGTATGAAGATGATACGGAAAAACAGAGATGAACGGGGAGTATCCGAAGCCATCGGATTTTTAATAATGTTTACAATAGTTCTGACAGGGATTGCAATGATATCCCTTGTCGGCTACCCGATGCTCCTTGAGACACAGATCAGTTCAGATGAAAGAAGTATGGAGCAGGCAATGATCGCAATCCAGAACGATATGAAAATCCTGACTTTCAGCAATGTTCCATACCGTGATTCGACAGTAAAGGTATCCGGAGGAACACTAAGTACGATAGATTCGGCCTCCTCACTCCAGCAGTTTACTATCGATTATTTTGACGCCGCCGGGTTACCTGCGCCACCAATTAATTACCTTCCCGGAGAGATACAGTATGAATCAGGTGAGGGAAATGCTGTTCTAACCCTTATGAACGGGGCTGTAATGAGGAGGGAAAGATTCCAGGGCGGATCAGTAATGGTTGCCGAACCGCGATGGTTCTATGATTCCGATGAAAAGACACTAGTAATGAACTTAATTTACTTAAATGCCGACAGGGAATACTATGAAACCGGTATTGGCACTGTCCAGATGAGCATGAAAACACAGCCCATTACAACAGATATCGATTATGGTGGTGTTCAGAGAACGGTCACAGTCACCTATGTACCCGATCCCGACGATGATTACTCTGTTGCATGGAGAAATTACCTGACCGGAGATTCAGTTGTTGATTCCGGATTCACCGAAGGACCGGCAGGAACCTATACGCTCGGAGGAGTGGAAAGACTCGTAATAAAGGAATACGCAATAAAAATAGAGAGTTTATAATTTAATCCAAACTCAAAGATAATTATTTTTTCTCAGCCATTCAACCTGCGGCCGGGTATATCTGTATATAATATCGCATTTTTCGTCCTGGAAATCCCACGGGACAACGATAAGAACATCGCCTTCACGGATCCAGACACGCTTCTTGATCTTTCCTTTGATTCGCCCGGTTCTTGTAACGCCATCAAAACACCTTACACGGATATGGTTTGCTCCAAGCATGAGGTCTGCTGTCGCAAACATCTCTCTCTTCCTCTGATTGGGGAGTCTAACTCTTATTATCGCTTCTCCATCGTTGTTATTATTATATGCCAGAAATTTCAACTCCAGTTTATATACTATTGTTTTTATCTATTATATTTATTAGTATAAGTACTCTTAAAAACTCTTCATAATTCAGAAAATCCTGAAAATGACGAACATCAGGCAAAATTAATACTTCAACCAGCCTATTTTAATATATATGGACATTCTGCCCTTCGACACATGGTATTATATCATGGGCGTAATCGGAATAGCGGTTTTCTCTATTACAGGGGTCCTGGCTGGTGCAAAGAAGGGAATGGATCTCTTTGGTATAGTGATAATCGGGGTAATAACAGCCCTGGGCGGGGGCACAGTAAGAGACCTGATACTTGACATCCCGGTATTCTGGACAATGAACAACCTGTTCATCGCGATCGCACTGGCTGCTGCGATTGTTGCATTTTTTCTTGCAAAACCTCTATGGAGTTCATATAAGACACTCTTAGTCTTTGACGGACTGGGTGTGGCAATCTTTAATGTCCAGGCGATAGACAAAACACTGGCATACGGTTTCACCCCGACGGTTGCCATAATCATGGGAATAATAACAGGCATTACAGGAGGAATGATCCGGGATTTGTTAACAGGGAATCCAAACCTGATATTAAAACAGGAGCTTTATGCAACACCAATACTTCTTGGCGGAATCTTCTATATCCTGTGGATAACATATCTTCCCGATATCATTCTGGGAAACCTTTTCGCGATCCTCCTGGTGTTTTTCATAAGGTTCGCGGCGATTAAATGGGATTTGAGATATCCGCATTGGCTTCTCTTTACAGGAAAAGACGACTCCTGAGAGAATGTTATTAAGACCTAATTAAAAAATGGTCTTCAGGTTTTTATCAATAAATTCTTCAAACCTGACAAGCGAATCCACCATATCCTCTCTTCCGAACCCGATCCTGAAATGCGAATCTCCAAATTCATATACAAATGAAGGAAGGAGCAAAACCCCGGATTCATCCACGGCCCTTCTGCAAAATGACTCTGAAGATTGACAGTCTTTAAGTTTTACAAAACCTATTGAACCGGCAACAGGCCTTACCCACTCAAATAGATCATAATGATTTTCAAAGAAAGAATCCAGCAGGGCAAGATTTTTTCTGATGATCCCAAGATTCCGGTCAATTATATGACCCCTGTTTCTAAGTGCAATTGTTGCAAGGTACTCAGAGGGTGCACTTGTGCAGATGGTAGTGTAATTCTTAAATGATGAAATCTCCTCAAGGGTTGCCTGGTGCCTCGTGGCGATCCATCCGGACCTTAGTCCTGCAAGACCGAATGCCTTGGACATAACACCGAGTGAAAAGCCCTTTTCATAGATATCTGCCACAGCAGGAAGCCTTTTTTCAGGATCGAACTCCAGCATCCTGTATACTTCATCCGAGAAGAGTAACAGATCATTCTCTCCGGCAATATTAACAATATATTCAAGATCCTCCTTTGAAAAATTGAATCCTGTAGGATTATGAGGACTGTTTAATATGATCGCCCTGGTGTTGCTCTTTATGTTTTGCTCAAGGAATCCCGGATCAGGGCGCCATCCATCCTCCTCGTTCATCTCCCATAAGGTGACTTCGCACCCTATTGAGATCGCAATCTCATATAGAGACTGGTACGCAGGAAACTGGACAATTATATGATCTCCTGCAGAGAGAGCTGCATTCATGAATACAAATATTCCTTCCTCCGCGCCGGCAAAAGTTATCGTTTCCTCCGGAGAGATGTTCTCATATAAATCCGAGATCTCTTCCCTGAGCTCTTTCAGTCCATCAGGTTCAGTATAACCAAGACCAAGATCCATAAATTTCTTATCAGCACCTGCTTCAAGTGAAAGAAGTTCACTGACGCTCATCGTCTGGCAGTCTGAAGTACACAGGAGATGGGGTGCTGAAAACTCGTATTTTCCTAGGTATTTTTCGAGCAGAAATTTTTCCGGCCTCATATACAGGGAATATATATAATCCCGGTGACAAAAACCTGACTATCAGGCGGCTGAATTTAAGGCATTGAGGACACAATAGAATAATTAATGGATTACCGTTTTGCTGCAAGGATGAGGAATGCACCGGAATCGTTCCTGAAAAAACTCTTTGATGTATCCTCGGATCCTGAAATAATATCCTTTGCCGGAGGACTTCCTGATTCAAATCTTATAGATGTTAATGGGATAAAGGATTCGGCAGCTTTTGTTCTTGACGAAGAGGGGCGTGAAGCACTTCAATATACAACAACAGAAGGTCATCTTCCCTTAAGAGAGTATATTGCTGAAAGATACCAAAAACGGCTCGGAATCTCCGCATCGGCCGATAATATAAGGATAGTCAACGGATCCCAGCAGTGCCTTGATATCATTGGTAAGATATTCATAGAAAAAAATGACAGGATTGGAATTGAAAGTCCCGGTTATCTCGGCGCAATAGAAGCATTTTCACTCTATGAACCTGTGATCCGGAGCGTTGAAATGAATGACTCCGGACCAGATCTGAATGCTTTTGCACAGCTCATATCTGATGAAAAGATTAAATTCTTCTACGGAATTCCAAACTTTCAGAATCCGACAGGCAGATCCTACTCGAAGGATACCAGAAAGAGAATAGGTGACATTATCAGTGAAACGGATTCTCTCTTCTACGAAGACGATGCATTCGGTGAACTTGCGTTTAACCAGGTGCCAAGGGTGCCTGTAAATAAATATGCACCGGCGAATGTAATTATCTGCGGATCATTTTCAAAAACTGTTGCTCCCGGAATGAGAATCGGCTGGATAATGGCACCCCGTGAAATAATCTCCGTATTTGATGCAGCAAAACAGGCCGCGGATCTCCACTCAAATTACCTTTGCCAGAAGATTATGAACCATTACCTGAGGAACAGCGACTACGACCGTCACCTCAAAGAGGTTGTTTCAGTTTACAGCAGAAACTGCAGGCTTATCTGTGACCTCCTGGACGATATGGCTGATACCGGAATTACCCATACAAGCCCTGAAGGCGGAATGTTTATGACTGTAAATCTGCCGGAAGGTCTATCTTCGATGAAGCTCTTTGAAGAGGGCATCAGGAGGGGTGTTGCAGTCCTCCCGGGCATCCCGTTTTATGCAGGAAGTGGCGGGGAAGACATGATTAGGCTGAATTTTTCAAATACTGATGAAGAAAATATTAAAGAAGGAATGGCCAGGCTATCCGGACTTCTTACAGATCTGTCTTCTTTTTGAGGACATCTGACTATAAAATTAATTATATATTCATGGAGCCCCTAATGGCTCATACCAAGAGAATATTCAGATTATGATGAAAAATTGTATTATAATTCTGGTCTTCATTTCAGCAATACTCGTGACAGGATGCACCTCAGGGGAAGATACAATTACACCTGAAATAACTCCAGAATGGACTACTGTCATACAGACCCCTGTCCCGGCCGAAAAGACAGAGATTACACCAGAGGAAACACAATTTCAGCCAGATAAACCCGCCGGATGGAAAGCCGACGGTAAAATCGGAGAAGACGAATATGATAACCACATCACCGGATCCAGGGACCTTTTTGACATTTACTGGACATCGGATGATGAAAATCTCTACATGGGCATGAAAGGCAAGACTGCAGGATGGATATCCGTCGGATTCAATCCGACAGTCGGCATGCTCGATTCCGACATTGTGATAGGCGGAAATGACGGGACAAATGGAGAGACTTATATCTATGACATGTATTCAATCGGCACCTACGGGCCGCACCCCTCTGACACTGAAATGGGTGGGACCTTTGACATCACAGAATATGCCGCAGACGAAGGGAGTGCATATACAACCGTAGAATTCTCGAGAAAACTCGATACAGGCGATAAATATGATTCGGTTCTAAAGAAGGGAGACACTGCAAAGGTCCTCTGGTCGCTGTCATATACCGATGCAATCCAGATAAAGCACAATGCGGGAAAAGGAACCGTAGAGATAGTCATATAAGATCAAAGCCTGACAAGAATGGCAGAAATTACATGCAGAAGGGCAAAAAATGCAGCTAGAGCTGCCATACTGTAATGCCATCTTAAAGGGATTTTTTTCTTCATTCTTTTGTTCACAAGCGGCACAGATATTGTTAGTATCAGGAAGATAACAGTAAATATACCAAAATATACAATCAATGGAATTCCATATATCTCAAAATATATATACCCGGCATACATAATCCCATAAACTCCCCAACCTTAGAAATAATTTGCGGTAAACTCTCTCCCGGGTAAGACTGCAACCGCCTATCTAAGAACAAATCCAACTTTAAGGATAAGCCATGACAGTTGAAAAGATCCCTATCGGTAAATTTGCAGAGATCACCAGGCTATCAAAGAAGGCGCTTTACTGTTATGAAAAAAAAGGTCTGCTGATCCCTGTACAAAAGGACATCTGTACAGGTTACAGGTATTATACATCACTTCAGATCGAGAAGGGAGTCTGGATTAAATCGCTTTCTGCACTTGGTTTCAGCCTGGATGAGATTGAAACAATAACGGGTTTCAATGATAAAAAATGCCCTGAAATCCGGGAAATTATTGAAAAAAGACTGCAGATTACAAATGAGGAGATTAAAAGACTGAAAATGGCGGAGAGGATTCTCTCATCAAAAAACCCTTTTGGAGAGTTGTTTAAAATGGAACTTATCAACTGGAATATCAAGGAAATACCTGCTTTAAGAGTGATCTCCACCCAGGGAAGCGGCCCGTATGGCGACGTTGTAAGCAGGCTTATAGAAAGACTTTGCACTGAAATCTCCTCGGAATCAAATTCAGGCGGGCAGGTGAAGGTCTCCGGGCCGGTTATGTCTATATATATCGGAGAAGACTGTGACGACACCGGTGGACTGGTCGAGATCGCACTTCCTGTTACAGGACAGGTGACAGTCTCTGACCCGGAGGTCTCATTGAAGAGTCTCCCCCCGATAAAGGCAGTGACAGTAATTCATAAAGGGCCCTATAGCAACCTTGGAATGGCCCATAAACAGATCTATGATTATATCAATGAAAAAGGACTGACTATGTGCGGTCCTTCGAGAGAACTTTACTTAAGCGACCCGGCGGATATCCCGGAAGAAGAACTGTTAACAGAGATTCAATATCCTGTTGAGGATTAAACCCAATCTCATTCATTTTTCAATGGTCTCGCAATTT
The DNA here is from genome assembly GCA_016928355.1 of Methanomicrobiaceae archaeon. Taxonomy (GTDB): domain Archaea; phylum Halobacteriota; class Methanomicrobia; order Methanomicrobiales; family Methanomicrobiaceae; genus Methanolacinia. The sequence continues at coordinate 9,543 of JAFGKW010000044.1, forward strand.
CATAAACTATAACTATTTAAAAGAGAGTGTTTTTATAACTCAACATATTGGAATTTACCAAAATACCAATAGATGAAAGGACTCAGAGATGAAAATACGCAGGGAAAACCGTCAATATGAAATGGAGGAAAACCCGCCGATCATTCCCGGCCCTCTTTCAATAACGATCAATATCGGCCTCATCGTAACAGAGAGCAGCTTTAATCATGAAAATGTAAAGAGGGCGATAAAAGAATCAATCTATCATCTTGAAGATATCCTTTCAAAAACACCCCATAATTATAAATTCATCCTTCCCTACATGCGGGGAGGAGAACATATAATTATTGAATCTCTGCTTGCAGACCCTTTATGGAACAGGCGCAGGAATCCGGAAGTTGAGTTGCTAAACCTGCCAGGGGAGCTTTCTGTTCAAAACAAACCCTTTGAAGGGGCTGTAAAATACAAACTGAAATTTGCCAGAAAGGATGGGGCAACACCAGGATTCGATCCAGTCTATGATACGGTGATTGATAATTCGAATCTGGCCCTGCTCGTTGGAGAGTGGGAACCTGGAGCCACACAATATCGTAAAGGCAGCATATTCAGCCTGGCAAGGAGATACGGGAGAACGATTGTTGCAATAAACCCGGATTCCGGTCAATGCTTCAGGATGAACCATGATGACCGGATTTTTGAATCATATAAGAACCTGAATACATACAACACTGAAGATCTAAAAAAAGACTATTTTCTGGCAAAGCAAAAGGATTATATGGGCCTGCTTGAACTCGAATCCGAAAAAGCAGGGCTTCCGGAGCACCACTTGAAAGACATCTATGCCTCTCTTCTTCCAAATTATTCAAGAGCTAAACTGCTTGCAAGAAAATACAGGCGGCTTTATTCATATGCCGGGACACTCATATCTGTGCTCGCCGCCTTGGCTGTTCTCACAATCACCTTGCAGACCCTCTTCTTTCCCAAATACCCGGAGCTTGTATGGCTCGAGGTTGCAGAGATTGCAATGATCATTATCCTGATGTCAGCCACCAGATATGGAGAGTATCACAGGAAATGGATGGACTACAACTTCCTTGCCGAGAGAATAAGGGCTGCATTCTTTGTCTCCATAGTTTGTGTAACATGCAAAAGCCCCGACACCCCGCCTCACATGAGTCTTGCGCACCGCCCAAACGACTGGATGGTGATGGCATTCGGATCAATAACCTCCCTCAAATCCTCCTCATTCTGCCGGCTGAATATCCCGTTTGAACCGATGAAGAAGTTCATAAAATCGGCCTGGATTGCAAACCGACTTGAATATTACATTAAAGAGAGTGAGAGAACGAGAAAGAACTATAAATACCTTGCAACACTGGGAGAATTATTATTCGGGCTTGTACTAATCTTTGCGATCATCCATGCAACAGGCGTTGCCCACTGGGAGCTCCACGTCAACCTCTCGGTATCCTTATTCCTCGCATATCTGACTATTACACTACCGGCAGTAGGTTCAGCTATCGCCGCCATCAGGGTGCAGAGAGAATATCTGAGAAACTCCGAACGCTATGCACATGTCGTCCGCCACCTTACTTCGATAAGGAATGCAATGAAATATGTATCTACCATGAACGAACTCTGCTCTCTGCTTGAAGAGATGAACGAGATCACCCTTCGTGAACAGCAGGACTGGAGGATTATATTCAGGTTCAGGAGACTTGAAGCGGCGTAAGGTTTCGGAGTGCGGACAGTTTTCTTGTTAATATAAAAGCTATCTCTCTGATGATTGGTGGATTCCATAAAATCGAAAGGGGATACCTGCCCATCCCAATTACCCTCCCCTCGTCGCGATAAGTCGCAAAAGGGATGGGCGAGCATCCCCTTTTGCTTCGGAAGTACTATTCATTCAATTAATTATCATAATGGGTTGTTCTTCCGGTCGAAGGCCGGGTTACCATCTCAGCGTAAATTTCGTAGAAATTTGTGCTTAGGACTGCCCCATAGGGCTTATGCCCTTAATAGCAAGAAGAGATCTAAGTTACTATTAATGAAAGTAACCATTCACAAAATTTTTCCCATCATCAGCACGTCTGAATATCTCTCACCGTCGAAGAAGGCTTCCTTCTTCACCCCTTCGAGCCTGAACCCTTTCTTTTCGTAGAGAGCAATTGCTCTCCGGTTCTCTGTAGAGACAATGCATTCGACCCGCTTCAGCCCGGCACATCCTGCATGGGCGAGTGCGTAATCGACTGCAAGGCCCCCGTAACCCACACCCCAGTATTCCTTCTTTATATATATGAAAAAGACCCCGACATGCGACATCCTGCCTTCACTGTCCTCCGGAACTATTCCAATGCTTCCTATGATATCGTTACCTTTCAAGATGCACCACCACATCGCACCTCTGCTCGCGGCAAAATTCCGGAAATCTATCGTTTTTGACATAGGTACAGGTGGAATCAGGTCAAGATATCTTGCTATATCCTCGTTATTTACGAGCAGATTCATGGCTTCGAGTTCCCCGTCGGTAACCTCACGGAAAGCAATCTTGTTATTCATGCCAGCACCAGTCATAATCTCACCTTCCCCGATATTTCCAGAAAAATAGATGATTTAAGCCGTCCTTTTTTCCCATGGATATCTCTGCCCCCAACTGTTCCCGCATCCGATACCAGAACATAACTCTCTTCAAAGAGATCAAGGCCGCCTTTCTCGAAATCATCAAGACCGATCGGCAGGTAATCACTACCATCAGGCAGACGGCTTGTAACCGGACATAGCAGGAAACTATTTTTCCCGGATTCGCCAATCACAACCGCTGGGCGGGATTTTCTCCCTCCCTGACCCCTCAGGTCCATAGATGCGATTACCACGTCTCCGGGGAAGTACCTGGTCATATCTTATGAAATAGTCAGGAATTACTATCCGATAAACATTATCTGAACTTGAGGACCAAAATAAAATTATTTCACGTTCTCTCCCGATATTCTCTCCTCTGCAGACTTAAGGATCTTCCCAAGCATTTCAGAATATGTCATCCCGGCGATCTCTGCCATCTTTGCAAGGTGGCCATCCCAGCACCAGCCGGGATTCGGATTTACCTCAAGAAGCCGCGGCGTCCCGTTCGAATCGATGCGCCAGTCAAAACGGGCGTAGTCCCTGCACCCGAGTCTCCCGAAGAGTTTGAGACAGCTTGCGACGAGGAAGCGCCTGGCTTCTTCGGAGAGAACAGCGGGAACGGATGTGATTCCTGAGTAGGGGGATTCAGGATCCCATTTCGCTTCATACCCGCAGATTTTCGGCAGACCATCAGGGAGCGACGAATAGTCCTCCTCTATAACCGGGAGTACCTCATACCTGTCCGGAAGGTTCCCGATTATCCCAACACTGATATCCCCTCCGGTCAGGAACTCCTCCACGAGAACAGGGGCACTGTCACCTGATACACTCCTTAGACGGAATATCGCCTCCTGCAGTTCTGCAATATCGTTACATACGCTTTCTTTGTTGATGCCGAAACTCGAATCGCCGAAGTTAGGCTTTACAATAACCGGAAAGCGTATCGGGAATTCTATGAAGGAGCTGTCCTCGGGATTGATCACGAATGCACGGGGAACGGGGATATCGAGCTCTTTTGCAACACCTCTCACAAGCGATTTATCGTAGCAGTACGCAAGACACTGGGGATTTCCGCCGGTATAAGGGATCGAGAGCATCTCGAATGCGGCAGGCACATGGAGCTCCTTTTTTGGATCGTTTAAGAACCCCTCGTCACATAGGTTGAATACGAAATCGGCCTTGTTCCCGGAATGGCGCAGCCATGAGAGAAGAGATGCATGATTGTCGAAATAGGTGAACTTATAGTCTCCAAGCTGTGAGAGAGCCTCCCTGAGACGGCCGATAGTAAGATAATCGTCCTCGTCGAATACGCATGAGGGCTTGATCTTGTCCTGCAGACGCGGATCACCCAGCACAACCACGACCTTCTTTCTCTTTTTGCTCGTTTTCTTCTTCGGGGTCCATTCCTTCACGACCGATGCCGTCAGGATCAGGCGTCGTGCCATCATCCCGAGATCCTGGTTTCTCCTTGAACCAGTTACTATAGGGTCATGAAACTGAACCAAATCATAGCCGCACTCGTCCAGTATCTGCCGGATGTTGTCGTGGTTATAGAGCCTTTCGGCGTAGAACTGATCTGCCATCACACCGTTTTTGACATGCGTGATGACCTCGCGTGTAATAAGCCTCTCATCGTTTGCAGACAGGCTTCTCTCGCGGCATACGAAGTGATTCTGGTCGATCCACTCCCAGCTCCTCGGGACATAATTTTCACGGACAAAATCTCCGTCTGTTATATCAAGGAGTATACGCCCGCCGGGTTTCAGGACACGGAATGCCTCCATAAGCACCTTCTTGTCATCTTCATGGGTCTCGAAATACCCGAAACTGTTGCCCGGGAGAAGGACGAAATCGAAGGTATCGGAAGGATAGGATATCTTTCTTGCATCACCTTCCCTGAAACTGATTGAAAGACCCCCGTTTTTTGCCTGCTTTCTCGCACGGGTTATCAGGTAATGCGAACGGTCAAGACCGCTGACATTTGAATACCCCCTGTCTGCGAGCTCGAGCGAATGTCTCCCCTGCCCACAACAGAGATCAAGAATATTGTCATTCAAACCGGGATTTAAAAGGGATATGAAGAAATCGACCTCTTCTTTCGTAATGTTCTCGTCATCAACAACATCCCCGTCAGTACGGAGATAGTTGGCATTGAAGATCTCCCTCCACCAGTCGGCCTTAACATAGCTTTCGAGGCTCTCTACAGGTCCGAGCACGGTGGTTATCTGCTGTTTACCATTGGCTTTGTTCATTTAGTTATTGATCAAAAACTCAGATTTCAATCTTCAGAATATAAAACTTATTGAGAATTATATCAATATCTCCTGAATGAAGGGGAATTCATGACCGCAGCAGACTTTTCCATGCAACGCGCAAAATAAAAGATTAAAACGCCTTTATTTACCAGGAATCCCTTGATAATACATGGCTGCGCCTCTTCGCCATCCTATTAAATTCTGCGATATAATGAATAATTAATAATGAAAATATGCTATTTCAGAGATGACAACATCGAAGAAAAATCCCGGATTATGGCAGAGAAAATCAGAGATATAAGCAGAAGAAAAGAGCAGGAATTTCATCCTGAATCCTCTGCCCTGCTGATTGTAGATATGCAGAATTATTTTACCGACCCAAAATACCATGCATATATACCGTCATCTGCAGCGATCATCCCCCGGATCAAATTGCTTACAGAGGTATTTGCCAGAAAAAAACGACCGGTAATCAGTACAATTCACATAAACACTCCCGAAGATGCAGGAATGATGGAGGAATGGTGGGGAGAACTGCTGACAGAAACCGGCAGCAGGTCTGATCTGAATGAAGAATTAAATCTTTGTTTCTCAACCCGCATCAGGAAGACACAATATGATGCATTTTTCGATACTGAACTCGATTCAATCCTTCGGAAGAACAATATTTCAGATCTTGTTGTTACAGGTGTGATAACCCACCTGTGCTGCGAGACCACAGCCAGATCAGCATTCGTTCACGGGTACCGCGTATTCTTTCCTGCCGATGGTACTGCTACGTACAATGAGGAATTCCATGAAGCCTCACTTGCCAGTCTCGCGCACGGTTTTGCATCGATAAGTGTGACCGGGGAAATCAGGAGAATTATGGAGAATTATGAAGGGTGAAAGGATTGCAATAATCGGTGCGGGTGCGTCGGGGATGGCAGCGGCGATACAACTCAGCCTGTACGGAATAAAACCTGTTATTTTTGAGAGGGATGTGCCGGGGGGACTCCTGCGCAATGCCCGCCTTGTGGAAAATTACCCGGGATTTCCTGAAGGTATAAGCGGGTCTGAACTCGCGGACCTTTTTCGGAGACAGTTTGAAAAGTGCCGGCCCGAAATTAAAAAAGAAACTGTTCTGAAACTGGATATTGAAGGAGGTGAATTCCTGGTGGAAACGGTGATGGATACATACCGCTTCGACAAGGTTATACTGGCACCAGGAACAGTTCCGAAAAAGCCGCAATGCAGTATCGAAGCAGATGCCTGCGATCTGGTAAGATCGGAAATTACAGGAATAATGGATCTCAGTGGGAAGAGAATTGTAATAGCTGGCGCAGGCGACGCCGCATTCGATTATGCTCTCAGCCTCTGCTCAGGTAACGAAGTAATAATCCTGAATCGGGGGGAAAAATCAAAGTGCATCGACATTTTATTCAAGGAAGCTTTAGAAAATAGGAATATCAGGTATATAAAAAATATAGAGGTCTGTTGCATAAAAAAGATACCTTCAGGTATAAGGCTGGAGTGCAGATCCAATGATGGGAATACCTGGATCGATGCAGACATAATGGTTTTCGCAATAGGGAGAGAGCCGGCTACAGCTTTTATTTCAGAGAATATTTCCTCCAGGATTAATGAACTGGAGCAATCAGGAGTTCTTTTCTTCGTCGGCGACGTCAGCAACGGCATATTTAGGCAGACAGCAATCGCCGCAGGTGAAGGGGTTGGGTCGGCAATGAGAATCGTAAAAGACTCAGGAGGAAATGCAGATTGAAGATTATTGCTGAGGCTGGGAATGATGATATCGCCCGCGTGTATATTGCTGAAACAGAAGACGGAAAAAGGATCGAATTTGTCGAATCTGTCCAGCCGCCCCTCACCCGCAGCCAGAAGTGGGTGCTTATCGTATCCAGCCTCTTCGGGTGTCCTGTAGGCTGCCGTATGTGCGATGCAGGCGGAGGATACGGAGGAAAGCTTTCCGCAGATGAAATATATGCACAGATAGACTACCTTGTCAAAAAACGCTTCCCTGACGGCAATATTCTCGTTGACAAATTTAAGATCCAATTCGCCCGTATGGGCGAGCCGGCTTTTAATCCTGCTGTCCTCGAGGTTCTCAGCTCCCTTAAATCAAGATACAATGCCCGGGGATTGATCCCGTCACTGTCCACAATCGCTCCTGAAGGCTGCGACGAATTCTTCAAAAGGCTTCTTGAGATCAAGAATGAACACTACCGGGGGATGTTTCAGCTCCAGTACTCAATCCATACAACAGAACCTGAGATGAGGAAATGGCTTATCCCGGTAAAGACCTGGTCTTTTGAAAAAATGAAGGATTACGGGGAGGAATTCCATGACAATGGAGAAAGGAAGATTACCCTTAATTTTGCATTGGGTAAAAATATGAAGATAGATCCGGCGGTCCTGCTGGAATACTTCACACCAGATGCATTCCTTGTAAAGATAACCCCTGTAAACCCGACATTCAGGGCAATGGAGAACAGGATCGATTCATATATCGTCCCGGGTGTAAATAGCCCGGAGTATTGTGAAGAAAACAGTATTACAGAATCCCTTAGAGATGCCGGATACGATGTGATAATAAGCATAGGGGAACTCGAGGAGAATCTTATAGGAAGCAACTGCGGGCAGTATCTTGAAGCATATGAAAACAGCATATCGGAGATCGATGGGGGATATACCTACAGCATACAGAAAAAATATTTTGAGTAGTTGAAATCCTGCAACGATTCCAGGGGGGAAAGCTATAACATAACTCAACCCTATCAGCACCTGATCAGGATGTATAATCCAAAATATATCACGGATATCATGAAGATCAGCGGGCTTTCCAGCGCTGAGAAAGAGGAACTCGCAAAGGTACAGGAAAAATTCGCATTCCGCTCGAATGAATATTACTTGTCACTTATCAACTGGGACGACCCGGCCGATCCCATAAGGAAGATAGTGATTCCTGATTCTGCCGAGCTTGAGGAATGGGGAAGGCTCGATGCTTCAGAGGAAGCAAAATATGTGGTCGAGCCCGGAATGGAGCATAAATATGAGCAGACTGCCCTTGTCCTTGTAAGCGACATGTGTGCGGGATTCTGCAGGTACTGCTTCAGGAAGAGACTTTTCATGGACGAAGGTATACGCGAGATTGCAAGGGACATAGATGCTGATCTCGCCTATATCTCCTCACACCCGGAGATAACAAACGTCCTCCTGAGCGGAGGGGATCCGCTTTTTCTCTCGACAAAACAGCTTAAAAAGATAGTCAGCAGGATCAGTAACATAAAACATATAAAAATTATAAGGATCGGAACGAAAGTCCCGGCATACAACCCTTTCAGAATAATAAACGACCCTCACCTTCCTGAAATGATCAGAAAAACCGGCAGGAAGGATAAGGAGATTTATATCATTACCCAGTTCGACCACCCGCGTGAGCTGACCGAACCTGCAATAAAGGCAGTAAACATCCTACAGGAGGCAGGAGCTGTTTTCGCCAATCAGACTCCGCTCCTGAACGGGATAAACAATGATCCAGATTCGATCGCGGAGCTTTTCAGAAAGCTTTCTTTCGCTGGAATCGCTCCTTACTATGTCTTTCAGTGCCGCCCGACTCTTGGCAACAGGCATTTCGTCGTTCCGGTGGAGGAGGCGTATTTTATCCTCGAACAGGCGAAGATGGGATGTTCGGGGCTTGCAAAAAGATTCACATTCGTAATGTCGCATGTCAGCGGGAAGATCGCAATAGTAGGCATTGATGACGAAAGAACATACATGAAATACCATCAGGCGGCTGAATGGAAGGATATTGGGAAATTCATGAGTTTTAAGAGAGACCCGGAAGCTCTTTGGTTCGACGACTATGTGGATCTGCTGTCTGAGAAGAGAATATTTCAGGAAGACAAACCTCCGATCCCTTCATCCTGATGTAGAGAGACGACATTATTTCAGAGGATAAAAACATACATATCTGCCGCAATCAGGAGATACAAATTGGCTTCGGTTAACTCAATAAAAGGAATTAAAAAAAAGACCTGCGAACTTGAAGAGGAGCTACGCCTCCTTAAGGAATACGATATAGAGGAGCTTTGCTCAACC
>JAFGKW010000045.1 GCA_016928355.1 Methanomicrobiaceae archaeon
ACCCATGCAGCCTGATCCTTCTTTGCCGACCGATACAACCGGCATTTCCTATGTCATCACTATCGCAGATTAAGGTTTGCATGCCGGTTGTTAACCTGAAACGAGGTGAAAAAAATGAAAACGAAATTCGGTATGCGGGCCTTAAGCCTGCTATTGGTAATGGCACTTGCCGGTGCGGTGTTTGTTCCGGCGGTTAGTGCTATTAAAGATGAAAGCATTATTGAAAAAAACTATGTTTCAGTTGACGATGCATATGATCACGCATTTTTTGCTTTAATTGAGTTTTACTCTGCCGGCATCTTAGATGACAACGAGAAGTGGCTTGGAGCTACATTAAACACTAATCCTGAAATTATCTATGACATAAATGGACAAAAATTGTTTTATTTATTTAATGTATATAAAAACGGAGAGAAATTAGGTGAAATCAAAATTGCTGCAAGTAAAGTGATTGGAAATTCAGTCATTACAATCGGTTTGCAGGAAGAAGAGTTAGATGTTGAAAAATTAGAAAAGACAGTTCAAGAAAAAGCAATCCAACTTTCAGGTGAAAGTTGTTCTTTTTCAACAAAGTTGGTCTGCTATTCTTATCCTAAAATTGGAATGATGGCTTCTTATTCCGATCCAAAATCAGGGACCGAGAATAAAATAGTGATTGACTCTTATGATTATTCACTTGTTGAAGAAAAAGACTGTTTTTCATATTATGAGGATATTCCATCTAGTATAATAAATAAAAATATAGACTCTTGGATTAATTATGATAACTTAGTCAGGGAATATTATAAATCTGTACCTACTATAACAGATGCTCGTAGTCTACCATTATCAGAACAAATTATAAAGATAATGGATAAAGAGTTAATAAAGAGTTTAACTGTTTCTGAATATAAAACACTTAGTAATTTCATTCTCCATGGACAAAATCATGATAATTGGTGTGCAGTTGCATGTGCCCAGATGATATCAGAGTATCATGGAGTAACAAGAAATCAAGATGATATTGCTGATAAAATGGGAATTACAACAGAACAAGGTGCTACAACAGAACAACAGTTGTATTATTATCAATCCCCTATTGCCTCTGATGGATTAGGTAAAAGTAATTCAAATGATTACGACCTTCTATATTGGGATGATGTAAAGGATGAGATAAACAACAACAGGCCGTTCGTTGTTGAAAATAATGGCCACTCTCGTGCCTGCTCTGGATATTGGAGATCGGGGAGTACTGATTTAACTTATTTATACCTCAATAATCCAGCATATGGTGGTTCTCAGGGATGGGAGTGGATGAATGAATTAAATCCTGACTTTTACAATGAAAATATAAGAGTAAAGGATTAAAATAATCAATTTTTTAGGGAAAGTGTAAGTATGAAGAGAAAAATGTTACCCCTATTGCTAATTTGTGCTGTTGCAGCAATCCTTTTATTTGTTGCTTTTGATAATTTTTCTCAATTTAATTCCTCAGACAAAATACAGAACATTACAGATAATTATTCATCAACAGGAAAACCATGCAGCTCCACCGAAGAATGGCACATGAAAGCTGACCAGATCGGGTTCTGGAGAGATGGGGTTCTGGTTGAGTCTTCAATTTCCAACGAAGAAATCCTTCAGATCCTCAATAAATTTGGTATCGGGACTTTGGAAGATGTGGAAATATATCCACCTGACGATTCCGGCTGGTACGGAAACGTAGGCTATTATATTGAATCAAATGAGTCACAGTATCAGGAGATTTATACAACTGCCGAGAATGATAAAAACTACACATTCAATGTACGGTTTTCATCGACTTTGTTTGATTTAATCTCACCTTCAGTGAAAGAATCCAACAGCACACTGACATATCCTGTCTTTCTCCTTTCAGGAGGAAATAAAAGCAGAAAAGAGATCTATGAGGGTCTTCTACAAAGCGGAGTTTCAATAAAAAAGGCAAAAGTAGTGTACTATGATGTTTTTTATGACTACAGCCCGGAGGAAAGAGAACAGTTACTCAGTGAACTGAATAATGACAGCCACATCCTCTTTGCCTTTAAGGAGTATATGTCGGGAGATATCTGCTGACTGGAGAGAATCTCTCTAAATTTTAATTATAAAGGACAATAAAAAAAACCAAAAAAATCCCGAAAGAAAAAAAATTATTTTGCCTGGGCCTTGGCCCTGATCTTTTTGAGACGAACGAGTTCGTCCCTTTCCATCTCATCAAGTCTCATCTTGATGAAGTCACGAGCTTCTGAAAGCTCGGGGATAACCTTGAACTCAAGAGCGTTGACACGGCGTTTTGTGGACTCGATCTCGTCGAGAAGCCTCTTCATGGTCGTCTCGATCTCGGCCGCCCGGATGATTGAATCGACGAGCTCCTCGAAGGCCTCGGCAGTCTCGTCGACAACTGCCGACGAACCGAGGACACCGTAGCCCCTCTGAACTATGTCCTTTTTTACAGCTGACGACTCGATCTCAGGCACGACGACACCCATGATGTTCTTCTGGTTGAGTGTGATCTGGGGATTCTCCTTGACCGCCATTGCAGCCGCCTTAACCCTGATCGCACCCTCAACGGTGTTTGCCACCGCGATCGTCTTAAGTGCCTTTTCGTAGTTGTCGTTAAGCTCGCTCTTGCTCTTCTTCGCTTCCTCAAGCACCTTGAAGAACTCAAGGATAAGCCCGTCGCGCTTCATCTTGAGAATGTTATAGCCTCGTTCGGAGAGTTTGATCCTCTTTTTAAGGTTGATAAGCTCAGACCTTGTTGGCTTTACATCTTTAAGCGCCATATTCCAGGCTCACTCCTTCTTTCTGTACTTCGGGTGGTACTTGTGGATCATCTCACGGTCAATACGTGTAAGCTGGTCCTCGGGCAGGGTTGCAAGAAGCTCCCATCCAAGATCGAGCGAATCCTCAATCGACCTGTCCTCGTCGTGACCCTGGCGGACAAATTTGTCCTCAAAGAGATCAGCGAACTCGAGGAAAAGACGGTCACGCTCCGAGAGTGCGTCCTTTCCGACGATGGCCACAAGACCACGGAGGTCAACACCCTCCGCATATCCGGCGTACATCTGATCGGAGACCTTCTTGTGATCCTCACGGGTCATTCCCTCACCGATACCGAGGTTCATCAGACGTGAAAGCGACGGCATAACGTTGATCGGCGGGTAGATACCCTTTCTGTGAAGCTCACGACTGACTACAATCTGACCCTCAGTAATATATCCTGACAGATCAGGAATCGGGTGTGTGATGTCGTCACCGGGCATTGTCAGGATGGAGAACTGGGTAACCGATCCCTTCTTGCCCTTGATGATACCTGCACGCTCGTAGAGCGATGCAAGATCGGTATACATGTAACCGGGGTAACCACGACGTCCGGGAACCTCCTCACGGGCTGCACCGATCTGGCGGAGAGCCTCACAGTAGTTTGTCATATCAGTAAGAATGACAAGCACGTGATAATCGAGCTCGAATGCGAGGTATTCTGCAGTTGTCAGTGCGAGACGCGGTGTGATGATACGCTCTACAGCCGGGTCATCGGCAAGGTTGAGGAACACGACAGCGTGTTCGAGGGCACCTGTCCTCTCGAAGTCGGCCATGAACTGGTTCTCTTCTTCCTTTGTGATACCCATAGCTGCGAATACGACAGCGAACTGCTCGTCTGAGCCCGGGACCTTTGCCTGGCGGGCGATCTGCAGGGCAATCTCGTTGTGAGGAAGACCTGAACCCGAGAAGATCGGGAGCTTCTGTCCACGAACGAGTGTGTTTGTCGCGTCGATCGTCGATATACCGGTCTGGATAAACTCATCCGGCGATGCACGTGCATACGGGTTGATGGCAGCTCCCGTGATCTCGAGCCTCTCTTCAGGCACGATCTCAGGACCGCCGTCCTTCGGCTTACCGCCGCCGGAGAGGATACGTCCGAGCATGTCCTTTCCGACAGGCATCTTGATTGTCTCGCCGAGGAATCTTACACCGGAGTCCCTTCCGATACCGGCTGTGGACTCGAATACCTGTACTACTACGATCTCGTCGGATGTATCAAGAACCTGACCGCGTTTGATCTGGCCGTCGGACTGAACTATGTTTACAAGTTCGGAATAGCCTACCGGCTCCGTCTTCTCGACGAATACAAGCGGTCCCTGGACCTTTGAAATTGTGCGATACTCCTTCATCTCAATCAGGCCTCCTTAACTTTTGCAAACTCGGTATCCATCTGCTTGAGGATCTTATCGAGTTCGGACTTGTAATCGGCGATGAACTTGATCTGTACAAGCTCGTTCTTTGCCTTGACATCGACAATTGCAGCGATCGGTGCACCAGACTTCTGGGCATCATAGCCGAGATCAGCGTACTTCCTGATCGCCTTCATGATGTCGAACTGCTTCTCCATCGAACAGAATGTGTCAACGGGGTCGAATGCGTTCTGCTGGAGGAATACCTCACGGAGAAGGCGAGCAACCTCGATTGTGACCTGCTCCTCATCGGGCAGTGCATCGGATCCTACAAGCTGGACGATCTCCTGGAGTTCTGATTCCTTCTGGAGAACACCCATAGCCCAGACCCTCAGCGGGTTCCACTCGGGTGATACGTTCTCGTCATAGTATGACGAAAGTGAGTCGAGGTAGAGCGAGTAAGAGTTCAGCCAGTTGATTGCAGGGAAGTGACGGCGCTGTGACAGTTTTGCGTCAAGAGCCCAGAAGCACTTTACGATACGCAGTGTGTTCTGCGTAACAGGCTCTGAGAAGTCACCACCGGGCGGTGAAACCGCACCGATAACTGTGATCGAACCGAATCCGCGGTCGAGTGTCTCGACACGTCCTGCACGCTCGTAGAACTCTGAGAGACGGGCCGACAGGTATGCCGGGTAACCCTCTTCTCCGGGCATCTCTTCAAGACGTGATGAAATTTCACGCATTGCCTCTGCCCAGCGTGAAGTTGAATCTGCCATCAGTGATACATCGTATCCCATATCACGGAAGTACTCCGCGATTGTGATACCGGTGTAAACCGATGCCTCACGGGCTGCCACAGGCATGTTCGATGTGTTTGCGATAAGGATTGTCCTCTCCATGAGAGGCTTTCCGGACTTTGGATCCTCAAGTTCGGGGAACTCGGTAAGAACCTCTGTCATCTCGTTTCCACGCTCACCGCAGCCGATGTAGACAACAATCTCTGCATCGGACCACTTTGCGAGTGCCTGCTGGGTAACCGTCTTTCCTGACCCGAACGGTCCGGGGATAGCGGCTGTACCGCCCTTTGCAACAGGGAACAGACCATCAAGAATACGCTGTCCTGTAATCAGCGGGATGTCCGGGTTCTTCTTCTCGAAGACAGGCCTCGGAACACGGACAGGCCACTTCTGCATCATTGTGACTTCTTCGCCGGAATCGAGAGTACAGACTACATCGTCAACAGTGAATTCGCCCTTCTTGATGTCTTTGATCTTTCCGCCCCTGAAGTTCGGCGGAACCATGATCCTGGTGACGATGTTCGTCTCCTGGACCTCTCCGATGATTGCACCGGGGCCGGCTTCGTCGCCTTTCTTCTTTAAGGGCTTAAATTCCCACTTCTTTGCATGATCAAGACCCGGAGCTGACACTCCGCGCTCGATGAAGCTGCCCATCTTCTCCATGAGCACTTCAAGAGGCCTCTGAATACCGTCGTAGATACTTGTCAGAAGACCGGGTCCGAGCTCTACCGCGAGGGACATTCCCGTGTTCTCCACAGGCTCCCCCGGTCGGATACCGTCAGTCGCTTCATATACCTGGATGATGGTATCGTCACCGTCAATTTTGATGACCTCACCCATGAGCTGCTCGTCTCCGACCTTGACCACATCGTACATGTGGGCGTCAAGGTCGACGGCAGTTACGACCGGCCCGGAAATCCTCTTTAGAATTCCTTTTGATTTTCCTTTTACTTCCACAGATCAACACCCACTGATCTCTTAATTCTCTCTCTGATGGAAAGTCCGCCCTCTTCACCGCCGATGGCGATAACCGTCGGCTTGACCGAGTCCGAAAGGGTGGTGCGCATCCTGAGCGGCAGCTTTGCCATATCCTCGCCGTTCATCACAAGTATGCCGACTTCGGCATCATCCATGACCTTTGTGACGAGTTCGGCGAGTGCATCGCTGTTCTCTGCCGCAAAGGTCTTCTGGATACCTGCCAGGCGAAAACCCAGGATAAATTCACTGTTTCCAATAACTGCGATCTCCATCTCTTACACCACCATACAGGCCCCGATGCTCTCCGGCTCGAGCTTAGACTCCTTGCCGCGTGCTAACGCACGAAGGTTTGAAACTTCGTACTGCTTGAGTTCGAGGTAGAGCAGAATCGGACACACCGAAAACTGGTAGCGTTTTGCCAGTTTGTCAAGCTGATCGAGCTTCGCCTTTGTAAGTGCGATCTCGATCTTATGAACCGATTTTTCTTCCCTGAATGTTTCAAGAACCTCTGTAAATGAATCCAGATTCAGGCGGTTCCTGATCGTCTCGATAATCTCGTCGCTGCTCTCCGAACCTGCAAGACGGACAAGCTCTTCGACGGAGAATGTTCCGCCGGCGATCATCATCTCACGCAGTTCATCACTCTCAAGCGAACCCTTCACGCGGAATAATGTCATGAGGTTCCGGGTATCGATGTCGAGACGGATGTACTGCAGAAATGCATGTCCACCCTTGACACCGCCCTTTGCCGCCCGGACAATCTCTGTGTAATACGCCTTGAAGAGCTCGTTTTCCATATGGGCAAACGATCCCGATTCAACAGCTCCGGCCATCTCCCGCTCGAATACGGGGTAGAGTACATGAGCTTTCAGGGCTTCGACGATCCTGTCGGCCGAATCTTCGGCGATGAGCCTGTCGAGGGCATTCTTGTCGAGGCTTCCTGCAGGGATTGTTATCTCCCTGATCCTGCCCTGCGGAATATCCTGGGATTTTCCGCGAAGGATCGTCAGCACGTTCTGGATGTCCCACCGAAGGAGATAACTCCGGGTAAACCCTTTCAGGTGACCCGGTACAAGCTCGATAATCTTCTGGTACTCCTTTGCAAGATTCCACGAGAGTGCGATCTCCACCAGGTCTATACCTGAAAAGGACGAGGCAAGCTCGTCGATCTCAGCCTTGTAGTGCGTCTCTTCGATGATCCTGGTTATCCCTGGCAGCTCCATGTTGAGCATGCGCATATACTCCTCACGCGGGATGAGGGTCGCCTTTCGCACCTTCATGCGAGTGCAGGCGTATATGTAGGGTGCAGGGCCTGTAGTATTTACTGCAGCCATTTTCTGCCTCCCCCTCTACCCAAAGAGCGTCTCTGATGCGCCCCGGAGTCCGGTCTCCCAGACCTCGGAAAGATAGGCGCCGTAACTGTAATCCAGCTGCAGCTGCCCGTCTTTGCTCTCGGCAATGACGCCACCGGAGATATCTTTTGTTCCTGCCAGCGAGAATCCGGCGAGGGTCTTAAGCTCTGAGATTGCCGATTCGACTGCAGCCTTATCACGCTCACTGCAGTAGAATACACCCTCTCCAAGCTCCTTTGCCGCTGCCTTGCAGAGCTCACGAACCGCCTTTTTATGGAAATCATCCGGCAGATCGCTGATTGCTTTGACAGTTGCAGCATAGACCTCGTCCAGCAGGGCCTTCTCCGCATTTAAGACCTGGCGCTTTACAGCCAGGTTTCCTGCGGCTATCTCCCTGTTGACGATCTGGGCGGACTGCTTAACAGCATCCTCCTCAGCCGAGGTCTTGATGACTGCAACCTGCTCTCCGGCTTCTGCAAGAATCTTATCAGATTCTGCTTTGCCTTCAGCTTTGATTGCAGAGGCCTCTTTTTCGCCCTTTGCCTTAATCTCGCCGACTACAGCATCCAATGCCATTGTCTTATCTACTCCTGGAAATTTGCTTATGTGAAGAGCAGAAGAAGTGCAACAACAAGACCAAAGATAACCACTGTTTCCGGAATAACCGTGAAGAGAAGTGCGAGACCGAACATCTCCTTATTTTCTGCGGTTGCTCCTACTGCTGCTCCACCAATACCGAGCTGTGCGAGACCGGTACCCATTCCTGCAAGACCTACTGCGAGACCTGCACCGATTGCTTTGAATCCGACTGCTGATGCTTCAGCAACTTCAATTGTCATAGTTTCTACTGCCATTTTTTAATCCTCCGTAAATTTCCTGATTATACCAAACGGTTCGTATTTTCTTCCGCCGCCCTGGTAGAACTTTGTGAAAAATTCCACGTAGTGGAGACGAATCGAGTGTAGACCACCGCCAAGGAGACCAAGTGCGGTGTTCAATATGTGTCCTATAAGGAATACAACGATTCCCACAATTATCATTACAATGCTTACTATGCCGAAATCCGCCATCGCAGGCTCAATAATCATACCGATTGATATGAAGTTTGTAACCGCTGCAATTGCAACCGATGAAAGACCGACTGCAGCCAGACGCGTATAAGATAGTACGTGGCTGATGATTGTCGGGAGTTCCATAAGTTCGAGTGCGGATTCCCTTCCAATTCCAACAATTCCAATAAGAATCATCAGGGCGCCGACAAGCAGGAATATATTGTACCCTGCAATCGCCATTGCACCTGTAAGATCAGGCATCATCGGGATCGGTGCAATCGTCCATATCGCCAGGAGAATCCCCCACATGACAATAATCCACCCAATCTGGGCGAAAACCACCTTGCTGCGGTGTTCTCCCGGGTGGAGCTGGATCATTGCATTTCTGGCATGAATAGCTCTTCCAAGTGTAATATGCAGAATACCGATCCATGCCGTTACAATCAGCAGAAGGATCGCTTCAGGCCCGTGACCGCCGTGTGCCGCACCGATATTGAAATGGCGGCTCATGATGATCGGGTTCCACGGACATGCAAAACCAAGGAATTCGCTGTACAGCACACCAAATATTATACTTGATACACTGGCGTTTCTCAAAACATCGAGCAGCTGGTTTCCAGCAACACTGTCTTTGACAAGTTTGCGGAGCCCGAAGCTCATTATTAAGAGAACTGCTCCATATCCGATATCTCCGAGTATAAATCCAAAGAATATCGGGAACACGATCGCGACAAGAAGTGTCGGATCGAACTCGGTATACTGAGGCCTGGAGTATATATCCATCAAAGCCTCTGTGGGCTTTGCCCAGTTCGGGCTGTTATACTCGATAGGTACAGCATCCTCATCGTAGTTGATCTCCTCTTCGGTGACGAACACCTTTCCACCTGTGGAAGCCCGGAGATCGTTTGTAAGGCTTTCCACATCGTCTGATGGCACCCACCCTTCGGCAACAAATGCCTCATTGGTAGTTGCGAATCTCAATGGTGCTTCTGCACGCTCAACATCTGCCGTGAGCAGTTCTTCGCATGCCACCAAAAATTCTGCGTGCTTTTCTTTCTGAGCAGAAATCTGCTCTGATAACTGACCAATCTCGCTCTCGAGACGGGTAATCTCCTGATTGTACTTCTCAATGTTAGACTCCGCCGTGCCATCCTCAACAGGAATGGCAACAGCCGTAAACCCGTTGTCTACAAGAAACCTTTCGACTTCCTGTGACGACTCTTTGGGCACGACTGCAATCAGGAGGTTTCCGGGAACCTCGGCAGTGAAGAATTTTTCACTGTCCACCGGCAGCTCGACATCCTGCGGGATAGATCCTGCAAAAACGTCGAAACCGTCGTATCCCCGTAGTAATGAAAGATCCATCGGGACTTTTGCAAAGATTTCCAGGTCTTCCAGTTTCTGGATATACTCCCTGTGATTGCTCTCGAAAGAGTTCCTGCGTTCAACTAAAACGCCGATCTCATCCTCAATCTTTGGGAGTTCACTCTCAATCCTTGTTGAGAGCGCACCTTTTCCCTGCACCACTCCTGATTCTACATCGCCGGCTGAAATGCCGATCATGTTCGATAAGGAACGGATCCTGAGAAGCTTTCCGGAAGTAGCGGAGGCTCCTTCGATCGGTTTCCCGATCTTAAAGCCTTCGTAGCCCTCCTCCCCCTGCTCGACAAAGTCCTCTATGTGAAAGACATTGTGACGGTACAACTCACGTATAACCGGTTCAAGCTGATCTTTAGACGCTGCGATGAGCAGCTTGCTCATCCTCTGGACTTTAAACATTGACCTTCACCTTGAACTGTGAAACAAGTTGTTCCACTGCTTTGTCAAGGTTGGAGGCTGCGTTCTTTTTGAGAGCTTCAGCTCGCTTCTCACCGTCTTTGACGATCTCTGCGTATTTTTTGGCTGCCTCAGCCCTTGCGTCTGCGATGCGCTTGTTCTTGTACTCTTCGGCATCTGACTTTGCTTTCGCAATAAGATTTCCAGCTTCCTGCTCCGCGTTAGCGATTGCGCGCTTTTTCTCATCGTGAGCAGCGCTGACCATAGATTTGTACTCTTCTTCTGTCTCTTTGATGCTCTTGAGGACCTCAGTCTTCATCCAACCCTCCTCTCACGGCAATACATTAAGTATCATATAGGAAGGCTATTAATGATTTTTATTTCAGGTTGAGGTTAGCTTTTTTTTCAAGGGGATAAAACCGGGAACTCTTTCCCGGGTAACAGCACTCCGCCCCTCCCAAAAAAGGGTCAAACCACCCGGTTTTAAACAGTTAGAGCTTTGATATTGAGAAGAGATCCGCTTCGCCCTCCGGGACAAAAACCTCCACCCCTCCCGGTGCCGAAGATAGCCTCAGGTTCCCGAACTCTTCGGGTGCACAGATCAAATCCTGCTCGGGATGCGTCCCGCGTGTGATGTCGCAGCGGGGAATTACCTCAGGGCCTGCAGATACAACCATCGACAGCCTAGCTGATCCCGGGTGAGCCTTCGGCAGAACGAAGACAGGCTGGTGATATGTCCGGACGAGTTCGATCAATATCGCCGCATGGCGGAGATCCCCTCCCTCCGGGGCGGATACCACTATTAAATCGCCCTCTCCGACGGTCTGGCAGATCTCTTTTTCAAATGTCTCGATACAGAGAACGAAAAGCTCTGCTGCCTTTGCAACAAGTAAAAAAGGATTACCTCTCCTGATTAAAAGAAGTTCTCTTTCAAGAGGGACAATCATACAAGATCTACAGATTCCGACTGGCAGGTGGGACAGACAGGGCGTTTTGAGACACTCTCAAATGTTGCCCCGCAATTCCTGCATTTGTATTTTTTTGATTTGACGCGATCATTCAGCTCGACGTCGAATCCTCCGGCTCCTGAACACATTACAATTTCACCTGAAAATAGATAGTCCGGGGATTATTTAATCCTTTTTGGTTTTTGACGGCTCAACGTGAATTGTCACAAATATCCGTCCGAATTTTGTCTTCATTGCCTCCTCAATCCGATCCGTCAGCTCATGAGACTCATTTACACTAAGAGTCCCGGGAACATTGAGATGAAATTCAATAAAACGGTCCGGACCGGCCCTCCGCGACTTGAATGCATGAAAACTCACATCATTCCCACAGAACCTCTTTATCATCTCAAGCATCTCCGCGGTCTCTCCCTCCGGAAGCGATCTGTCAGTAAGATGGCCTAATGCCCTCTTTATCAGATCATAGGCTGCATGCAGGATAACAAACGAAATCCCTATTGCAATAATCGAATCAAGCTCGGCAATGCCCGTAATCCGGATAAGAACGAGCCCGACCATAACTCCGGCCGAGGTAAAGACGTCGGTACGAAGGTGCCAGCCGTCGCTCTCAAGGGCAATTGAGCCCGTCTCCTCTGCAACCGCGAAGAGCCTGGATGAAACATAGAAGTTCATCACAGTCGATATCAGCATGACAATAATTCCGACAAAAAGGAACTCCTGTGAGGCGATCTCATGACCCCCTGCAAGATTCATGAAGGCCTCATAGAGAATTATAAGCGAGGCGGCAACGATCAGGACGGCCTCGACGATTCCCGAAATATCCTCGAACTTGCCGTGCCCGTATTCGTGGCACCCGTCGGGCGGAATCGCGGATTTTTTTACTGAGATATATGCTATTGCAGCTGCAACGAGGTCTACGGCCGAATGAACCGCTTCGGAGATGATGCTTATCGAACCGATGGATAAACCGGCACCAAGTTTCATAAAAACAAGGAAAGTATTGGATAATATCGATAAGCGGGCGACATTTTTCTTCTTAAGGTTCTCACCCGAAATATCTCTCATGTTAATGCCCGATTATTCCCCTTTTAATAGAGGATATTAACATTGTCAATCTGCCAGGGAGCACTTCTCCTGATAATCAGTGACATTGAGGATGTGGAAGTGAGTTCAAGCGAAAAATCCTCTCCCGGACCTATCTCCTCACCGGGAGTCAGGTTGACATAAACTGTATACACCTCATTCTCCTCAAGAACAGTATCTCCGGTGGCGGTAGAGGGTTTTATACTTATAATGCCCCATTTCCCCTCATCTATCATCGAATCATAAAGCGGTTCGTTCGCATCGTAGATCCTGATATCGTCTTTTGTCGTCCAGGTAAGAACCATCTTGTCGAATGCGACATATTTACCACCAGGAGCAAGACCAACATTGAATCTAATGATGCCTATCTCGTCATCGGCACGCTTTAAGCCATGTACATTTCCAAGAATTTCAAGAGCTGAACCGGTCTGCTGAAGGGCGGAATATGCCGTTCTCTCGGTCTGTTGTGTTGCAAAATATCCGGCTCCGATTACAGCAAAGGCAAAAACAGAAGCAACTACAACAAAAGCAATCAGTACTATCGCCGCTTCCAGGCCGGTAAAGGCCCCGCTCCGCTCCCGCAAAATCATGACAATTGAACTCCGACAAATCCGGATTGTCGTTTTTATATGTATTATAACCTGACAATTTATTTAGGCATTATTGTATATGCACTTAATCGGGAACAAAAAAATGAAAAATATTCGTTTTAATAAAGCTTTTGAAATGATATATTTCGCAGGGAAGGCAGCCGTTGCATATTTTTTTTCACAAGTAAAGAGATGTTCTGATATTTTTCATATGAACAGGTTGAATATCAGCAGCGAAATAATCAGCATAACCGCCACATGCTTGATTCCGGATTTTACCATTCCTTCACCCATCTGCCCTGCAATAATTCCTGAAAAGATCGCCTGGATAAGACAGGTATGATACAGCAGCCGCCTGAAGACATCAATGTCCATCTCGGCAGCCATTGTAAAAGACGATGAGCCGGAGACCGAGGAACTTCCGGCAGTGACATTGCCAAGTTCCCCGATTATCTGGAGAAAGTTCGTATTAAGAACCGAGACTACGAAGATAAAGACGAAGAATGCCAGGTATATAATAACGGTATAGATGAACATCTCTCCGCCCCTCTCCTTTTTCAGTGTCTCGCTCATCCTCGCATCACCAGATGCAATACTCAGTACTTCTCCGATATCCCCGCTCATTTCACTCGCTTTGGTGATGAGCGTTACAGTCCTTGCAACAGCAGCGGTATTGACACGCTCTTCAAACCTGACAAGTGCGTCCCTGACACTCGCCCCCCATTCGAGATCCCTCTTAATCCTCCTGATCTCATAGGAGATAAGACCAAGATTTGCCTTAACAAGAACATCAATTGCACCGGCAAGAGTCAGACCCACCCTGTTTATTCCTGAGAGCCTGTCGAGAAAATCAGGAATTGAAGATTCAATTCCACGGAGTTTCCTCCGCCATAATTCAAAAAATAGCGCATATGGGACCACAATAATCAGCATTGCAATTATCAGGTGATCATCTATTACATCATAATAGATCTCCGGATCCGCATATGCAGGAGTTAGAATGTACAGTACAATGAGATAGATCAGGAAGAGGGGGATCGTGAAGTACAGGGAACGGTTGGCATCAGTTATGAACCAATCAAGCGGATTTTTAATAAACGCACGGATTGCCTTCATCCTGTCATATCTGTCAAGCGCCCTGAAATTCTGTTCTTCACCTTCTTTCTCTTCGAGAACAACGTCATCGAACTGCTTCATTTCGACAATACGCGTGTACTTTTCAACGATCTCATCAGAAAGAGTCATCATATCGATGAAGAGGATGAATATACTCGCTCCTACGGGAAGTAGAATATATGTTATAACGCTCAGCTGCAGAACGGCTGAAGTCCCGACCATTCCCATAACAACCATTATTATTATCAGGAAGAGCGGCCCGGCGACAAATACCGTGACATAGGACTCCGCAATTACCTGGAGTGTCGAGAGGAACTGCAGCTGCTCGAACCTTGCCTCCTCCTGGTACAGCCGAACCCTGCCTTCAAGATAATGGGCAATGTTTCCTCCGCTGCCTATAACCGATATAAGGTCCTCAAGAAAGTCCTTGAGTTTGGCCGAAGGGGTGGTCATGCTAAGATTACGGAGAGCTGTAAGAAGGTCATATCCAAAGTATTCGGCATCCCTCAGCACCTGCCTGAACTCGACTGCCACTTCCCCATATACAGCTGCATTCTCTGATATAGACCTCATAATCTCCAGCATCTCAGCACCGCCCCTTCTCATGGCATACATATACGATACTGCATTATGAAGTGAGAGATTGATCTTAGTTCCCCGCGATGATTTCTTAATTGCAGGATACTTCAACATCAGCCGGTAGGCGATTATCGTCGTCAGTACAAATATTAACAGAAATGTAAGCAGGCTGAAATTAGCCTGGTTAAGTTCGGGGACGTAGTATGAAGGTAAATGAATGTTGAATACATTGTAGATCTGTATTGATATTCTCGGGATGTATACAAGGGAGGCAATAATGGATCCGGCAATCCCTATGCAAAAACCTGCGGCTAAGGCACTTATCAGGCATAACTGCATGAACCTGTAAAGCGTTATACCCATCCTTGCAGAGATCAGATCTGCATGGAGTTCGAGATATGCATCAGGATTCCTCTTCAGCCTCCAGCTGATATACCGGTCTACGATCATAGAAATGCCTTCTTAAGATCACTCAGATTCTCCAACACATTTGCGGAATTGATTGCATATGCCTGGAATACCTTTGTTACGTTTATATAATCGATAATGCCCTGGTCGTGCATTGCCTGTATGATCTTCTGCCGCCTGACAATCTCTTCCGACATCTCCTCCTTGCTCCACCCCCTGACTTCCATTATTTTTGTATAAACCTGTGACCTCCCGGAATAGGAATGGATGTCAGAGACCGGATCATAATCGAAAACAGTGTTAACACGGAGGTTGCCTGTGCCCGGATCGATTCCCGCGATCTCGACGACCTCAAGGGCACGCCTTACCCTCTCCTTTCCCCTGAATACGAGCGCCTGAACGGTGACGATATCAAGCGCCTGCACCATGTTCCTTGGGACGTTCAACGGAGCATTCTCAAGCCTGTGAATAGCTGCATCGACACTGTTGGCATGGAGAGTCGAGAAAGTCGTATGGCCGGTATTCATAGCCTGGAAGAGAGTCTGGGCCTCAACACCCCTCACTTCACCTACGAGTATGTACTCGGGTCTCTGCCTCATTGCAGCCTTTAGGAGATCGAACATATCTATCTTCGACCCCGAACTCTCTGTGACGGACTCCCTCGTAACCGTTGCAATCCAGTTTTCATGGTAGAGGGTGATTTCCCTTGTGTCCTCTATGCTGACAATCTTTGAAAGCGGCGGGATAAACAGGGACACCGCATTCAGGGAGGTTGTCTTTCCGCTTGCAGTCCCGCCGACAAAAAGCAGGCTCTTGTTGTTCTCGATAGCAAGCCAGAAGTACACGAGCTGGTCGACATTGAATGTTCCGTAGTCGATAAGTTCAATTGGGCTGAAAGGCTCTTCACGGAACTTTCTTATCGTAAACGAGGTCCCCCTGCTGGTGACCTCCTTTCCGAGAGTCAGCTGGAGACGTGACCCGTCAGGGAGGGTTGCATCAAGCATCGGCTGGGATACGGATATGTGCTTTCCGGATCTCTGGGCGAGGAGAATAGCAAGCGAGTATAGAGTATCCTCATCAAAGATCACATTTGTCCTGATGTTTCTATACTTCCGGTGGTACAGGAATATTGGTATCTCCGACCCGTCGCAGGATATATCCTCGATGTTTGGATCGATCATTAGAGAGTCAAGCCTTGACCACCCAAGGAAGTTCCTGAAGAGATAATACTGGAGTTTAAAGAGGGTATCATCCTCAACCTTAACATTATACTCATGTAAAAGGCGACTCATCTTCTCCATTAAAACTTTCTTTTTGTCCTCCAGTATCTCCTCATCGGTCAGGATAAGGACATCTCTCATATCCTCATAGAGCCTTTCGGCAAGTTCCAGTTCGAATCTCGATAGTTTGGGTTCATAGAGCAGGTACTCCTCAAGGTTTGTAGAAGGGTTCCTTGCGATAACAACCCTGGAACGGCCCTCATGAATCCAGTAATCCTCCACAATAGTGTAACCATCCGGAAGAACAGGCTCTACAAGAGACCCGTCTGTCGCAAAGTCATATATCCGGATCGATTCAACCTTTTTCTTCAGGAATAAAAATCCCTTCTTCTTTTCCTCAACGACAACCTTCTTCTTCCTTCCCGGCCTGCCTATATCAGCTGATCCCTTATCTCCTGCTCCCGAAGATATGGAAGTGCCGGTTATTGTATCCTCATCCGCAGAACGAATTGTTATTTCTATAGGTTCTCCTGATCCAGGTCCGGCCTCCGGTTCTGTGTAGGTCTCTTCAACAGGAACGGGCTTCTCCTGATCTTCCTTTCCGGCAGGTTCTATAGCTGCAGTTTCTTCTTCATCTCCGGAAGGCGTCACCTGAAAGGGAGTTCCCTGCTCCTCTTCGGTAACAACAATATCTTCATTGACCGCTTTTTCTTCATCACCGCCGGTGGTCTGAATAGGGTTTAAGACTTCCTCTTTCCTTTCAGCCGGCTCTATAGATCCCGGTTGAACCGGTTCAGCTGTTGGAATAATAAATTCTCCGGCAGAATCAGGGGATTCAGTAATTGCATCTTTTTTGTCTCCGGGTTCTCCGCTTTCGCCTTCAGGGGAATCCTCAGCACCGGCATCCTCCTCTCCCAAGACCCCTCTGATAAGTTCAGACAGATCCGGCTCTCCGGTTTCTTCACTGCCGGATTTTTCCTTCTTCTCTTTTTTATGATAACCGGGAAAAGGCATTTTTCATAACTCCAGAGTATATTATAAAATCCTGAGAGGATATTAATTGATTCTGATTTAATAAAAGATAATCATTTATATATATATTACCATAATTTGGCAGTCTGCCCATGCTTTTAAACGCCGCAATTATATTTACTTCCTTCCACCCGGGACCGGTTTCAGCAAAATCTTTACATAAAAGGCAGATGAATGTATCATTAATTAATATGGATGATAATCTGAGGCAGCGGATGCCGACCGGGATCTCATCACTTGACCCTGTGCTTGACGGCGGGGTTCCACCTGGTTCGGTTGTGCTGCTCGTCGGGGAACAGGGAGCCGGGAGCAGAGAATTTGTTCAGAGCTCACTCATCTACCTCTCCAAGATGAAAGAGGCGGGTCAAAACGGAGAAAACAGGATTCTCCCCGAACAGATGATCTATATCTCATTTACAAGATTAACCTCATCGATAATCAATGAGATCAAGACTTCATACAAGGATGATCTTGTCGAGGGAGTAGAAAACTATATTTCATTTATCGACCTCTCAAATTTTTATTTTGAAAAGAGCGTTGTACCAAGGGGATGGTACTCACAGTCCTCACTTCTTTCATCTATGGATAAAACAAAGAAATCTGACAGTCTAATCGCAGAACTTACAAACAGCCTCAGGAAAATAAAAAATAAGAGCCTTATAGTCGTAGACTCACTAACCGATCTGAATATTACAATCACCGGACCGGAAGACTGGAAACAGCTCATAGGATTCCTGAGAGGTCTGCAGAGGGTTGCGAAGACATGGAGATCCACAATATACATACTTGTCTCCGAAGGCATCTTCGAAAACAACAAACTGATGGAGGTTGCGGACTGCTGCGATGCAATAATCGACTTCAGGTGGGAGGAGACCACGGGAAGAAAAAGACAGAGAATAATGTACTTCGTGAAATTCAGCGGAGCCATGCCCCATCTTGAGGAGAACGATCTGGTTAAATTCGCATCAAAGATCACGACCGAGGCAGGATTCGAGGTCAGCAACATCAGAGTGGTTATATGAAGAAGAACAGGGTCAAAATGGGCATCGAAGGCCTGGACGATATGATGGAAGGCGGCCTCATTGAAGGGAGCATATGTGCAATCATAGGGACATACGGTACAGGAAAGACCACCTTCGCTCTCCAGTTTGCATACGATGGACTCAAGAACAACGAGACGGTAGTATACATCAGTCTTGAGGAGAAGAAAGAGAGTATATATGAAAAGATCCAGGACCGCGGATTTGACCTTGAGAAATACCGTGACCTGACGCTCTTTGTCATTAAACTCGATCCGACGGACTTCAATCTCTCGATTAACAGCATCAGGAATGAACTGCCGGAACTTATCTACGAAATCGGCGCAAAAAGAGTGATAGTAGACCCGATATCACTCTTCGAGGGTCTCTTCGACGACGAATCCCAGAGAAGGCTTGAGATGTTCAGGCTCGTCGAGATTCTCCGTGACCTGAAATGTACTGTCATGATGACGAGTGAACATAACAGAAACGATGCATACGCCAGCAGGTACGGACTTATCGAGTATCTCTCGGACACGGTTGTGGTCCTGAAATACATCCGCCCCGACGACCTCTCCGAGGTCCATACCGCTGTTGAGGTCGTCAAGATGAGAAGCTCGAATCACTCCCGCGAGATCAAACCCTACGAGATCCAGGAAGATCGGATCAACGTATACTCGGAAGCCAGTGTCTTCTGAGGATTTTTCTTTTTTTGTCCGGTTGTCTGAACTGGCATTCTCTGCAATCCGGCTGCCGTTGTTGTCACAGGTGCAGGTGAAAAGCAAAATTGAAAATAATTCTAATCTTACCTTGCCTCCCAGTTTTTCTTTGAACCGCAAATAGATTTTGGCAATTATACCGGAATTATAACAAAGTAAACAATATGCCTGTTTTGTTCCGTTCGTTGTTATCATCATCCGATGCATGGGCTCAACCCCATACGTGCCGTTCATCTCCGCATCAGGACAAACTGATGTGATATCCGCATATTTGATAATTGTTTTCCGGTCTATGCCAAATAGGTAAAACAGATGTGATTTGATCTGCACCGAATCCTCTGTAAAAATAAAAACAGCAGTCAGATTCCAACCCCAGATGAAAAATACAATCATTCCGAATATTACAATAATCAAACCAAAATTTACGTCATGGTTCATGAATTGAAAGATTATTGCAATTACAGACAATAATATAAAAAACATAAAAAAAACTGAAACTCCGATTGTTGGTTGAAACAGCAACTGTTTCTCGTCTTCCTGTTCAGCCTCCCTGATCTCTTCTTCCTCCATTTCTTTCGTCAGGGGTTCCGTACAGTATTGGGAATACAGTTTCATTCCCAGGGTAATCAGGAGTAACAAACCAGCGGTACGTAAGAAAATCCCGGCGGTTTCACCAGGACCCGTTACGCCGGAAACAAATCCGCCAAGAAACCCTAAAAGGAGGATAACACAGAAAATTATCAATACATTCTTTATAGTTTCTTTCCTCTCTATCATCTCCGACAACACACCATAAAAAATTCTATTGGGTTTTTAGTATCTCTTTCATTGAATTCATCTGATAATCCAGTCATGGTTTGCAAATGTTGGAAAGAATAAAGGAGACATCAGTCTAATTTTACTTTTACTTTATTCCCCAGTTTTTCTTTGAACCGTAACCAGATTTTAGCGATTATATCAGGATTATAACAAATCAAACCGTACGTCTCTGTTTTTCCCTTCGATGTAATCATCATTCGATGCATGGGTTCAACCCCATAAGTACCGTTCATCTTTGCATCAGGACTCACTGATGTGATATCCGCATATTTTATCACGGTTTTCCTGTCAATGCCAAGGAGGTACAACAGATGTGATCTGATTTGGACTGAATCCTCTGCGAAGACGAAAACTGGCATCAGATACCAAAAGTAGAGCCCGAATCCAATCCCCAAGAAAGAACAAGAAATCATCCATAAAACATCGTTATTGAAGATCGCAACAATAAGAAACGATATCCCCAAAAATATCATAAACAGAAAACCAATATATCCTCCGATAGTTGGTTTAAACAGCAATTGTTTCTTCTCTTTTTGATCAGTTTCTCTGCTCTCTTCATCCTTCATCTCCTGCGCCAGGGGTTTATAATAGATTTGATAAATCAATCTTGTAACCAGACCCGTTAAAACCAGAAAAGCCCCGGTGCGTAGAAATACAGTCGCTGTTTCCAGAAGACCCGGATCCTTTATGCCAAAAAAAGATGCCCACGGAATAGCAAAAAGCACAAAAACACAGAAAATTATTAATACATTTTTTATGATTTCCTTCCTCTCCATCATCTTCACCAGTCTCGAATAAAAAAGATTATATTTCTGCATCAGGTGCGGTTACCGGCGGTACCGGTGATGCGGCCGGATCGTAGACCAGTGATAAGTAGCGTGCCGAGAAGACGAAAAGGAAGGGGTAGAAGGCGAGGTTGATTACCCAGCCGATGAACAGGATCATCGCGAAGATTGAGAGCACAAAGAAATAGATGATTGCGGTTACCAGTTTTAATGCCGTAAGAAGAACTGCAAAAGGATAATATTCTTTTTTCAGATCGTGATTTATACAGACGACAAAAAATCCTTCTAGATCTTCCACTTCAGTTCCCTCTCAGAATGACGGCGGTTTGAAAGCCCCGTCGAAATGATACCTGACTATTTCCCGGATCTCCTCGTCATTGTTGCCGTCCATAGTTATGAGCGCATTATAAGTCTTTTCTATGTTCTGACTGGAGAACGCTTCACTAAGAGCAGGCAGGTTTTCCAGAACCAGACTGCAGATCTCCTCAAGACTGGCAAGATATCCTTTTTTTGTCTCATTGGAATATGATATTCCCAGCATACTGAAGACGTTTCTGGCCGGGATGACAATCATGTTCCGATCCCGAATGAGTTCTTCCCGTCCTTTGATGAAAGTGGAGCTGGAAATATAGGGGGCAATGAAAAAATAAAGAGATGCGGAATCAGGGCTTTCTTGGTGAATGAAATAACTCAGGTATATTTCCCTGCCAAAATAGATATCCACGGAATCCCGGGAAACATTGTAAATAATACGATCGTGTGAGTGCAACGGAATTATCGTCTTCAGGATTTTTCCAAGTATTCCTCTGGGCAACACCCGCTGGCTGGGCCGGGACATAAGATCCCGCAACATCTCGTTATATTCCCGGATTAGTTCCTTGGCACTTTTCTGCGGGGGTGGATTTTTAGCTATTTCTTCCAGGTACCTGCGACTCTCCTCTTTTGTCCAGTAATCGATAAGTTTCTTTGATTCTGTGTTGTAGATTGCAGATACCTCCCCGATGTGTTCGGGCTTAAACAGGTCAAGGATCTCAGGCAGGTGTTTTTTTATCTCGCCGGACAGGCGGTTTATTTCCTGTACCGTCCCCCTGTTATCAGGGAGACACCTTACAAATTCTCCGTCAACAAAAACGGGAGGCATCGGGATATGGATATTGAAGACCGAAAAAATCATACGGGCGTCAAAAGATATATCCGTTTTATTGGCCTTGATCGAACAGTGCACGATCCCGTTCTCTTTTTCCCCCTTCTCATAAAACCTAAATAAAATATCAATCTCCGGTGAACTCAGATGGACGGAAATTGGCCTGTCATGTTCCCGGTATTCGATCATCTCCAGCCGGAAACCCCCGTCAGCCGTCAGCGGCATGACCGCTGACGGGATCTGCTCAAAATATCCCGAATCTTCTGTTTTATTCATATGCATTGGCTCCTGGTTTTCCCTTTTTTTTACTCATATCAAAGCACACATAATTATTGTATTGATAATCTCGGCTGCGGCAGGGATCTCCACTTCATAAAGATATCTTGTCACACCTGTCGGCCCCGTTACAGGAACACGTTCTTCAGTCACAACACCTTTGAACTCATCCTTTAAGATCTTCATTTCTCTGGGAAAACCAGTTTCTGATTCCCAGAAAGGGTCATTAAGATTAGTTGGAGGTCTTTCGGTGACAAAAATCCTCCCCCCGTTTTCAGCCGCATCTTTTCCTGCAGCCCTTGTAAACAGGTCATTCCATTTCTGTATTTGTTCTTCAGTTAATCCCCCTACATTGATATTGAACTTGTTTGCACCGACATCATCAGCAACCATTTGATAACTGTCGGCATTATCAATTCCAAGATATCTCCCGAATACGGTCTTGCCTATGGATGGATCAAATTCCCCACCGGCAACCTTCACAACACCGATGTTGTTGTAATAATTAAGCCAATTTTCTAACGTCGGATAGATACAGCCACTACAGCCCGAACTACAGGTAGGACATGACACAGACGATGATAACATACATGAATCAAGATCATCCACACTTGGACAACATGCCAGAACCCCATTCACGGCCCCGCAAGTTGGGCGGGTACAACCTGCACATCCTGCCTCGTCCGAAGAATTTTTACATTCCGAAAGTCTCTCTGCACTCGGACAACAGGTATATATCCCGTTATAATCTCCCCCGCACATCAGTGTCGGTGTGACCGGCAGAACATCAAATTCGCATGATGTATCATCAGACCACCACACATAATGCCCGACATCCAGTCCAGTCATGTAAAACAGATAAGATGGTGCTCCTTCGCGTGGGCAGCTGCACGAGCCCCAGTCACAAAAGCAAAGGTTAGTCCATATATCACCGTTTTGGACCGAAAGCCCCAATGCTCCTTCACCAGGATAACCATCGGAATATGATGTTTCGCCAACCGTGATGTCGGAACATGAACAGCTACGCGGAGTAGGGACTGGAGTAGGTGTTATTGTCGGGGAGGTGGATGTAACCGTAAAATTACAGGAATCCCACTGGCTTCCCAAAGCAGAAAACCAGGTGTAACTTCCGGCATTATCAATTGTATAATAAACCTGACCGTTCTCGCCAATACCACAAGTCATACCTCCGCCCCATATACCCATACAGAGATCATTGGAAGGATCGTCGCTGGGATAGAGTGCAATATATTCGCAATCAGAAATCGGAGTGTAATATGAAGTTTCGCTGACATTGATATCTGCACAGGAATCATAAGTACACACGGTTTCGGTGGGAGTCACAGTAGGAGTTGGATTTGTACTAATTGTCATCGTGAATTCGTCAACAGGGTGACTTTCACTTATCCAGTAATCCCATTGTTCGCAATTATAGGTCCCGTCATCAATGATATAATAAGAACCGGATATTGTAATCGATTCTTCAGGCACAAATATAACTTCTGCTCCTCCGTCAACAGAATTCACAAAAAGCTGACCTTCAGACCAATAATAGATATCATCTATTCCATATGGAAAACTTTCAGCCGCATAAGCTGCTGGTGTATACCAGGTACTGTATACTGAATTTCCTTCACTATCTATCATTATATCTGTCGAAGATGCGTTTACTATTCCAGTCACGCAATTCGCAATTATAAAGAGAAGTAATAATTTTTTAATAGACTAAGCCCCCTTCATCATTATTATTTTCAATCCTGTCGACTTCATCCAGATCCGCTGAATCACTCAGGCCTGATAAATATCCTGACCTGCAAGCCGCCCCTTAAGAGATTGATAATTGTAAGTTAAAATTTTATCATATTAAATATTACGTTTTATTAAAAAATTATGAATAATTTAATTGTAACTATTTTTTGAGCGTTGTTTTATCAAACCATCCCGGGGCCGATCCGGGCATAAGCCCCGTCATTCTTTATTAATTTTAGAGGGAGGGGGAGGTTTCCCCCTCCCTATTACCCTCTCCCTCATCGCGATAAGTCGCAAAGGGGATGGACGAGCATCCCCTTTTGCTCCAGGATAAACTGTTTCCAGATTCAATATCCGAATAAGGGCATTCTCCCGGTCGAGGCCACCCGGTCGGGTGGCGTCCAGACCGGGCTATCATGATTGCGCAAATTCGCGTAGCGAATTTAGCAAAGGGCTTATGCCCAATCAAATTTACAAAATGTATTATAAATGCTTCAAAGCAATCTGATACAATTATAACCCCCAAATCCCAATTTTAAATAATGACAGGACGTATATCACGCGGGTGGCGGCTTTTTAAGGCCACATTCGGAATTCTAAAAGCCGAAAAAAGCCTGGTGCTTTTCCCGGTAATTTCTGCAGTTTTAAGTCTGCTTGTTCTGGTAGTCTTCATCTTTCCTGCACTGGCACTATTCAGTTCAACCGGTGCCGATACCGAAAGCTGGGGTATTACCCAGTGGGCGATGTGGGTGGCATTCATCTTCGTGTTCTACTTCATCACGTACCTGATTACGATCTTTTTCAAGACTGCCGTAATCTCGAATGCCACTGAAGTCATGAACGGAAACGATCCGACAATGGGGCAGGGTATCGGCATATCGGCATCCCATATCGGAAAACTCGCAATATGGGCCCTGATACAGGCGACAATCGGACTGATTCTTAGTATGATCCGCAGCAGGGACAACCTGATTGCAACCATTTTATCTGCGTTTCTTGCTGCTGCATGGGAGCTTGTCACCTTCTTCGTGATTCCGGTCCTGATATTTGAGAACCAGGGCGTCCCCGGATCGGTTAAGGAATCATGGAATCTCTTCAAAAAGACATGGGGAGAGACGGTGGTCTCCGGGTTCTCCTTTATTGTCCTTTATATTCCGGCATTCATAATGATGTTCATCGCAATTGGCTCCCTCTTCACCGGAATTGGTGCACTGAGTATGGCAGCAGTCGGCCTTTTCCTCATAATTCTTGTTGCAACAGGCGTCCTCGCCTCGACACTGCACGGAATTCTCGTCGCACTCCTCTATAACTATGCAAGGACTGGAGAGATCCCGGGCATGGTCGACAGGGACCTTATCGAGAATGCATTCGTCGAGTCGAAGAAAGAAAAGAAAACGGCCGTTTCAGGCGGTGGAAATATCTGAATTAAAAAAAACTTTTTTTATATTGTTATTCCTGCAAAGTTCAGGACAATAAGCAGAATCGCACCGGGAAGTCCGCCAAGTGCACATACAAGGACTGCCCCCCAGGTGAGCCTGAAAGACTCCATTCCCAGTATATTCAGCTGGCTTATGACAACTATGGTGACGATCCCAACAATTGAATTAATAATCAGTGTCGTCACGTTCTTGAGGAAATACCACAGGACAATAACAATACCTGCCGCGACAAGGACAGTAATCAGAGTACTTATCATTACTATTTACCAACGACCCGAATATTATTAAATCTCACCGATGGCATAATCACATTTCCAAGCTCTCTCGACTCCTTTGAAACCCCGGCTATCGATTTGAGCATCTCAAATATGTTTCCGGAGAGCATCGCCGCACGGACTGCATCACCGTCATTGCCACCTTCTCTCCATGTCGCATTGGATGTCTCGACTGAGAAGTCACCCGTAATTCCGTTTGCAGTATGGGCGCCGATTACATCATGAATATAGAGAGCCTTCTCATCGAATATGACCTGGCGATCGCCTTCGAAGTAAAGGTTATGGAAGCCAATCGAAGGGGAGCCGTCTGACCT
Organism: Methanomicrobiaceae archaeon; assembly: GCA_016928355.1. GTDB lineage: Archaea > Halobacteriota > Methanomicrobia > Methanomicrobiales > Methanomicrobiaceae > Methanolacinia. The sequence continues at coordinate 25,660 of JAFGKW010000045.1, forward strand.
CACGGCACTGCCGGTGGACTGTTCGCCGTATTTATAGGCTGTCTTTAAGTCGTAGCAGAATGTGTTTACCACACCATCCTTTATAAGATCGAGAACCCTCGCAGGGACACCCTCGGCATCCCTTGCCTTTGATCCCTGACCGTGGAACGGATCGTCACGAAGTGAGAATGACCCGTCAAGCCACTTCTCACCGAGTTTTCCGGCGAAATATGATCTGCCGGCTTTAACATTCTTACCCGAGAGTGCCGGAACCACGATTCCGCCAATAAGCTGGGCGGCGGCAATCGGGGAGAGGATGACATCATAGCTTCCTGAATCGATCTCCCCTGCATCCACAGAATGAGCGGCAAGATATGCGGCCTTTTTCCCGATATCATAAGGATCAATCCTGTCTGCAAAGCATGACGAATCACTTTCGTAGCCGGTGGATGTCCCGGAGATGGTTTCAAGCGAGGCACCGGTGCGGGTCCTCACGCTTTCATAGACAAGTCCGTTTGAATTTGTCAGCTTGTAAAATGAAGAAGAGGCAGAGGCACCCCCGCCTGCGACATCTACATTATATTCGGATGCACCGTTTAGGAGCTCCTTAATATTGGCTGTAAGATAAGCTGAATCAAGAACAAGATTTTCATCAAATCTGCTCTCCGGCGTCCCTGTTGTTCCGGATGCGTCCGGAAGACCTCCCCACTCCTGTGCATCGGCAAACTTCGAGCCGGCCTTTGCCGCATCGAGACACTCCTCCCATTTTAAGGGATTATTTGTTGTTGAACTACCGATCCGACCCCCGTCTATGATACGGATGCCGAATACCCAGGACTCCGAACCGCCGGCCTCACCGATCTCGTCCCCCTTCAATGATGCATGAATGAACTTCCCGGTTCCATAGACCACCTCGACCTCATCTGCGATCTTTTGCCCTTTCCGGATGATATCGTCGATTATCGAATCACTGTCAAAATCACACACCCTGACCACCTACCACTGCGTTCTTTAATAATATATGGGGAGAACCGTCAGTTACGGGGACACTCTGCCCTCCTTTTCCGCAATAACCCTGGTTGAGCCTGAGGTCGTCTCCGCAGAGGACTATGTTGTGCATAGTCTGAAGGATATCGCCAGACAGTGATACGTCCCTTATCATCCCGGCAAGCTCACCGTTCTCTATCACATAGCCGTACTCTGCATTGAACTGGAAGACGCCCCTGCCCGGATCGACCTGTCCTCCTCTGGAGCCCTTTAGAAGAACTCCGGACCTGCATTCTGCTATTATCTCATCGTAGGAGGAGTCGCCGTTTTCTATGTAGGTGTTGCTCATCCTCACCTGCGGGACCGCATCGCTTTCGGCACGGGCATGGCCGGCATCGCCGTCGCCGATCAGGGCAAGAGTCTGCCTGTTGTGGAGATAGGCGTTTAGGACGCCACTCTTTATAATCTCGGTCCTCTTTGGCATGACGCCCTCAGCATCAAGCGGCATGAAACCGAACTCGTGAAGGGTGGGATCATCAACAACGGAGAGGGAGGAATCGCCGATCCTCTCACCAATCCGGCCTTTCAATACAGAGATCCCTTCCTTTACAAGGTCTCCCTCACTTGCGTGGCCTACAGCCTCATGGGCAAAAACGCCTGCAAGCTCCTGGTCAAGGACTGCGTTCATCTTCCCGCCCTTTGCAGGGGCCGCATCAAGGAGTTTTAAAGCTCTTTCGGCAGCCTCAAGCCCCTTGTGCTCCTTATGGTACATATTCAGACCGGCAATTGTCCTCTCACTCTCCCTTGCAGCCTGCATATCGCCGTTTCTGCCAGCGATTGCATTTATACCGTAGCCTGAACGGCATACAGGGTATGAATACTCATTCCCACATGAATCAGTGAAGCAAACGGTTGAAGAGCCCTCCGAATATCCGGCACGGGTGCTTATAATCCCGTCTATGCGAGCCGCCGCCTCTATTGACTGCAGAAGACTGCATTTCTCCTCGAGTGATATATCGACGGGATTCCCGTCGATCTTCGGGACTTTGAGCATCCCGGATGGTGCATCGCCGAGGACTATCTCCTCCTCAGTGACCGAGGCAAATCTCATCGCCTCGCTGATAAAACCATTAATCTCTTTCTTCGTCCTGCTGCTGAAATTCTCGATGGTTACAATACCCCAGCCTTTTCTACCCAGAACACGCAGAATAGCCGAATCAGAGAAGCTGCTTCCTGCCGAGTCGATCTTTCCGTTCTCGATATCTATGTGTGTTGAAACACCGCAGACATGCCGTATATCGTAGTACCTTGGCTCTTCCATTAAAAAACTCCTGAAAAATGTGAATATTAGTTTTACCCGGGTTCAACTGCGGAGAGGGGAAACACCAGGTATGTTCTCGATAATCTCTACCGGAGTAATCTTTGCAAGCTCGTGTATCCTCTCCATGAAGTCCTTCTTCTTGTCAGGTACAAGTGCAATGTCGAGAACGTCCTCGAACTTTTTGACCGGAATGATCTCGACCATCTCCTTGTAACGGTCCTCGATAAGGACATCGGCAAGGTTGGACTCGGGTATGATGACCGTCTTAATGCCTGCCTTTGCGGCGGCCTCGATCTTGTAGGTTACGCCGCCTATCGGGAGAACGTTGCCCCTTACCGAGAGTGAGCCTGTCATTGCAACATCCTGGCGCACAGGTATTCCCTCGATTGCACTGATAACAGCTGTTGCAACGCTTATTGAGGCTGAGTCTCCCTCGACACCGTTGTATGTCCCGATGAACTGGATGTGTATATCCATGTCCTTGATGTCCTTCTGGGTCAGTTTCTTGATGATCGCACTGATGTTCTTGATGGACTCCTGTGCAATCTCCTTCAGGAGACCGGTTGCGATGACCTCTCCACCGACCTTGCTCTGGGTCGGTGTCGCCTCTGCCATAATTGGAAGCACCTGCCCGGAGTCGTGGCCGACTACTGCAAGACCGTTGACCCTGCCGACTTCGGCACCGCTGACGACTGTAAGTTCGTATTCGCGGCTCCTCTGGGTAATTTCGCCAGATATCTGGTCCTCGACCGACCTTGCGATCTCCTTTGCCTTTAAGACGTGATCGGCGGTTGTAATCTCCGCATCCTCCTGCCGGGCCATATCGCCTGCGACACGTATAAGACCGCCCATATCACGGAGTTTGAGAGTGATGTGCCCCTTCCTGTTGCTCCTCCGGCGCGCCTCTCTCATGATCTCTTCTATTGCTCCCTTGTCAAACGGCGGGATTTTACCGTCGTTCTTTATCTCCTGGGCGATGAAACGGATGAACTTCTTCTGGTTTTCGGGAGTATCAGGCATTGAATCCTGCATAAAGAGCTCATAACCATAGCCACGGATACGTGACCTGAGTGCAGGGTGCATGCCCTCCATTGCATCAATATTTCCCGCTGCAATCATTACAAACCTGCACGGGACAGGCTCGGTCTTGACCATTGCCCCGCTCGACCTCTCGCTCTGTCCGGTTATGGGAAACTCTCCTTCCTGCAGTGCAGTCAGAAGGTTCTGCTGCGAGTGGGGAGTTAAAGTGTTTATCTCATCTATGAAGAGCACTCCCTTGTTTGCCTTGTGAATTGCGCCGGCCTCGACACGGTCATGTGCCGGTGTCTCAAGACCGCCGGACTGGAACGGATCGTGGCGTACGTCCCCGAGAAGTGCTCCGGCGTGTGCACCGGTTCCGTCGACATAAGGTGCATTGCCGTCCTTCTGGCTGGATACAAGAAGCTTTGGAACCATCGCTTCCTCTTTCGGGCGTGTATACTGGAGTGCCATAAAGATGAATGCCGCACCAATGATTCCCATAAGGAACTGCCCGGTAATTATTGCATAGCCCATTATTCCAAAGACAAAGAGCATTATCATTGTATTGCGGGTCTGGGCACGCTTCTTCGCCTCGGCCTTGTGGGCGTTGGCTATCTCCTTTCCCCTTCCCGCCTTGACAGTCCTTACGACGGGTGTGTTGGAGTCATCGGAGTTGGGATAGATCAGTATATCCTGGAGATCCTCTTTTGGAAGGAGTTCGGCCATTGCCTTTGCAAGCATCGATTTCCCGGTTCCGGGAGTCCCTATCATCATAACGTGCCTGCGCTGGATCGCCGCCTTTTTGATTACCTCGACCGCATGATCCTGGCCGATCACCTGGTCGATGAGCCTCTTGGGGACATCGATCTCAGAAGAGGAATTCAGGCTGTCAAGATCAATCTCCTCGGTCTTTATGCCGGCTTTATCTCCATCTTCTCCGGCGTGATCCTCTGTGTCGGCTGCGATGAGTTTCGGACCTTCACCGGACTTTTCAGGAGCCCCGGCTGCGGCATCCACACAGGCATCGTTTCCGGCATCCTCTACCTCGGCAGAATCAGAATTCCGGACAGGGACAGATGAGCCACCATTTGCCTGCGAATCCACATAACCACCAGGATTGTCGATATTTTCTTCTGTATTATCTTTATTATCCATTAGTTTGTATACCTCTGACAAACGATAGTGCTTATATGGTTCATTTCGATACTTTAAGTACTTTCCAGAATAGGTAATCCTGATGAAGATAATTGGTGCTGAACATTCCCAGGTTCTTGCGGCGAAAACCGCCCGTATACTCGACGCCGAACTGTTGTCGGCAGAATTCAGATCATTTCCCGACGGTGAGCTTTATGTCAGAGCAGAGGCTTCGGGAGATGAACTTGTAATTATTGGAAGCGTGACCAACAGCGATTCGCTCATCCAGCTCCTCCTGCTCATCGATGCATGCGAGGCAGAAGACCTGACTCTTGTGATTCCCTATATGGGTTATGCAAGGCAGGATAAGAAGTTCAGGCCGGGTGAGCCGATCAGTGCAAGAGCTGTTGCAAGGGCACTCTCGCAGGGGACAGACAGGGTTTTTACAATCAATGTGCACGAGGAGACCGTCCTCGATCATTTCACTGTCCCGGCAGAGAATATCAGCATCGCAGAGAGTATAGGGGACTATATCAGGAGGATGATCCCTAAAAACCCCCTCGTTCTGGCTCCTGATGAGGGCGCAGCAGACTTCGCAGCAGATGTTGCCAAATCTGCCGGATGCGAATACGACCATCTCCAAAAGACACGGCTCTCAGGAACAGAGGTAAATATAGCACCAAAGAATATCGATGCAAAGGGGAGATCCGTCATTATTGTCGACGACATCATATCAACAGGAGGAACGCTTGCAATGGCTGCGGGGATGTTGAGAGAACAGGGTGCGGCAGAGGTTCATGCCGCATGCGTCCACGGAGTATTTACAAACGGCGGTTACGCAAGGCTTGCATCAGCGAACATCAGGTCCATTGCGGCAAGTGATACGATAGAATCGGGAGCGAGCAGGATCTCTGCAGCCGAATCGATTGCTGCAGCACTAAAACAAAGATGAAGAGAAAAACCGTCGTCCCCGATTCGACATTCTTTTTTCTTGAGATTCCCATTGAAGGAGATCTAATTGTTCCACCTGCCGTGGCAGATGAATTAAAGGACCTCAATTCGAAGATGAGGTTTGAAAAATATCTTCAGTGCGGACTTAAAATCTCCGAACCGCAGCAGGAATCAAGAGAAGAGGTGAAGAGAGCTGCTAAAAAAAGCGGTGACCTGTCAGTACTCTCCGCCACCGACATTGATGTTGCGGCCCTTGCATGGGAGAGAGAGGCGTCAGTTGCAACAGACGATTTTGCTCTTTCAAACACAGCCCAGCATATGGGTGTCGGGGTAATTCCCCTCCAGCAGAGACGTGCAAAGAAGAGAAAATGGAAATACAGGTGCTCCGGATGCGGCAGGTATTATGACGAACCCGGTACTTGTGAGGTCTGCGGACTGGAAATAAAAAGAAAGGTTAAATGATTATAAACTGATTCTTTCTTTATGTCATCCCTTGAAGAACTCATCACCAAAGCCAGACTTCTTCACTCGGAGGGGAGGAGCACGAGTCAGATATCGGATGAACTCAGCCTCTCCGCGGAGACTGTAACATGGCTTTTGACCCAGCAGAAGACCGGCGGAGATGTGCCGAAGGACGTTCTTATAGACTGGTCGAGCATAAGCTGTGATTCAAACAATCTCTGCCTTGCAGCCTCAATGATGGCGCAGAGGTACTATTTTGCCAGAGAGCAGGCAGGCCTTAACAGTGAGGGGAGCGGGGGTTTTCCTGATGTGGTTATAGGAATTGCACATTCAGGGATACCGCTTGCAACCCTTATTGCAGGGAACGAGGGATCGATGTTTGCAATGTTCCATCCCAGGAAACACGCACAGGGTGAAAGTCCCGCAGGATCGCTTAACAGCAGCTTTGCAGGAGTATCCAACAGGTCCTGCCTTATTGTCGATGATGTTGTAACCACCGGAAATACAATAACAGAGACAATAGAATATATCAGAAAGCATGGCGGAGAACCCCTTGGGATCGTTGTTCTCTTCGACAAGAGAGGGTTGGAAGAGATCGACGGGGTTCCACTTTACTCGCTGGTAAGGGTTGAAAGGATTGACTAAAACAGGAGAGATTAAAAAATGACATTAATTGATGTAGTGGTTTTTGATATCGGGGGAACGCTTTACGCACTTGACATTCAGCTTGCAAGGGAGATTGTGGATATGATGCCCATCACCCCCGTGCCCAGGGCACCGCCCCATATTGCAGGAATAATCAACCTGCGTGGAGAGATTACAAATATCCTGAACCTGAACAGGATACTTAATCTTCCCGAGCACGAGAATGAGGAGACACAGAAGATAATCGTCCTTGTTGCAGAGGCAACCGGAGGTTCGAATGTCGGTATTATTGTCGACAATGTCAGAAGCGTTATCCAGGTAGAGGAGAACAATATCGAGAGTATGGACACCTCCTTTTCGAAAGAGGCGTTTGTCAAGGGCATAATCAAGGAAAAATCCGAGGATTCGGGTACATCAGGCAAGACAGATCTTATCATCTGGCTGGATGTAAACCTGATCCTTGAGGATCTTAATATTGAAGAGCTCTAATTTGCGGCATTAACTAACACCTTCTCCGGGAAAGGGATCATCCCGGGAAAAAATTTTTTAAGTTTTCGCCCGGCATGCGGGCAGATATCAAAAGATATATATAGAACTTCAAAACCACATTTATGGCAGATCATAATAGGAGTTATGTAATATGTTAGCCGGACAGCCCATTATTATTTTACGCGATAATGTCGACGTGACAAGCGGAAGGGAGGCGCAGCACTCAAATATCATGGCCTGCAAAGCCATTGCAAGTGCTGTCCGCACGACCCTTGGTCCCCGCGGAATGGACAAGATGCTCGTATCCCCGTCAGGAGATGTCGTAATCACAAACGACGGTGCAACAATCCTTCATGAGATCTCAGTCGAACACCCTGCAGCAAAGATGATGATATCCGTCGCAGAGGCTCAGGATGATGAGGTGGGTGACGGTACGACGACATCCTGCATTCTTATCGGCGAACTTATGGAAGAGGCAAACAGACTTCTCGCAAAGGGGATTCACCCCACCATCATCGCAAAGGGATACGTCCTTGCAATGGAGAAGGCCCTTGAGATCCTCAATGAAAATGCAATTGTTTCGAAGGGTGAGGACAGGGATCTTCTTGTAAAGGTCTCAAACACTGCAGTGACAGGTAAGTCAATCGAGATGATGAGAGATATTATCTCAGCCATTGTAGTCGATGCTGTTCTTGCAGTTGCAGAGAAGGATGCAGAAGAGAACTACATCGTCGATGAGGATGATGTAAGGATCAAGACAGTCATCGGCGACAGCCTTGAGGACGCAGAGCTCCTTAAAGGATTCATGATCGACAAGACCCGCTGTGATGAAGGAATGCCCAAGAAGATCTCAAATGCAAAGATTGCTCTCCTCAGCCAGCCTCTCGAGATAAAGAAGACTGAGACAAAGGCAAAGATCAAGATTACCACATCAGAGCAGATGGAAGCATTCTCAGACAGTGAGAAGGAAAAGCTGAAGGAAATTGCTGAAAAGATCGTTGCATCAGGTGCAAATGTGGTTCTCTGCCAGAAGGGAATCGCCGATGCAGTCCAGTATCATCTCTCGCACGCGGGAATCCTTGCAATCCAGGACGTTCCCGAGAAGGACATGAAGGCATTCTCACGTGCACTTCACGGGACGATTGTCAACTCCGTAAACGACCTCGAAGAATCAGTTCTTGGAAATGCAGAGAATGTAGAAGAGATGAAGGATATCAAAGCGACGAAGTTTACCGGATGTAAGAGAGGTAAAATCGTTACAATCCTCCTCAAGGGCTCAAACCAGATATATGTCGACGAACTTGAGCGTGCGGCATATGATGCAGCCCGTGTCGTAATGGATGCACTAGAGGACGGAAAATATGTGGTCGGCGCAGCGGCAATCGATACCGAGCTCAACCTCGGCCTCCATTCATATGCCGCAACAATCGGCGGAAGGATACAGCTTGCAATCGAGGCGTTTGCAAATATATTCGAAGCAATACCAAACACGCTTGCAGAGAACTCGGGACTTGACCCGATCGACACCGTTGTCGACCTGAAGTCAGCCCATGCAAACGGTGAGAAGTACGCTGGAATCAATGTATTCACAGGAAAAGTCCAGAATATGTATGACGAAGGCGTAATCGAGCCGATGCGTGTCAAGAGGCAGGCAATCCAGAGTGCAACAGAGACAGCGGCCCTGCTTATCAGGGTTGACGATATGATGATTGCAAAATCATCACACTAAATCAATATTCTTTTATACAATATATGCCAGAAAAAATCGTAAAAAATAGTATTTTAATTTAGATTTATCTCCGCCCCTGCCCGAAATCCCACAATTAGGGGTACCACAGAGAGGGAAAAGTGATAATCAACGCAAAATAAGTGATTTTCAATAAGTTAAAAGTATGATCCGCCCTTCTCAAAGGCCTCTCTTCTCTGCCGGGCCATCTTATAGAGTTCGTCTTCGATAACAGGCTCGCCAAGTACATACCCCTTCCACATATCCGTGTACGGCTCTTCGGGGACGACGATTATCCCCCTGTTCTCCGAAACCCGGTCCAGGATCAGCGATGCAGCCTTATCGGCCGGGTATGCATCGTCCGGAATCCTGAGCTCTCCTTTGGCCTCGCCGTCTATGCCTTTGTTGAAGATCGGGGTTGCGATGTTTGCCGGACAGATTGTCGAAAACCTCAGGCCTTTTTCCGCGTACTCATACTTCAGGCACTCGGTCATGCCGGTTACACCATATTTGGTGAGGGAATAAAGCGCCTGGAAAGGAGGCGGAACGATCCCGGCAATGGAGGATGTGTTTACTATATGGCCTGAACCCTGCTCAAGCATAATTGGAACGGCCGCCGAAACACCGTAGATGACGCTCCAGATGTTCGTATCGATGATATTCCTCCAGTCGTCGATTGTCGCCCTATCGAACGGAATAGTTCCCCCCACCCCGGCATTGTTGAAGAGAAGATCGATACTTCCGGCTTCGGCCTTAACACGGGCAATCCCCTCCCGGACATCCTTCTCTTTCGTGACATCCATGACTAGCTTTCGCACATTGTCGCCATATGAAGAAAAATCCTCCGCGGCCTTTGATATCTTACCAGGGTTCCTCCCTGCCATATAAACGACCGCCCCCCTCTTCAAAAGCTCAGCCGAGACTGCATATCCTATACCTGAATTCGCACCTGTAACGATGCAGATTTTATTCCTGTAATATTCCGAATCTGTCATAATGGTTCCCCTTTTCCAAAAAAATCATCTTTTTATTCAATTACGCGTGCTCCCATCGCATGAAGGAAGGTCTCACCCTCAAACAGAACCGACTGTGTAATCTTTTCAACCGGCAGCTCTGCAAGGCTGTTTACAATATAGTACTGGGCAGGATTCTGCATCGGGGTTAAGGTCGTCCACTTCAGGCTACCTTTCCCCGCCACCGCACGTTCGACCTTCATGCCCTGCGGGTACAGGACGAACTGGCTCAGTTCGGCGCCCGGAGCCCCGACCTTCGGGATATACCTCCACCCGATAGTGTTCACCGACGAGAAACCTGATCTTATTGTATCCATTTCAACACCGGTTATCTCATCTTCCGCTTCAAAATCCAGGTTCAGGAATGTGCTCCCTTCGTAACTGGCGTTTGTCATGTAATGCGGCTTCAGGATATGCAGGTCCTCTATATCGGCATAGATCTTCGGAATCCCTGTCTGTTCACGCCCTCCGAGAATCGGTGCGGTCCTGTTCTCCCAGACGACAAGAGTATATGAGCCTTCAAGATCATCCTTTTTGCCCGTGAACCGGACAGGCGATGCGACATTGACGAGATTGTACTGCCCGCCCTGCATCCAGTCGATCTCCGTGAACTTGCTGAAGATTACCTGCACTTCAGGTGAGATCAGTTCAAATCCTTCCGGAATATACTGTTCCAGAAGGTTCCTGTCGGTTTCATAAGTCATTGCAAGCGTCGTCATTCTCTGGCGGACAACTCTGTCAGGATTAAACCTGCCGCCCCCGAAATGAACCGGCATCAGATATGTAAAATCGTCCTGTAGCCGAAACATAATTCTGTTTTTAAAAACACCTGTATATCTAATTATTCCTTCCAAAGTCCCCTGGATTTCTAATAAGTGAATGAAACCAAATTAAATTCAAATATATCTAAATGCTGAAGAAAACAGCCAAAAATAAATCACAAATTATAACTCTTCAGTCAAATTACAGATTACTAATGCATCAGGGGGCAGTATTTGGATAACCGTCAGGATGCAAAGGAGGAAAGAGGGTTGGGACTGAACAATAACGACGGGAACAATAAGCGAATAAAAAAGGAATTTTTCGGGGAAATCTCATTTGAGGTAATAATTCTCTTTATATTTGGAATTTTTATGCTGATCTTCGGAGCTCTCCTGTTCAAAATTCATACAGGCGAACTGCCATACACACCTGACAGCACATACGGCCTCTTCCTGGTGATTATATCCCTTCAGATCATTGCACTGGGTAGAACGCCTTTCGGCGACCTCAGGCGGTCGTGGATAGTAATTATTATAGGGATCTGCACCACAGCAGCCGGAATGACCGCATGCTTCATCCCCGGTTATCTTTCAGAATTTGTTAGGATTCTTGCAGGACTCATGCTGTTTTTCGGAGGTATTTCACTTCTCGTTCAGCTGTTTTTTGCCGAAGACAAGGCAAAGCAATGGCTTGAGGTCCCTGGAATCCTCAGGCACCTGACCCTCGCATGTGCACTTGTATACATTATATCGGCTATACTCGGGATCGTAACACTTCTCCCCGGCATAACAGGAGACATACTGATCGCAACAATTCTCCTGGTCTACGGCTTTTGCATCTTCTATCTTGCATTCTGCCTTCATAAGACAAATGCCACCTATCCGAAGGAAGAAGAAAGGAGCCTTCCCGGGCGACAGGAGAAAAGAACACTGTTATTTTCCGGGGGGGAAATTCCCCTCCAGGTCGCAATAATAATTCCTGTCGGATTTCTGCTCCTGCTGCTCGGATTTCTGCTCGTCCCGGTAAACCTGGGAATTATCCCCTTCTCCCCCGATGGCCAGCTGGGCCTTTTGATGGTTGTAATGGCCATACAGATGATGTCACTTGGCGAGACTCCGGCAGGAGAATACAGCCGTTCATGGCTCCTTATGGGAATTGGAGTTGTATTTGCCGGAGCAGGAATATTCTCATGTGTTGTCCCTGGGATTATTACAGGACTCCTGGCCGGGCTTGTCGGGTTTTTGAACATTGCTGGTGGTGTGATCCTTCTTTTAAAACGCTTAGGCCCGGCCCTTTTAACCCGCGGGAATGCAGGGGCAGAAAAGCCCATATTACCTCCTGTTCTTAAAAAACTGTTGATTACCCAGACTATCCTGAATTTCGTCTCGATAGGTTTCGGTGCATCGATGTTTCTGCCAGGAGTCGTTCCAGGGATGATCATTGCCGGAATTCTTGTAGTAAACGGAGTTCTAATCTTCGTACTGGCATCGGCCGTCCTGAAGATAGACATGATGATGAATGCGGGGATGAGAGGATAATCCTGTAAACCCTGGTTCCCTCCTTTTTTGTAAAAAACTGATAATTGCCACTATGGATTAACAACCAATACATTCATTATACTGCATTCCCTCAATGAGTAATATGACAGAAGAGACTGCAGTATTTGCCGGAGGGTGTTTCTGGCATATCGAAGAGGCGTTCGGGAAGTTTAAAGGAGTCGTTAAAACCCGTGTCGGATATACAGGGGGAATTACCTCAAATCCAACATATGAAGATGTCTGTACCGGAATGACAGCCCATGCAGAGGCAGTCGAGGTAACATTCGCACCGGCGGCTGTATCATACGGTGAACTCCTAGAGGAGTTCTTTAGAATTCACGACCCGACGACACCCGACAGGCAGGGGCCGGATGTAGGAACACAGTACAGGCCGGCGATCTTCTACACGAATGAGAGCCAGAAGAAAGTGGCCGAAGAGTTCATCAGGGAGCTTCAGGACTCAGGTAAGTTCGGCGGGAAAAAGATCGTGACCGAAGTCGAACCGCTCGGGACTTTCTGGGAGGCGGAGGAGTACCACCAGAAGTATCTCTTTAAACTGAGAAAGCAGGGAGTAAACCCGGAATGCAGGATTGATACCGGCAGGTAGATGAAGATTGCCTGAAAGTCCTGTTTGGGGAGGATATATATATAAATAATTTTTTATACAAACGTGCTCTTTTTTTCAGGATTAGTCCCGATTATGAGGACTAATCAGGGATTAAAAGACACATTTTCCCCATATCATTCAATAAAGGGGACTGTATCTCTTATATCTATACAATCAGCCGCATAAAATTTATCAAAATTAATAAATAAAACATTTTTGAACACTTTTTGAGAAACTGACAGATTATACGGGGATTTGCAAACAGTTACTAAAGATAAAGCATATATACTATCAGCAGATATTGCCAATTATATCCGCCTGGTGGAAAATATGGAAGATACGGATAACGATAACAAAAAGATCAAACTGGAGGTCCGAAACCTTGTAAAGGTCTTCGGCCCTAAGCCCGAAAAGGCGTTGGCGCTTTTGGACGAGGGTAAATCCAAAACGGAGATACTTGAGGCCACACAGCAGAATGTTGCCCTGAACAACGTCTCATTCGACGTATATGAAGGCGAGATCTTCGTCCTCATGGGTCTTTCAGGCTGTGGCAAATCGACTCTTTTAAGGTGCTTAAACCGCCTCGTCGAGCCGACTTCCGGGAGTATACTTGTAGATGGGGACAATATACCGGAGATGGACGAGGAGGAACTTCTGAATTTCAGGAGGCACAGGGTGGGGATGGTATTCCAGAGTTTTGCCCTCCTTCCCCACAGGTGCATCCTTGACAATGTGGCATTCCCCCTTGAGATCCAGGGAATCTCCCAGGAAGAGAGGCATGAGAAGGCGGAGAAGGCCATCGGTCTCGTAGGTCTTGCCGGATATGAAAACAGCCTGCCTTCCGAGCTTTCCGGCGGAATGCAGCAGCGTGTCGGGCTTGCAAGGGCTCTTGCCGGCGACAACGACATCCTACTGATGGACGAGGCCTTCAGTGCCCTGGATCCCCTGATAAGGAGGGAGATGCAGGATGAACTCCTCGACCTGCAGGAGCGGGTGAACAAGACGATAATCTTCGTAAGCCACGACCTTGACGAGGCCTTAAAGCTCGGCGACCGGATTGCACTGATGAAGGACGGCTGTGTCGTCCAGGTGGGAACGGCCGAGGATATTCTAACCAACCCGGAGACGAAGTATGTCGAAAAGTTCGTAGAAGATGTTGATATGGCAAAGGTTCTCTCTGCAAAGGATGTTATGAAGAGGCCCGAACCGCTCGTCTCAGTCACATCCGGGCCTAACAACGCCCTCCACCTTATGGAGGAATACGGCATATCGAGCGTCTTTGCAGTTTCAAAGCACAGGAAATACGAAGGCCTTATCCTCGTCGACGATGCCACAGAGGCAAAAAAGAAAGGCCTTGGCCTTGAAGACATTATTAAAAGGGATATCCCTGCTGTCAGCCCCGATACACCTGTATCAGAGATAATGCCCCTTGTCGCCGACTCAGCGATTCCAATCCCGGTTCTCGATGATGAAGGTAAGATTAAGGGGATAATCATCAAGGGTTCGGTTCTTGCGGCCCTTTCAAGGATGGAGGTGTAAAAGATGGCCGATAAATCGTATGCAATATTTCCAAAGATTCCATTGGGAGACGGGGTGGAGTATATCGTCGACTGGATCGACACCTGGTTCGGGTGGCTTCTTGACGCGGTAAACTATATACTCGACATCTTCGTCTCGGCCATACAGGATCTCCTGCTCTTCATACCGTCGCTCATCATCATCCTACTCTTCGCTGCAGCAGGCTGGTATGTAACAAACAGGGACTGGAAGATGCCGGTTCTAATCGCTTTGGGGCTTCTTCTAATCCAGAACATGCGCCTGTGGCCCGAGGCGATGGAGACGCTTGCACTCGTGATAACAGCTGCGTTCGTCGCACTGATTATCGCCATTCCGACAGGAATTGCAGCATCTAGAAACGAGACCGTAGAACAGATCGTAAAGCCTGTCCTGGACTTCATGCAGACAATGCCTTCTTTCGTCTACCTGATACCTGCCGTGATATTCTTCGGTCTTGGGGATGTCCCGGGAATCATCGCAACGGTCATCTTCGCGATGCCGCCTGCAATAAGGCTTACAAACCTTGGGATCAGGCAGGTGCCCAGGGAACTCAACGAAGTGGCCGATTCGTTTGGTGCAACACCGAACCAGAAGCTCTTCAAGGTTCAGCTGCCTGTGGCACTTCCGACGATCATGGCCGGTATTAACCAGTGCATCATGCTTGCACTGTCAATGACCGTCATCGCCTCGATGATCGGCGCCGGCGGGCTGGGACTGAACGTGCTGATAGGAATCCAGAGGGTTGATATCGGCATGGGATTTGAGGCGGGTCTTGCAATCGTTATAATCGCCATAATACTCGACCGGCTCTCACAGAACCTGATTAAAACAGGGGGGTAAAACCCCACATATTTATATGGTGAGAAAGATAATTAACCGGAAAGGCTATTTTACCTTTTTTTGCCATAATCGGGCTTTTTTTGAAAGGCAGAACGCCCGCAGGAACGCCCGGTAAAGGAGGAATGGAAATGAATGGGAAATTAAAAACAATTACACTGGTGATTTCAATAATGCTCGCCTTTACACTCTTTGCAGGATGTACAGGGAGCGAAATGGGACCGGAAGGAGGACAGGCGGCGCCGACACAGGCTGCAGAGAGCAAAGGCGAGGTAAGCATCGGGTATGTTCTCTGGGATTCGGAGATCGCAAGCACGAACGTGCTGAAACAGGTCTTCGAGAAGGCCGGATATGAGGTTGACCTCGTAGCTGTGGATGCAGGGCCGCTTTACCAGGCTCTTGCAGACGGTCAGGTCGACTGCTCGGTATCTGCATGGCTTCCGGGAACCCACAAGAACTACTGGGATACGTACGGGGATGATATCGACCTCGTCGGAAAGAGTATGGAAGGAACGAGGATTGGCCTCGTTGTCCCGACATATGTCACAATCGATTCGATAGAGGAGCTTAACGGCGTTTCCGACAAGTTTGACGGAAAGATCACCGGAATCGAACCCGGTGCCGGGATCATGCAGGCAACAGAACAGGCGATAGAGGACTACGGTCTCGACTACAAGCTTGTTTCATCCAGCAGTGCCGGAATGGCAGCTGAACTTGCCAAGGCATATAAGGACGAGGAATGGATCGTCGTAACAGGATGGACACCCCACTGGAAGTTTGCACGCTACGACCTCAAGTACCTCGAGGACCCGAAGGGCATCTATGGTGGTGAAGAATATATAGGAACACTTGCCCGCCAGGGTCTTGCAGAAGATAAGCCGGGCGTATACGCGATTTTAGAGAAGTTCGCATGGACTGCTGACGATATGTCAAGTGTAATGCTTGAGATCGAAGGCGGGAAGTCTGAAGAGGATGCAGCAGCCGCATGGATTGATGCAAACTCCGATACAGTAAACAGCTGGATCTCTTAAACTAACTTTTTTTAGCCTCTCGAGGCTGTTTCGGCAATAACGTATTTATCTCCGGTTATGTACTCGTCCTCCGGGACAGGGATGCCGTCTTTGAAGACGATGACGGTGTCGGGGATCAAGCCTATTGAAAGCAGCATATCAGAGAGCTTTTCGCCTCCGGTAAATTCGTATTCGAGATCCTTCGACTGTCTTTTAATACGGACTTTGCACTTCATCAGGCACCCCCCAGTGAGATTAACTCCCCGGTTACATCGATATGCACATGGACCATCTGGAAGAGGAGGGCAATGACATATATCAGCACTACAAAGGTCAGCATGAGCATCAGCCGGAAATTTCTCTTCCGGAAGTTTTCTAGGATGTCTGAGGATATAGGAACGGCGGGAATGATCAGGAATATCAACCCAAAGATCGTGAGCGAGGCTATAATCGCCAGGTAGTCATAGTAAGGCGGAATCCGGATAATAAAATTTTCAAGGACAAAGTAATAGATCGACCTGTAACTTAGGATTGTTGCAATAAGGAGCAGGCCAAAGAAGGACGAGTACGAACCGACCAGACTGAGTTCCTCCCTTTCAAGTCCGAACATCTTTTCCCGGGGCATATTATCATTATTCTATAATGCGGTTTTTCATATAACATTGTCCAAAATCCCCTCAGGTCATGCAGCGGTATCCTTATTTCATTTAATGTCAAATATATAGATTCAGCATTGTGCAAACGCGGAATGCAGACACTTTGAATGAAAATGATTGTCCCATTTTCATAATAAGTGCCGGAAGCAGTTGTTTCACAAATTAAATTGCCGAGATAGTCTAGTCCGGGAAGGCGGTAGCCTCGAAAGCTACTGGTGTTCGCACCTCGGGAGTTCAAATCTCCCTCTCGGCGTTTTTAGGTTTTGATTCTTTTACTGAATATGTAAACTTATGCAATAATTTATCTGATAACGAACCATATTAAAATCAGGAATAATTCATTAAATTACGAATAAAAGGAGGTCAGGTATTATGATTGAAATAAAGCGCCAGTATATAATGTCCGAAGACAACAAGCCGGTCAGCGTAATAATCGATATATCAACGTTTGAAAAGATTGAATCGGTCATGGAGGATTTCGGGCTTGCTAAATATATCACAGAAGCTGACGAAGAAGAGCCCCTGAACCACTCCGATGCTCTCAAATATTACAGGGACTTAAAGGAATCCGCCTGAAATGCCAGAATGTTACTATAAAAAGGCATTCCTGAAAGATCTCTTTAAAATTCAAAATCCTGTCCAAAAACGCATTGAAGATCTTGTTTTCAATAAAATACCTGAATCAAAAGATATTTTTTCAGAATTTGATATCAGCAGAATGAAAGGAATGCCCGGATTTTTCAGGATGCGACAGGGGAGATACAGGATAGGATTTGAATTGACTGAAGACAACAGGATAATATTTTACCGCGTGAAAAGCAGGGAAGAGATCTATTCTGTATTTCCGTGAATTTTTTTATGCCTGATTGCCGATATTGAAGACCGCTCTGTCACTACATATTGACAAAAAATTAATTTTAGACCTTTTGTCAGGTTTTGTTGACGAATAAGATTATGAAGAGGTTTTTGTCAGGAAAAGTTGACAAATATCGCAAAGTTCTGATTAAAAATTGGATTATAATTGTGTCCCTTTCTGGATAATAGCGACATAATCAACGAATATATACTTTTTATGGCTCTTCTTTCCGGTGATCTCTGCCAGTATCCCGATCTCTTCAAACCTGTTCACAAGGAGGTTGGCTGTCTGCCTGCTTGTGCCGAGAAGGCCTGCGGCCTGCGTTGCGGTGATTAACGGGTAATCAAAGAGGGTGTCGATCAATTTTACCGCATGAACCCCGCCGATATTGTTCTCGATAAGCCTTGAGACGAGAGTGTTCTTCAGGCCGATTATCTCCTTTGCGGTCTCGATCGAGTTATCCGAGACCTCGATGATTCCCCTTAGGAAGAACTCTGTCCATGACTCCCAGTCGCCGCTGAATCTCACCTCATTTAAGAGCCGGTAGTACTCGTCGCGGTTCTTTTTCAGGTAGACACTCAGGTACAGCAGGGGTTTTGAGAGGATATTCTTCCAGTAGAGGTAGTATGTTATGAGAAGACGGCCCATTCTGCCGTTTCCGTCCAGGTACGGGTGTATGGATTCAAACTGGGCGTGGATTAATGCGATCTTTATCAGCGGGGGCAGCCTGTCCTTTTCGAGGATGAACCTTAGGAGGTCTTCCAGCAGACTCATTACCTCATCCGGCGGCGGAGGGACGTAGACCGCGTCGAATATGGTTCCGCCCTGCACCCCGATCCAGTTCTGGACGTCCCTGATCCTGCCGGGGTGCATGTGCGTTCCCCGGCCTCCCTTTATGAGGAATTTGTGAATTTCATTCAGTAATTCGAGTGAAAAATCTGCAAAACCGAGTTTTTCGATACCGTGATGCATCGCTTTGATATAGTTCATTACCTCGGCGACCTCGTTGATGTCGTCTCTGGGCTCTATCTTCGCCTCGAACTCGAGGACGCCCTGGAGCGATGCCTGGGTACCCTCGATCTGGGAGCTTAAAAGCGCCTCCTTCTTGATATACATCGCGACGAAGAGGTCGGGATTCGGAAGGACGTACGTCACCCCGTCGAGCCGTGCCAGGGCCCCGTCGGCCTTTGACAGCAGGACCTGCAGGTTTTCATCCAGTTCCAGGCCGGCAGGAGGCAGGGGGTTGGGAACGAATGCCAGGTACCCCTGTTTCTGGAGAACAAGCCTCCCGGCCCGTTCGCTCTTCAGCGTCTTCACAACAGGTAATAGATCTTCATGATAGATAAATCCGCTTTTTTGTCAGGCTTTGTTGACGAATTTCGGGGACGACGGGGATTTGTCAGGGGCGGTTGACGAAATTTATGAATATGTAAGCCTATGCAACAATTTATCTGATTCAGCACCATATTAAAATCAGGAATGAAATTCAACGTGGTCATAGAAAGAGACGAAGACGGGATATATATCGCAGAGATTCCCGAACTTCCGGGATGCCATACACAGGCAAAAGACATCCCTACCCTGATGGAGAGGATCAGGGAGGCGGCTGAACTCTATACCGGAGAATGTGGAGAACTTCCAAAAATGGAATTTGTTGGTCTTCAGCTGATAGAAATAAATGTTTAAAGCTACAGATGAGCCACATCACACCACAGCCGCCTGAAAAAGTCTGCAAAGCCATAGAAAAACTGGGATTTATTCAGGTACGGCAAAAGGGAAGCCATATCTTTTACCGCCATCCTGACGGAAGGACCACGATTGTCCCGTTTCATAAAGGCGAAGAGATCTCAAAAGGTCTGCTGTTAAAGATTATCCGGGATTGCGATATCTCTAAAGAAGATTTTTTCGGGTTGTTATAACCCGGGAAGGTGATGGTGTTTGCGCCTCAGGAGTTTGAATTTTCTTTCTGGGGTTTTTTTTGATTATTTTAATATTCATACATCAAATTCATGTATTATTCCACCAAAATAGTGATTAATGGACCTTATCCCCGGCATTTATGAACAATTGATAAATGAATATCTACAATTAAAACTCTCATCAGCAGAACCAAACCTAACTTCATACAAGGAAAAAATTTCAAATTATGACCCTCAAGCGGTCCTCTCTCGATATCTGTATAAATTGTTTGAAAATACTCTCAGGAATGCCGAAGATAAAAAGATCCCATTAGAGAAACAAATTGAAATCTGTAACAATATAATATCTCAAATCGCCTCCGACATAGATGATGATCTCATTAATCAATGCAAAATTACTAAAGACGCGGAATTATTACTCGCAATTCTTGAAAGAGAAAAATCAGGATTGCTAAAAAAGGAAACTATTTCACGTCCAGAAACATCAATTGCTCATAGTAGTCTATTTACAGGTTCACCATTTGAACCGGGATTGATCCATGAGATTAAAAAAGAGATTAAAAGTTCAGATAGAGTTGATCTTCTCATTTCTTTCATTAAATGGAGTGGGATTCGTTTAATTTTAGAAGACTTAGAAGAATTTGTCAAAAAAGGGCGATTACGAATAATTACGACTTCATATACAGGTGCAACGGACATCAAAGCAATTGAATCCCTCTCTAAACTCCCAAATACAACAATTAAAATTTCTTATGATACAGAACGAACTCGACTACATGCCAAATCTTACATATTTCACAGAAATAATGGATTTTCAACGGCATATATCGGTTCATCAAATCTTTCAAACCCTGCTGTTACAAGTGGACTTGAATGGAACCTAAAAGTAACCGAACAGGATTCAAGAGATATTTTAAAGAAAATCGATGCGACATTTGATACATATTGGAATGACTCTGAATTCATTGAATATCATGAAGAGAGTAATGAAAAACTTCGCATCGCCCTTTCAAAAGAGAGGAAAAAAGAGAATGAAATAATTCCTATATTCAATATTAAGCCATTTCACTATCAAGAAGAGATCCTCGATAAATTAAAAGCAGAAAGAGAACTACACGAAAATTATAAAAATCTCATTGTGGCGGCGACAGGGACGGGTAAAACTGTCATATCTGCATTTGATTACAAATCAATCGTGTTAAACTCTAAAGGATATCCCAATCTTTTATTCGTCGCCCATCGTGAAGAGATACTAAACCAAAGTATTCAAACATTTAGAGGAATATTGAAAGACCCAAATTTTGGAGATCTTTTAGTTGGTGGGAATGAGCCTTCTCAAATCAATCATCTTTTCACATCAATACAGAGTTTTAATAGTAAAAAATTGACAGAGATCACTGAAAAAGATACATATGATATGATTATTGTTGATGAATTCCATCATGCCGCAGCCCCATCATATCAAGATCTTCTATCATATTACGAACCACAAATTCTCATCGGACTTACAGCAACTCCGGAGAGGATGGATAACCTCGACATTTTAAAATATTTTAACAATAAAATCACCGCAGAGATTAGGTTGCCTGAAGCAATAAATCGAAAATTACTCTCTCCTTTCCATTATTTTGGAGTTACTGACATTGTAAACTTAGATTCAGTTGAATGGACTCGAGGAAGATATGATCCCACCCAATTAAGTGAACTATATACCGGAAATAAAGAGAGGGTTGAGAATATCATTCAGGCATTGAAGAGATATTCAACAGATATTGGAGAGATAATTGGACTTGGGTTTTGTGTGTCGATAGAGCATGCAAAATTTATGGCTGAGTCATTTAATGATGCAGGGATTCCATCCACATTCTTATATGCTAATAGTCCTCGTAGTGAAAGATATTCTATTCAAAAAGACTTAGTTAACAAAAAATACAATTTCATCTTTGTTATCGATCTTTACAACGAAGGAGTTGACATTCCGGAGATTAACACTATCCTATTCCTCCGACCGACTGAGAGTCTAACAATTTTTATTCAACAATTAGGAAGAGGTCTAAGACTTGCAGACGGCAAGGAATGCTTAACAGTTCTTGATTTTGTTGGACGACATAATACAAATTATCAATTTGGAAAATACCTTAATTCATTACTCTCAGAAAATAAGAGATCTCTAATAACCCAAATTGAAGAAAACTCGTATTCCCTTCCAAAAGGTTGCCATATACATCTTGAAAAAGTGGCACAAGAAAGAGTTCTTGAAAACATCAAAGCCAATATAACAACAAGAAGAACATTGATTGAAAATATAAAAACATTTGAAGAAAAAACTGGAGAAAAGTTATCTTTTAAGGCCTTTTTAAACTATTATTCCCTCAAACCAATTGACATATATCGCAAGAATACTTTCTATGGATTATGTTGTGAAGCAGGAATATTTCCAGATAACAAGGACAATAATTCTATATTCACAAGCAAATCAGGTATCAGACTTAGTACAATAGATTCACCAAAATTCATCAGATTCATTAAATCATTCTTAGATAAGCCTGAAAAATATTCACTTGAGACCCTCTCTGAATCTGAAAAGAATATTATCTCAATGTTTTACTATTCTTTAACTGAAGATCCTATTACTCAATTAAATAGAGATTTGAAAGAGATATTCTCAGAAATATTTGAAAGTGAAATAATTAAAGAAGAGATCTATGATCTTTTAGACTACAACTTTGACAATATTGAATTTATACCAGAATCCATTGATCTTGGTTTTGAATCGCCAATTGAATTGCATTGTTCTTATACTCGCGATCAATTATTTGCTGGAATTGGACATTACACAATGACAGAAAAACCCTCTAAAGGAAGTCGTGAAGGAGTCCTATTCCTCGAAGATAAACAGGTCGATATATTCCTAATTACATTGAACAAGACAGAGGAGCTCTATTCTCCAACCACAATGTATATGGATTATGCAATATCTGAAAAAATATTCCATTGGCAATCTCAGAGCACCACATCTGAAACATCACCAACTGGATTAAGATACATCAATCACGATAAGAATGGTAGTAAGATACTATTCTTCGTCCGTGAATTCAGGAAAGTCGACAATAACGCTCAACCCTACACCTTCCTTGGAACAGCACGATATATCTCACATAAAGGAAGCCGGCCAATGAGTATTATCTGGGAACTCGATTATGAGATGCCCCCGAATCTTTTCGTTAAAGCAAATAAAACCGTAATAGGCTAAAAACTTAAAAATCAGGCCTTGTAGAAATCCTTTGAACAGACATCCCCAAAACCGGGTTTTAAGAATCAGAGCTTACATTTTTTGATAATGAAACATGTTGCAAAAAAATATTCCAGAGAGGATTTCTTCAGGAGATATATTGTTTTCTGGTATTATGGAATTATACAGTAAAGACTAAATAGGGCGTTAAAGCGGCATAAAACGCCGGTATTCACATCTTCACAGAAGCCCTGTATTCCATGATCTCCACCCTTCACGATATAAACATCGTCTGAAAAAAAGAGGGCTATAACGTGCCACCATATCGGTGCGATCCGGGCCCTAATCGCTATAAAACCTACTTATTCCCGTTATTTATATCCGGCCCCCAAAACCCTGTGTAAAACGCAGAAATAAGCTCAAATTAAAGGTTTTCGGGGTGCACCCCTGTCAAAAAAAAGAGGTATAATCACCCGATGACCATATCAGGATTTTAGCAAAACATCTTTAATGAAAGATTTCTACAGAGGTCAAAAATTCATAACCAGAATCTCACTCACCTCTCCCCTCTTCCCTGCATCCGAATTTATCATCCGCTTTGCAGGGACCCTCTCGATCCGAAAATCGCCATAAAGATCGTCGAAGAAATCATCCTCCGGATCGACGTTCTTCGGGTCGGAGTTGGAGAGCATGATCTTTGCACCCTTTTTATCGCATTTTTTGAAGAAGTCCGCAAGCCTCCTCTGGCTTTCGTCGTCGAAACCCCCGCTTGAGTAGGATGTAAAAGAAGATGTAGAGTTCAGTGGCCGGTAGGGAGGATCGAAGTAGACAAACGAATCCTCCCTTACATACCGGAGGGAATCGGCAAAATCCCCCGGGTGGATCTTCGTATTCGAAAGAACCCCGGAGTCAGTTCTTAAAAGGTCGGAATTCAGGATCTTCGGGTTCTTATACCGCCCGAACGGGACATTGAACCCGCCCTTCGAGTTCACCCGGAAGAGGCCGTTGTAGCAGGTTCTGTTCATGAATATCAGCTCTGCCGCCCTCGGAATCCATTCCTTCGAGTATCTCCAGAAGCTGATCGCCTCTCTGCCTTTGTTGAACCGGTCGCGGATATCATAATAATAATCGCTCCGGCCGGACTCATCCAGCGAAAGATACTCGCCGGCCATCGATGCAAGGCAGTCGATGAGGTCCTCCGGATCGTCCCTTAAAACAGTGTAGGCCAGGACAAGTTCAGGGTTGCTGTCGAAGATATGGCATTCCCTGAAGGAATGAAGACTGTTTAAATGAAAGAATACCGCCCCGCCACCGATGAAGGGCTCGATGAAAGATGTTATCCCGCCGTTTCCAATATCCACGGGCAGCCGGTTTGTGAGTTCTTCAAGAAGCTGGGTCTTTCCCCCGGCCCATTTCAGGAAGGGTTTTGCAATGGTCTTAGCCATACTCGCCTTAAAAAGATTTATTTCGTCCCTGTAACTTTGATGATGTGGTACCCGAACTGCGTCTTAACCGGCCCGACGACGTCGCCGTCCTTTGCCTTAAATGAGGCGTCCTCGAACTCCTTAACCATCATTCCCTTGCCGAACCAGCCGAGATCGCCGCCTTTCTTTCCCGAGGGGCATGTGGAATGCTTCTTTGCGAGATCCTCGAAGTTCCCGCCGGAGTTTATCTTTTCAAGGATCTCCTTTGCTTCCTTCTCTGTTTTTACAAGTATATGCGAGGCCTTTACTTTCTGTGCCATTCACAGATATTGGACCGGTTTCGCAATATCTGTTTTGATGCCTCAGCCCCTGATCATAACAAGCATCATCTTAAACCTTGTCACGGCCGATACGGCATGGGGCTCGTTTGCAGGAAAGATTATCGTATCGCCGGCCTTCATCGGATAAGTCTCTCCCGACAGGCGGACGGAGCATTCACCCTCAAGGATCGTCACCATAGCATCGAAGGGTGCGGTGTGCTCCGATATCTCCTCGCCGTCATCGAAAGAGAAAACCGTAACGCTCCCCGCACTGTTGCTTATAACCATCCGGCTCGCAACCGTTCCAATCTGGTATTCCACAAGATCCCCAAGAACCATAACTTTTCCCTTAAGCTCATCACGGCTGTTGTTCACCATAAAATCAGACTCCGTAAAAGAAAGATGAACCTCCACGGATTAATAACCTGCGGCACACCGGAAACCCTAAATATTGACGAAGAGACTTTTTGCTATTATTAATCCCGGCGGGACGCTTCTTTTTTACGCCCCGGGGGGTGATCGGAATGACCAAAAAAAACAGACTTATAGGAATAGTCCGTCACAGGAGTTTTACAAAACTGCTTGACTTCTCCGGCGATGAGATCATGGTGCTCATAGATCTCGCAATCAAACTTAAAGCGGCGAGAGCAGACGGAAACGAGACAAAACACCTGAAAGGTAAGCAGATCGCACTAATATTTGAGAAGGCGTCTACAAGGACGAGGTGCTCATTCGAGGTTGCAGCCAGAGAACAGGGCGCCGGGGTCACCTACCTCGGGCCGGACGGCTCGCAGATAGGATACAAGGAATCGATAAAAGACACCGGCAGGGTGCTCGGGAGACTCTACGACGCGATAGAGTACCGCGGGTTCTCACAGGAGAACGTCGAGACACTCGCAAAATACTCGGGCGTTCCGGTGTACAACGGCCTGACAGACGAGTTCCACCCGACCCAGGTGCTCGCGGATGTGATGACAATGATCGAACTTTCGGGAAAGAGTCCGGAGGATATATCGTTCTGCTTCATCGGCGACTGCAGGAACAATGTCGCACATTCACTGATGACCGGCGGGGCGATCTTAGGCATGGATGTCCGCATCTGCGGACCGGAGAGCCTGATGCCCGATGAGGAACTTACGGCAACATGCCGGAGGATATCTGAAAAAACCGGGTCTAAACTCCTTCTCACACAGGATAAGAAAGAATCCGTAGAGGATGTGGACTTCATATACACCGATGTCTGGGTCTCGATGGGAGAGCCGTGGGAGAAGTGGCAGGATAGGATCGACCTTCTCCTGCCATACAGGGCAGATATGGAGCTCCTTGAGATTTCAGGGAACCCGGAGATAAAATTCATGCACTGCCTGCCATCGTTTCACAACAGGGAGACCGAACTCGGCGAGAAGATATACGAAAAGTTCGGGCTGGAGAGCCTCGAGGTTACGGATGAGGTCTTCGAATCGCGGCATTCGGTCGTCTTCGACCAGGCAGAGAACAGGATGCACACGATAAAGGCGATAATGGTCGCCACGCTTTGGGAAGAATAGGATGAGAATCGTCGCAGCACTCGGTGGAAATGCACTCTTAAAGAGAGGAGAACCACTGGATGCCGGAGTCCAGAGGGAGAATATAAGAAAGGCCGCAGTGGCGCTTGCCCCGCTTGCAGAAGGATACGAACTAGTACTCTCCCATGGAAACGGACCCCAGGTCGGCCTCCTTGCACTCCAGGCGGCATCCTGCACCGGCAGCGAGCCCTACCCTCTTGACATCCTTGGTGCAGAGACCGAAGGCATGATCGGTTACATGATCGAGCAGGAGTTAAGAAACCTCCTACCACCAGAGATCCCTGTGGCGACAATACTCACGATGGTGGAAGTTGATGCCTCTGACCCGGCGTTTAAGAACCCTGAGAAGTATGTCGGCCCGGTATATACAAAGAAACAGGCGGATAAAACGGCTCAAAAAAGAGGCTGGTCCTTCAGGCAGGACGGTGATGCCTGGCGGCGTGTTGTCCCTTCACCCGAACCGGTCCGTATATTCGAAATAAAGCCGCTCAGATGGCTCATAGAGAAAGGTGCGATCGTCATCTGCACAGGAGGAGGCGGGATACCTGTCGCAGCCTCAGGGGAAGGCAGATATTCAGGGATTGAGGCGGTAATCGACAAGGACCTTGCAAGCGGACTGCTCGCAGCAGATCTCTCTGCAGACTTCTTCATCATGGCGACCGATGTGAAAGGAGTTTATCTCAATTGGAGAGAAAGCAATGAAGAACTCATCAGGGAGACCACCCCGGAATTCCTGAGAGAACACAGGTTTCCTCCCGGTTCAATGGGGCCGAAGGTTGAGGCCGCATGCAGGTTTGTAGAATCGACGGGAAAGACAGCTGCAATAGGATCACTCGAAGAGATAAATGATATTGCAGCCGGAAAGGCAGGGACGATCGTCCGCAGGGAGGGATGAAAGATGAAAACAGGCGTATTCTCGGAGACCGGAATGCTTAGAAAGGTGATTGTGCACAGGCCGGATATGGCATTGCGCAGGCTTACACCTGCAAACCATGACAATTTCCTCTTCGATGACGTTCTATGGGTGGACAGGGCGATAGAAGAGCACGATGCGTTCATAAGAGTGCTCGAAGAGAACGGTGTTGAAGTTCTCCGCCTCAACAGGCTTCTCGAAGA
Source organism: Methanomicrobiaceae archaeon (assembly GCA_016928355.1). Taxonomy (GTDB): domain Archaea; phylum Halobacteriota; class Methanomicrobia; order Methanomicrobiales; family Methanomicrobiaceae; genus Methanolacinia. Next base: position 52,786 of record JAFGKW010000045.1, read on the forward strand.
GACACTCACATCAGGCGAAGCGAGAGATTACATCCTTGACAGCTTATTCCCCGGAGACTCCCCGGGAATCTCCATATCCGGAAGGCTGAAAGATGCACTTTGGGATGAGGAGGCTGAGATCCTTGCTGGATATCTCTCCGGGGGGCTTTTAGTTGATGAGATCGTGATCCCCGGCATGAGTGAATTAAAGAGCAGATCGCTTCTTGCTGCAGCTGCACGACCGGACTCGTTCATTATACCTCCACTGCCAAACAGCATCTACACCAGGGATCCTTCAAGCTGGATCTATTGCGGCGTTTCACTCAACCCTATGTTCTGGAATGTCAGGCGCAGAGAATTACTGAATATCTCTGCTATATACAGGTATCATCCACTCTTCACGGACTCTGAATTCGACTGCTGGCACCCCGCCGGAGGCGACTTTGCAGGCGTACCGCCGCCCGGTTTTCCGGAAGCATCGATGGAAGGCGGAGATATTCTGGTTCCGGGGAGAAAAACTGTTCTTGCAGGCCTCAGCGAAAGGACAACAGCAGGAATGATTGAGAACCTGGCAGCAGCACTGTTTGAAAAACAGGCCGCAGAAAGGATAATCGTCTGCAGGATGAACAGGGACCGGGCTCACATGCATCTTGATACCATATTTACATTATTAAGCAATGACTCAGCTACAATATACCCGGATATTCTCGAAAAAACAGATGTCTGTTCGATTACCCCCGGAGAGGATGACAGCATGTTTTCAGTCCAGAAGGAGAAGGGCCTTGTGCCTGCAGTAGAAGATGCCCTTGATATCGACAGGCTCAACATCATTCCGACAGGAGGCGATCGCTATGAGGCCGAGAGGGAGCAGTGGGACGACGGAAACAATGTTCTTGCGATAAGACCAGGAGTGGTTGTGGCCTACATGAGGAACACATATACAAACAGAAATATGGAAAAAGAGGGAATTGACGTTATCGGGATTGAGGGTTTTGAGCTGAGCAGGGGAAGAGGAGGCACACATTGCATGACATGCCCGGTTTTAAGAGACGGAATCTGATTAACTCTCCCATATATCCTTTATTTCATGTCCGGCAGCCCTTATACGCAGCCATTCCTCGTCCATGCGGGCAAACCTCAGCACCATCTCATCAGATGTATCGGCAATCTCGCTGAGAACCGGATCATCATGACCCTTAAGGGCATTTTTCAGTTCATTTGATAATTTGATAACGCTCTCTGCGGTTTCATGGTAAAGATCGCCCGACTCCCTCAGCATCTTTTCATATGTGACATCTTCGATTACTGCCATAACATTCATGATACCCGAACTTCCCTTAAGCGGAATTTTCGTAATTTTAAGGCTGTGCTCTGCATCTCCGCTCATTACATTATGATAGGTGGTGCTGACCCTGCCGTCGATAAAAACTCCCCTATAGTCATTGGATGCCCCCAAAAGAGGGAATATTCCGGCCTTTTCAGCAGATGCCCTGAAGATTGACTCGGGTATATTGAGAAAACTGCACAATTCTGTAAATTTATTGTTGTAAAGAACGATCTTCAGGTCTCTGTTCATGACAAAGACCGGATTTGTAAGGGATTCAAATACAAGGCCCTTCAGGGCGTTGCTGTCTGTTGCAGTAGCAGCGGATCTTACCGGAGGAGGGGAGAACGGCGGGGCTTCGACATGCCTGGGCGCCGTTTCTTCAGTCTGTGACCTCTTCTTAAGAACACGATGTTTGTGAATTGCCATCTCAATATTGGAGTAAAGCTCCCTTTCCCTGAACGGTTTTATTAAAAACCCGTATGGCTGGGTTTTGAGAGCCCTCATCAGGGTCTGTTCATCAGAATGTGCGGTAAGGAAAACAACGGGTATGTCCAGGGTTTCGGCTATCCTCTCTGCCGCCTCGATTCCGTCGATATCTCCCCTTATCCGAATATCCATCAGTATAAGATCCGGCTCTTTCTCGATGGCCAGCCTGACTGCATCACCCCCGTTATCCGCAGTTCCCACAACCTCATAACCGAGAGCCTCAAGAGTATCCTCAAGTGTCATGGCAACCATGACCTCATCCTCAACAACAAGTATCTTCTTCCCGCTCATTTCAAAATCGCTCCTTATGTTACCTTATTATACAGAATCTTAATAAATCTGATGAATCATTTCCGGGGTCTCTCATATATCATACATCCCTGGAGTATAGCCGGAAAATCGAATTTTAATCGGATTCCCTGGCATTCTTCATAATTTTCTGTCGGATTATGGCAGTCTCAATATTGGCATAGAGCTCCTTTTCCCTGAAAGGCTTTATCAGGAAACTGTATGGTTTCGTCTTAAGTACCCTTGAAAGTGTCTCCTCATCCGAATGTGCAGTGAGAAAGATAACAGGTATATCCATCTTCTCATTTATCCTTTCAACAGTCTCTATACCATCAATATCTCCGTTCAGCCTGATATCCATCAGTATTATATCAGGGTTTTCCTTCTCGGCAAGCTCTATTGCAGAGTAGCCGTTGTCAACGGTCCCGACAACTTCATACCCCATATTCACAAGAGAGTCCTCAATAGTCATCGCCACGATGACCTCATCCTCAACAATCAGAATTCTTATTTTATCCATGACAATCTCCTCTTAATCCGGATGTATGGGGAACATAAATATAAAACTTGTCCCTTCTCCGGTTCTGATTTCGATAGTTCCCCTGAGCTGTTCCAGCGCCAGCCTTCGAATCAGCCTCATACCAAGAGACTTCGATTTCTCAAGATCAAAGTCTTCAGGCACTCCTACTCCGTCATCAGAGATCTCAAGACGATAATGATCCCCTTCAATGCGGAATATAAGTGACAATTCGCCGGAATCCCTCCCTGCAAATGCATATTTAATTGAATTCGATATAACCTCATTGATAATTAGACTGCAGGGGATTGCCACATTTATCGGCAGATTAACGCGTTTCACATCTGTTTTGAGGCTGATATCCTTGAATTCCGAAAATGCAAGAGAGTCAACAAGGATCTGTGCAAGATTGATGAAATGCTCCCCTGCACTTATCTCCGAAAGGTTGTCCGACCTGTAAAGAGCTTCGTGAACCATTGCAAGTGCCATAATCCGGTTTTCACACCTCAAAAGTGAATCCCTGGCAGAAACGTCCGCGATGGATCTTGACTGCATCTTAATCAGGCCTGATATTATCTGCAGATTGTTCTTTACCCTGTGGTGGACCTCCTGCAGAAGAACTGTCTTCTCCTCCAGGGACTTCAGGATCTCCTCCTCATAGTTTTTTCTTTCTTTCTGGAGTATTATATCGTGAATTGCAAATGAGATATCGCTTGCAAGCTCATTAAAGAGGGCCAGTTCATCTTTGTCATCAGAAAGGCCAACAGGTATCGAGATGATGATGACGCCGAAGATGTCATCGCCGTATTGAAGACGCCGGCATAAAAGCTCTCCCTTAATCTCTCTGGCATCACCTGAAATCTCAGGACCATTCAGTTCAGAAAGTGAGATTATCTCACTTGTTCGCAGGGCGTTGATAAGAACCTGGGGGGGATTTCCGGATTTGGTATTGCGGATAATCTCCCCGATATCCTCCCTGTCTCCCGAACCGGAAGAATCCAGGTATGAGCCGTAACTGTCTGTCAGGATTACCCATGCATCAAGATAGCCCCTGGTCTCGACCAGCATCTCTGAAGCCCCTTTTATCAGCTTTTCAATATCAGTCTCCCTTACAATCAGCTCATTGACATTCCTGACCGCTTTTAAGACCTTGTTTAAATGCCTGATCTTCTCATCCGAATTCTTCCTTTCTGTAATATCAAGGTGGGTACCTGTTATCCTGACCGCCTTTCCCGAAGAGTCACGCTCGACAACCTCTCCCTTAACAGATATCCAGCGCCACTCCCCGCTTTTGGCCTTCATGCGGTACTCGGCCTCGTAACCGGGCGTCCTACCATCAAGATGATCATTAAGCCTCCTTTCCTTCTCTTCCCGGTCATCCGGATGAAGAATGTGGCCAAAGGACATCCGGCCCTCTTCGTAATCCTCAGGAGTATAACCCAGCATGGTGAACAGGGCATCGTTGTAGGAGAGTTTGTCGTCCCTTATATTCCAGTCGAAAATACCCAGTTTTGTACTTTTCAGTGCAAGATCAAGCCTTTCAGTGCTCTCGTATAGCTTTCTCTCGGCCTCTTTCCTTGAGGTTATATCAACTGCCATACCGATAAATGAAAGACCCCCCCTGTGGAACATATAACTACCGTAAACTTCGACATCAATTAGGCTTCCATCCTTTCTAACCCCTATAACCTCAAAATGGAAATCAGGAAGTTTTTCATCAATTTTATCAACAAATAATGATTCTATTCTTTTTGTTTCATCATAGATCATATGCCTGAAATCCGGATGTACAAGATCAATGATGTTTACCTTTCCGATAAGCTCCTCACGGCTGTACCCTATCATCTCGGCAAATTTCGGGTTGACATAACTTAGAATATGATCCTGGATCAGAAAAACACCTACAAGGGATCTCTCAATTGGATTTCTGAATATCTCATCGGTCTCGGTTCTTTTTATTGCAGATGATATAATGTCGCCTGCGATCATTATCGCCTCCGTCTCAGTTGCCGACCATATTCTCTTCCTGCCCTCGACAAGGCACATAAAGCCCCGGAAAGAGCCGTCAACCACAAGGGGAACGGCAAGAATGGTCTCAATTTTCAGTCTTTCAAAAATCCGGCGGTCATCTTCTGAAAGGGAGAGGAGATCCATAAATATGATATTCTCTCCTTCCCGTGAGTAATGGCTTTTCCCAGGCCACTCATCAAAAAGGCTGAGCTTTGAGAATGATTCCATTTCAGGAATGAACCTGTATTTCTCGTTTACCCATTTATATATTTTATCAGGAGTGAAAGAGCCTTCAAGTACTCTTTTTGTTTCAAAAAGGGATACTGAAGCCACACCTGAGGCTTTCCCAAGTCTCTCAAGGCTCTCATAAATGTTATCCTCCCATTTATCAGCCCGGAGGAAATTCTCGGCAATAATACTGACTGCATCAAGAATGGCATCCCTTGATCTAATCTCATCTTCGTGTTTCTTCCTGACTGTAACATCGCGATCAATTACAAAAACAGCCTCTGATTCTTTCCATTTGCCCATTACAGCCTTCATTTCCACAGGGATCAGGTCCCCGCCGGACTTAACAAGATCAAAAGACAATGAATCCTTCCTGCCCGAAATGAGACCTTCAATCTCATTACTGAAAGAATCATAACTCTGGTGCCCGTGGATCCCTGAAATATTCATCATTTCCAGCTCCCGGGGGGTATATCCGAGTTTTCTGGATACAATGGAGTTGGTATGGAGAATTTTTCCTTCCATATCAGATACGAAAATGAAATCATCAAGAGATTCAAAGAGGGACTCAAGGTTCGTTTTGATGCTCAGGATCTCGTTCTCTGCACGTATCCTCTTTAGAGCACTGCCGAAGATGTGTGCAATGGACTCAAACGAATTCTTTGAAGACTCTGAAAATTTCTTTCCTTTTTCAGAAACCGCAAATATACACCCGACAGGTTTGTTTGTGAGGTAAACCGGAACAACGAGAACACTCCTTTCAAGGTGAGATTCTACATCATCGTCAAAAAAAACGCCAATTTCTCCGGTAACGGTCTCTTCAGTCTCTCCCTCTGCGATTATCTGCCCCATTCTGCAGCTCTGATCTATAAGAGAAAAGTCGTCTTCATATTTTTTTGGAAGGTTACGTGAGGAAAACAGTTGAAATCCCTTTTTTTTGTCATCCATAAGGTATATTCCGACTCCTGAAGTATCTGAAATATTAATCGCAGCATATGATGTGAATGACGATGAGGCTTCGATATTTGAACCTCTCAAAAGGGCATGGCTCAGGGCGCTGACAATCTGGCTGTTCTCTTCAGCCATCTTGCGTCTGGTAATATCTGTTACAATCAGCATGATATATTTTCCAAAGAGCCTTTCAGCCAGAATTAAAAGTTCATTCTTTTCCCCATCAGGAGATTCATATTCAAGCTCAAATCCAGCTGTGTTATCCACACCTCCGGGATCGCTTTCGAAAATTTGCTGGATTGTGTCCCTGGTATTATCAAGTAGAAGATCCGGGTCATATTTAAAAGAAGGACTTTTTTCGACGACTGCACCTTTTTCAAAGTCGTATATGCATATCCCCCTTGTCGTATTCTCGAGAAGGCTGTAATACTTCTTTTCATTATAGCGGATATCACTGATAATGGCCGAGAGAAAGATACTGATACTAATGAATACATAGAACTGGATCATTGCGGGGACAAGTCCGGAAAATTCAGGAGAGGTTAAAAGGGCATAAAAGACAAGAAACCCCATCCCTATAAAACTATTTATTATTGTACTTCTTTCAGGATAAATCAGGGCTACCAGGACTATTATTATAAAAAGAATCTGCGATACAACAACAAACGGCTCTTTTGAGAGAAGAAAAATGACTATCTCAGATAAAAAAAATGTAACGAGAACAATCAGTGAAAGCCCGAACAGTTGCCTTTTCCACAGAAATATACCAAAGTCCACGATACTCAGTTACAAATTAAGATCCATTTATAGTTTTCCAGTTGGTTCGTAACGCCCTGAATTAAACAGATCAATGAACATTTACGGCGTCAATGATAAATTCCCGGCCTGCCTGTGTAACAGAGCAGTCAGAATTCAAGGGGGACTTTTATTATCCATTCAGTCCCTTTTCCACGCCCAAGCGAGACCCTCCCCTCAAGCTGGGAGGTCACGATATTCCTTACAAGGCTTAATCCGAGAGTACGTGCCTGATCCAGACAGAAATCCCCGGGAATACCTGTACCCATGTCTTTGACCCGTATTTCAAGACAGTTCTCCCTCCTGGTAAGACTGATCGTTATTATACCGTCCTTTCCTTCAGGATATGCATATTTTATGGCATTGATCAACAGTTCATTGATAACAAGACTGATCGGAGTTGCAAGGTTAAGGTCCAGTTCAACATCATCCCCTTCAATCTCAAGACAAAGCCTCTGATCAGGATCGTAATTACCAAGAATTTCAGCCCCGATCTTTTTAAAATTCTCCTTTGCCGAAATGCTGGATATCGAATCCGACCTGTAAAGACCTTCATGTACAGCTGCAATTGAAAAAATTCTCGACCTCGCCATCAGCAGGCCCTCTCTTACCTCTTTATGATCCATATTCCTGATCTGCATCATCAGAAGAGAGTTAATGAGGGCAAGATTGTTCTTTACACGATGGTGAACCTCCTCAAGGAGCAGGGTCTTTTCATGAAGGGATCTTTCCAGCTCCTCTTTTGCACGGGTCTCATCCTCGATATCGATAAGGAAATTGAGGGTTGCAGGCCTTCCTCCCCATTTAATTAGAGTGGTTGTCAGATCATGAACTCTCTGTTCCCCGTCCTGGGAAAAACACTCAATCTTATAATTCATAGGGAGACCCTGCTCCCCGGAAAGTCTCCTTTTGTGATAATCAGAGACTTTTCCAAGGTGATTTGGGCATATAAACATGTCAAAACTGCTGCCTTCCAGATCTCCCGGTGCAATACCAAGGAAATCAAAGAGACACTGGTTTGCATAGACAATTCTTCCGTCCTGGGCAATGAGGATCTTGACCTTTATATTCTCAACAAGCTGCCTGTATCTCTCTTCGCTTTCCATGAGGGTTTTTTCGGCCACTTTTTTATCTGAGATATCATAGGCCAGTCCGGCAGTCCCGGTAATCCTTCCCTCCTTATCCCTGAAGGGCTGGACATAAATGTATAAATCCCTGCCATGGTAGCTGCATTCAAGATCAAATGAATGGCCTTCAAGAGCACTCGAATAGTAAATTACGGCATTTTCAGGGGATATCCGTATGCTATCTGAGATCTCTTTTATCATATTCCTGATATCAAATCCCCTGATACTCTCAGGTGTAAAGCCAATATCCTTCAGGGGATCTCCAACAGCATAACTTATCTTCAGGTCCTCATCGGTTGTCCAGACAATTACAGGCATCTGGTTTACGAGAAGTGCTGAAAGCTCCTCGCTCCTCCTCAGCGATTCTTCAGCTCGGACCCTGTCGGTGATGTCAAGGACGATTCCGCCTATTGACCTCCCTTCATCTTCAGACTCTACAGGGAATTTCAGGACATTGTAGATGCGCTCCCGGCCGTCTGCGAGACTTACTTTGTCTATCCGGTTCTGAAAACCTTCATTAAGAGCCTTCAGATCAGATTCGGCGATAACTTTCGGATCCATATTCCTGAAGATATCAGCCTCTTTTTTGCCCAGCCAGTCCTCTGTATAGATATCATCATTGAGAGACTTGTTGGAGTTTACATACCTGATGAATCCGTCTGAAGATTTTATGAACGCATGTCCGGGAAGTGCATTCATGAAGGTCTTGAAACGTTCGTTCAGCTCTCTGAGATTGTCTTCGATGTCTTTTCTTTTGGTCTCGTCCCTTGCACAGCCGACAATCCCGATAAGGTTTCCCTCATCATCGTAGAACGGGGCCCTGTAAACATCCAGGTACTTCTTTTTACCCCTGATATAGAACCCTGATTCAATATTGACGGGCAGACCGGTTGTTAGTACCTGCGAATCCACATCCCTCTCATCTATATCGACAGTAAACCAGAACGGATCATCAGGCCGGCCGGAGCGTTCTCTTTCGGAAAAATATTCTATATTCTTTCCAACCGGCTCATCCGTATCATCTGCATTCAGGATCTGTTCAGCAAATGTCCTGTTGACGAAATCGTATCTTTGATCCTTTCCCTTAACCCAGATAGCATCAGGAACATTGTCGCACATAAGCCTCATCATCTTATAGAGACTCCGGTACTCCTCTTCCCTCTTTACAAGGGCGTCCTTCATTCTCTTCTGGTTTAACGCAGAGCCGATGATGCTTGCAGCCGTCATCAGGGCCTCATTCTCAATCTCAGAGCATGAACCGGCTTTCCGGCTCATCTCAATAGACATGAAGCCCCACCAGAAACTTCCACAGAATAGCGGGATGTTAATAATCTGACCAGCGCCTGAAGACAACGGACTTTCAGTGCCGCTTTCCGGGTATCCGCCTTTGAGCCCGGTAATCTTACCGGCAGATATTACTTTCTCAAGATCCAGAGAGGAATCGTCATATATGAAGTCATCCCGAAGATCCGTCCGGTTCCCGGAATAATCCTCTGCAAACCATGTATAACCGGGTTTTGCACCAACTATCTTCCCTGAAGTACTATAGTTTCGATAAAGACGGATAGATTGTGATTCAATCGCCTTTCCAAGAAGATCGACCGTCTTTTTAAGACTCTCCTCAAAAGGCTCTTTTGAGAGGAAAAGTGTTGCAGCGCTGTTTACAGCCTTCAGGATGCTGTCCTTTTTAAGGAGCTCCTTTTCATATTTGAAGGTATTGTACTTATTGACCGCAAGCTCGATACTGCTCTGAATTTCTACAAGATCAAACGGCTTTTTAATGAAACCGTATGACCACGGCTCAACAAGCCTTTCGGTATCTGCCGGATTTCCATATGCACTGACAAAAATTACCGGAACTTCAAGCAGTGAGTTTATCTCCCTTGCAGCATCGATACCATCCGATTTGCTCTTTCCAAGAGAGATATCCATTATTATAATATCGGGGGCGGTCTCATGTGCCGCTCTCACTGCCTCCTCATAACTCCTGGCAGTGCCGCAGATTTCATATTTAAGGACCTTAAGGATTCTCCTGTAACTTCTGAGCATTCCTTCTTCGTCATCTACTACAAGAACCCTGATGGTCATTCATTCACTCCTGAAAAAACTTATTCTGTGATCCACAAAGAGTCATCCTGATAATATATGATCATTACAGATCGAAAAAATTACTTTTTTATTAATTCTGACCGGGGATTATTTTATTACCAGCGTTGAAACGGGACTGTGATCCGATACATACCTGGATACACTTCCGAGAATCAGCCTGCTGCCAAGACCCTTGCCTGTTGAGCCGATAACTATCAGATCTGAATCGATCTTTGAGGCAAGATCAAGTATTGCATGTCTGGGATCTCCTCCCTCCACGTGCAAAGTAAAAATGACCTCCTTCTCCCTGCAGATCCGGTCTATCATCTTCACGGCCTCATCCCTGTTCTTCTCCAGAAATCTTCTGCTGATCTCGTGGGGAGAGTCCACACCGCCATAAGAGGTTTCGGCCTCTATTGCCTTAAAAGCGTTAATATTCAGTATATGGACCACATGCAGTTCTGTATTTTCGGCCATACAGTCATCGATTGCTGTTAAAAGAGCCTTTTCTGACTGTACGGAACCGTCGCAAGCAACAAGAATCCTTGAAAACATAATCATTCTCTTCTTTTTTGGCTACTTATTATTTTTTAATTATGGGGCCTGGCATGCAGCTTAACAAAAGATTATAATATCTGAAAATCCCTGTTAAAATATCGACAGTCTTCACCAGGAGTTTTTATGAATGTGGGTACTGGTACGCAAACCTGATGGCACAGAACAGGAGATCGACATCTCCGAAGAGACATATCTTGAGATTGGAGATATTCTTGAAGACGGATCTGTAGTCTTGGAGATAAGGGATCCCGATGAGGATGACGACCTGATAGAACTTGGATTTTTTTCTGATGAACGGGATGAAGACCTGCTTTGAAAAAATAACGATCAGGTGAATAAAAGGGACATAGGCATATGGGGACTCTAATCCCGGGATTTGTAGAGCAGTATAAATTAATCGGGGTCAAATATTTTTCAGGAGTCCTGGAATATGAATAATGAAAATATCATAGAGGTGAGCGGGCTTTCCCATTCATACGATGACCTCAGGGCCGTCGACAATATCAGCTTCAGGGTAAAAAAAGGAGAGATTTTTTCATTTCTCGGTCCGAATGGAGCAGGAAAGAGCACTGCAATCAACGTACTTATCACCCTTCTGCCGCTTCAGAAAGGAGAGGTATTTATTGCCGGCCATAATTTAAGCAGCAGCCCAAAATATGTCAGGGATTCAATAGGCATCGTTTTTCAGGAGATAACCCTTGACCGTGATATGACTGTAAGAGAGACCCTTGAATTTCATGGAAATCTCTACTCCATGGGACGGGACGAGATCGGGTCGAGGATCGAAGAACTGCTCGGACTCGTTGAACTCTCGGACAAAAAGGACATCCTAACGAAGAATCTTTCAGGGGGTATGAAGAGGCGGCTGGAGATTGCAAGGGGACTTATGACAAGGCCGAAGGTTCTTTTTTTAGACGAACCGACGATCGGTCTCGACCCCCAGACGCGGAGAAAGACCTGGGATTATCTCAGGATGGTCAACGATGAGGGGACTACAATCTTCCTGACCACTCATTACATGGACGAGGCTGATATACTCTCGGACTGGATCTCGATAATCGACCACGGCAGGATTATCGCATCAGGGACTCCTGAAGATCTTAAAAACAGCCTGGGAGAGGACATCATCTGCCTTGAGACCGCTGACACGGAACTGGCCAAAACGGCGATTATCAATTATGATGGCATAAAATCAATAACAGAGTCAGGAGAGGGACTTGTAATAATGACAGACCGGGACGGGGCGCAGATACTCCCGGAGATTATCTCCGGACTGAACAGGGATGAGATCACGATCTCATCGGTAAACCTGAAAAAACCGTCCATGGATGATGTTTTCATGCATTATACCGGAAAGGAGCTAAGAGACTGAGGTGAAAAGAATGAAAATGGGATTTTTAAACGTTTACAAAAGAGATATGACAAGATTCTTCAGGTTCAAGCATCAGCTCTTCTCATCCCTTCTCCAGCCTGCATTATGGCTGGGATTCTTCGGAATGGCAATGGCCGGAAACTTCGACAGGATACTCAGCAGCACGGGAACAGCCGTACCGGCTGGTGTCATGAGCGTAGATTACCTGACATTTATGTGTGCGGGAGTCATAGCGGCGACCATCCTTTTTACAAACATATATGGAGGATTTATACTGCTCTTTGACAAGAACTGGGGAATATTAAGGGAGATTATCGCAAGTCCCATGCCAAGGAGAGACCTCATCACCGGGATCGCGATGTCAGGAATCACGAAATCCTGGATACAGTCACTGATAGTGATCCTCTTCGGGCTTCTTCTCGGGGTCTCTTTCTTCTCGGGAAAGGGGCCCCTTGAAATACTGATCTCATTTGCAGGGATCTTTATATTCATTGCTCTCTTCGCAATGGCGTTTATATGTATATCCGCATTCATCGCACTGAAGATGGATTCTCCCGAGGGTTTTCAGGGCATATCGACACTCCTGACGATGCCGCTCTTCTTTGTGTCAAACGCACTCTACCCGGCGACAGGCCTCCCGCCTGTACTCCAGCAGGTTGCGATGATCAACCCGCTGACACACCTGACGGCCGGGATCAGGTATTTTGCCATAGGTGACAATTTCTCGGCGATTGGAATGCAGTTTGTATACACACCGGGTGAGATTCTCATATCACTCCTTTACCTCGCGTTTTTTGCAGGGATTATGTTCCTCCTAGCGTGGAGGACCGTGGATAAAGTTGTCATCACATAGCCGGGAAGCAGGAAAGATAAGGATTCAAAACATAATTTACCGGGAGAACAGGAACATGAAGAAAGTTATACTACTCAACGGAAGCCCCCGTGCAGGCGGGAATACAGAGATCCTCTGCAGGGCCTGTGCAGAGGCCATTGAGAAGAACGGATGTGAGGCAGAGATTATCTCATTTCGGGGAAAATCATTCAGGTCATGCATCGCCTGCAACAAGTGCAAAGAGAATCCGGGCGAATGCGCAATAAAGGAAGACGGCCTTAATGAGATTATTGAGAAGATAAAGAAAGCCGAAGGGCTTATAGTCGCATCTCCGGTATATTTCGGAACTGCAAGGGGAGATATGATGTCGGCGATACAGAGGATTGCAATGGTCTCATATGGCGGTGACCGGTTCTTATCAGGCATGGTCGGGGGTCCGATCGCAGTCGGAAGACGCGGAGGCCATACAGCAACAATACAGGAGCTCCTGATGTTCTATTTCATTAACGATATGATAGTCGCCGGCTCGGATTACTGGAATATCGCATTCGGAAAACTCCCCGGAGAGGTAGAAGAAGACTCTGAAGGTCTTGCGGTCATTGCAAAATTCGGCGGAAACGTAGCGAATATTATCAACAAACTGAACTAAAGGATGGTATAAATCCACATACGGTTTATGGAAGAATTAATTATAAGGAAGGCTAAGCCGGCAGAAGTCGCCATTTTCATCGACAGGGCAGGAAAAGAAGGCTGGAATCCCGGAATTCATGATGGAGAGGCCTTTTATGCAGCCGACCCGGACGGCTGGTTCGTAGCAACAGCAGGCGAAGAGATTGCAGGAACACTGGTTCTTACAAACTATGACGATTCTTTTTCCTTTGGTGGTTTTTTCATCATAAAGGAGGAATTTCGACATCGAGGAGCCGGCTGGAAACTCTGGAGCACTGCAATTAAACATGTAGGCGACAGGAACCTGGGAGGTGACGGCGTTTACGAGATGCAGGATAAATATACGAAAAATGCAGGCTTTAAGTTTGCATACAGGAATATCAGATGGGAGGGAACTGCAGCAGGAAAGCTTCAGGAAGAACTTATTGAAGTGAAGGATCTTGCCTTCAGAGACATTTTGGATTATGATTCCCTTCACTTTCCCTCCAGAAGAGAAGATTTCCTTGAAAAATGGCTTAATATGCCGGATTCAACCGCACTTGCATACACAGGTGCAGAAGGGAGAGTATCCGGATACGGAGTTATCAGAAAATGCCTGAGCGGCCATAAGATAGGCCCGCTGTTTGCCGAAACAACGGAAATTGCTGAAATACTCCTGGATGGACTCACATCAACAATAGAAAATGAAACATTTTACCTCGACACACCGGAATTAAACCTGGAAGCTGTAAAAATTGCCAGGCAGAGACACATGAATGAAGTTTTTGGAACTGCAAGAATATATACCGGAAATGCCCCAAAACTCCCATTAGAGAATATATTCGGAGTTACATCCTTTGAACTCGGGTAAGTCATAAACCATATATGAGTTTATACAACAGATTTAGATAAGTTTGCAAAAAAATAGCGGGTTTTTAGAGGAGATAATCTCCTCTCATGCGGGGCATTCACTTTTTGCCAGACACTCTTATTCAATCAGCTTCGTCCCTTTCTGAAACAAATGAAATTACATCGCCGGATTTGATGCACTGACTGTAATTAAGTGATGATGTGCTGTACCCGCTGTTGGGCCAGTACTCATCATGTTCATACAGATCACTGTATTCCATCGGTTTGAAGACTTCGGACAGACCGTTAAAATGTATATGAACCATTTCTCCAAATCAAAGATTTATTAGAGCCACATAAATAGTTGGTGGTCATGACAGAAGAAAAATCAGGAGATTTTTGATTTTTAGGAGGATTTAATAGCCCCAATCCGGAATTAGAGAATATATGTAGAATATTCGTATAAAAACGACAGATTTATATAAAAAATCAACCAGGAAAATTATGAATGAAAAGATTATATAACTAACAACAAATTAAACCCTAATATGAGCCTTTTTAAAATATAATCCGGAAATCGGGGACTGAAGACGCGCGCAGACAGGAGATCGCACAGGAAAATCCGGCTTCGTTTCGGGCAGATTCCCAGATGAAAAATGGCGTGCCCGCAGCAGAGGAGTTCCACGGAATTGAGCCTGATTAAAAACCTAAAAATTTCTTTATTCAACATTATTTCCCCCAATCTCTCCTCCGGTCCCGGAATCTGTATCCGAGAGGTTGTCAAAACCTCCTGCAGATTCAACATATTTCTTTATTCTCTCATACTCAAGCCATTTCATATCGATACTATAGAGCTGTTCTGAAATTTCGGAGAGTAATGCAGATATCTGCATGGATTCAAAGGACGGGCTGATCTTTGAGGCATGCTTTTTTATCATATTCAGCGGTTCCTTCAGCCCTGCACAGAGGTCTCCAATTTCTTCTACATTTCGGGTGTATGCACGAAGACTGATGGCCAACTTTTCATTTCTCTCCTCGAATTCGATAAACCTCGTGATATCGGACATTATTATGGCCGCATACGCAATTCTGCCATTCTCATACAGAGGAATCGTCTCAATCCTGTATGTCCTCAGCTCATTGTCAGTCTTCCACGATCTCTCGCGGACATACCCGGTCCCGGACTGAAAAGTCTCTTCAAAGTCATACTCTCCCCCAAATACTGAATGTGGGAGAAAAGAAAATGCAGGCCCTTCACTTTTATTCGGGCTGATTCCTGCCTTTTCACACAGTTCACCAAAAGCCCTGTTGAAAAGGACTATATGGATACCGGAATCGATCATGAATACCGGATTTTCCACTGCATCAAGAATGATCCTATAATGCCCTGCCACATCCCCTTCAGTCTTTACCGGAACATCACCGGAGGGTATGAATACAAAGAAGAACTCGGCAGGATTCCATCGCCCGGGCCTCACATACCCTACGTTCATTGAGATCTCTTTCTTTTCGCCTGATTTTGTGACAAGCATGAGATCGTCGACCCACGAGAGGAGGGCCCTCTTCTCAAATACATCTTTCTTCAGCGAATCCATTGCAGACTGAAGCTTCTCCCTGTCAAGACAAAAAATGTCAAAGAAACTGTTCCCGATAACCTCGTCCCTGGTCCTTCCGCCGAAAACCTCTGCAGCAGAGTTTATCCTTGTCACGATCCCTTTCTCATCGGTAGCGACAACCGGTTCGGATACGAAGTTCAGGGTGGAATCCACTGCCTCCTTCGGCCCTGTATCCACCTTCTTCATAATCCTGTGCTTGTGAAGCGTAATCTCGATGTTACTGTAGAGTTCCCTGTCATTGAAGGGCTTTATGAGATAACCAAATGCATTCGTCTTCAGTGCTCTCTCCAGTGTCGCCTCGTCGGAATGAGCTGTGAGGTATATTACAGGAATATCATAACTGGAATAAATCCGGTCCGCAGCTTCAATTCCATCCATATCCCCTTTAAGAATTATATCCATTAAGACAAGATCCGGTTTCAGATCCCGGGCCATCTCGATCGCCTCTGCTCCGCTGGCCGCCTCACCCACTACATTATACCCGAGGCTCTTCAGGGTCTCGGATATTTCAAGTGCAACAAGAGCCGAATCTTCGACAATCAGTATTTTTTTATTCATATTCCACACGAATCTTCGAATTATTTTTCATTATCTGCCGTTGAATGCAATACTATTCTTTCGACGGGAATGTTATGATAATTTTCGTTCCGGCATCAGATACAAATTCGAGCGTGCCATTGAGCTGGTTGACAAGGGCCCTGACAATTCTAAGGCCCAGAGTCTTTGTATTTTCAATTCTGAATCCAGGAGGAAGACCTGCACCATCGTCGGAGTATACATATCTATAACGGTCTCCCGGCTCCTTTTCAACCGAGATCCTGATCATTCCCCTCTTTTCACCGGAAAATCCATACTTCAGGGAATTGGAGATCAGCTCATTAGTTATAAGTGCCAGCGGAACGACACCATCAATATCGAACTCGATATCCTCACTGCAAATGACTTCAAAGGAGACATTCTGCCCTGAAGACATATACTCGATGAGAAGATCCCTTGCAAGCTTCTCCAGGTAAGCCCCAATTCCGATTGCCGAAAGACTCTCTGAGCGGTATATGTTTTCATGAACAAGGGCCATAGTATATACCCTGTTCTGGCATTCCTTCAGCGACCACCGGGCGTCCTCATCAATTGTCCTGTTTCTCTGGAGTTTTAAGATACTTACGACCTCCTGGAGATTATTTTTAACGCGGTGGTGTATCTCCTTCAGGAGCGTTTCCTTCTCCTCTAGCGATTTTTTAATCTTCTCTTCGGCAGTTACGCTCTCCGTAATGTCCACAAGGACCATAATACTCGATTCCGGGATGTTTGCGTCCCCGTACAGGAAACTGGTAAAGACACTACATATGTGTGTTCTTCCGGATTCGTCGACCACCCGTATAACAAACGATTCCTGTTCTTTTCCGGGTACGGGCGGGTTCATCAGCCTCTCACCTACCTCTATTAGGCAGTCCTCGGGAATTATCGGAAGATGCTGCACCTTCTTCCCCTCTACAAACTCCCTGTCATAACCAAAGACAGAGAAGAACCTTGAGTTCACATCGACTATGGCTCCGTCCGGCCTGAGTACAATGACAGGTGCAGGAGATGTTTCAAAGAGAAGCCTGTAGATATTTTCACTCCTGTGAAGTGCTGTAGAAAGAAGGGTCACTATAAGCGCAACTCCCAAAAGGACGGTAATATTTTCAATCACCCTCAGTTCAAAGAACTTCTGGGGAAAATATTCCCAGACCAGAACTGAAAAAAAAGCGAGGATTATAAATGAGACAAAAAGTCCCTGTCTCCTGAAGAAGAATGTGGCGATTACAATCGGGATCATGAACAGGCTTATTGCGGGATACGGGGATTCCATGGTCAGGGTAAAGATATTGACCCCTGCTGCAAGTACCGTGAATATCGCTACAATCGCAATCCAGTGGCTGTACTGGAGATATTCTTCAAATTTTACATTCTTCAGCATAATAACCGGATAAGTTCAAATCAGCCTCTATATAGATAATACTGCCGTAAATTTGTAAATTATAGTAAAAGCGAACCAAGCTCCTTCAGAACTTCCTCTTTCGTCCTGACAACAACAGATGACTCCTCGAGCATCAGGTTTACAAGTTCATGGAAGCCAACACACCTAAAATCGGTTCGAAGAGAGATTACTGTCTTTCCTTTTGCAAAACCATAGCCCATCTCCCAGGAGGTCCCCGAGTCGGCATCGGCACCGTCAATAACAGATACGATAATGTCACATTCCTCGAGTGCAGCGAGATGCATCTCGAATATCCGGGCATGCTCCTCCCTGTGACGTTTATGCGATGTGTCTCCAACTTCCTGCGGCAGGTAGACGTCAAAAAGGTTTTCTTCGAGAATATTGTGCAGCTTAAGGTTAAAATCGGTCTCGGCCTCGGTAAAGAGCGGGCCGGCAAGGTAAATCCTGTACCTGCAAAAGTCAGTTACATCGACGGCCTTAAGCTCCGGGAACCTCGATAAAAATGCACCTCTGCCCGGAGTCTTCTCTTCGGTCGCGTATGTCATATTAACACCGCAGGAAGGAGAGGAATCGACTCCGATAATGCACAGCGGCTCACCCTTCTCTTTAATAATATCTCTTACCTGCGCTTCAAGACGATCCAGGAGTTTGGAAAATTCGTCATTAGCAAGACTTTCAGAGAAGTTAGTCGGCTCTCTGCCCTTTCCGAGAAAGATCGTCTCCGGACACGGCATCCGGACGATATCGATGCCAAATCTCCTGCAGCGTTCTATGCACCTGTTGAAACAAAAAATATCCTCGTCCCTTGTTATGCCCTTAGCCCTTAGTTCAGGGTTTGATATGCAGGGACATACCAGTACATACATTGATAGCATTTAGGTGACCAAAACAATATGATGATGCCGCTTTTTGCCTGGAGAGACAACTCCTGCGACCCGAGGGTCTGCTCAGTCAAAAAACTTGAGAGGGCCGGAATGATAAGAGTCGCGGCAAAGATCTCCAAAATCCCCGAGAGCACCCTTCTCCTTGACCCTAGATCTCCACAGGCACTCTCACCTGCAGACAGGATTGCGCCCTCACTGACGGTTCTTGACTGCACATGGGAAACCCTTGAAAAGGTAGATGTGGAAGGAATAAAGAGAAAAAGAGCACTCCCTTTTCTCATAGCTGCAAATCCCGGGCATTTTGGAAGACCTTTCATGCTGAACTCAGTGGAAGCCCTCGCAGCGGCGCTTTACATAATGGGCGAAAAACAGCAGTCACATGATATACTCTCAAAGTTCGGCTGGGGTCTGCGCTTTATTGAGGCAAATGCAGAACCTCTTGAGGAGTACGCCGGAGCTGCAAACTCGGCAGAGATCGTCGAGATCCAGTCTCATTACTACTGAGCCCGGTTACGGATATTGTGAGTACGTACGATATATTGATCTAATGCCTTACCCTTCGTCTGGTTTTAAGTTACCATAACCAAACCGGATATTGTCCCGGACAGCCGGCAATCCCCCATTGCAGATTACTGTCTCCGGGGCGTGCAAAAGAGACCAAAACCAGAATTGCAGTCAGAGATATAATTACACACCATAGACTCTGAAAAGACTCCCGGATAATTCGGGAGTCCTTTTGTATCCGTTTAGACCCTTAATCTTCTGAACAGGTAAACTGCTGCAAATAGAACAATGAAACCCCCTGCAATATAATTCCTAAGCTGGTTGTCCGAACCTTTGTTGTCTGCATCACTGCCCGACTGCTGCAACGGACTGTCCGGTGCCGAAGATGAGTCCCAGTCGGAGACAAAGACCTTCCTGAAGTACCCTGCAGCACCAGGATGTTCTATGATAAGACCCGCCTCCCTGTTGTATGAAGGTGAGTTCTCGTTCCAGTTTATCGAGCTTACAAGAACTAATTCCCCGTCGACGATTACGCCCTTGTTATGGACCTTCTCAAGATAACCTGAATCAAGAGTGATGAGCCTTGCCTCAAGAGGCAGGGATTCGGAAGATGCGACCGAATTTATGTACGCGGCCATCTCATCGTTGTCGTTTTCCCCTTCGGTATTGTAGTAGTACGAATCAAGGATAATCCTGACTTCTGCACCCCGGCGGGCGGCATCAATCGCCTCCTCAAGCCACGGGTTCTCACCTGACGACCAGTTTTTGATATAGGCCTGCTCGATATCAACCGACTCCTTCGCTCCAGAAATCATCTCCCTGACGAGATTACTGGTATCAGGGGATATCACCGGTGTGATCGTTGCACCCTCAAAATATTCGGGCCTTAACCGGCCGGTTTCCCCTTCGGCGATAATGTAAGAGGCCTCTCCGAACCCGCCCGTCATTTCATCAACCCAGCCGCCTGAGGTGTCCCAATCGAAAACGGTCTCAAAATATAATGCAAGGTCCGGGCTTTCGGCTACTGCTCCCCAGCCCCGGTTGCCTCCAGTCCCTGATACGGGAAAACCGGTCTCGCCGAAGTTTTCACTTGTAATGAGAACACGTGAACCGTCGGATACGATGTACTTTGCGTGATCGAACCTGTAAGGAGCATGAAAGACACCGTTCTCAGTCGCCATCGAGAGGACCGGGATTCCTGCCGAATTCAGGACTCTGCATAGATACTCTTCTTCTTCAGGAACACCGCCTACCGGGGAACCTTCGACGAGAACCTCAACATCCACACCCTTTCCGGAGGCTTCGGCAAAGAGACCAGCAATAGAAGGACTGGTAAACTCGTATACATTTACGAGCAGGGATGAGCCGGAGTTCCTGACCAGGTCTTTCAGAACATCATATGAACAGTCAGGGGAGACGAAGACCGTCACCGGGACGTTGTAATATATCCCGGAAGAAAACCGGGACTGCCCGATATAATAAGGTCTTTCGTCCCATATCCCGCCCGAATATACATGAACCCGACCCTCCCCGGATTTGACATCGGCGGGCCATGAGACCTCCTGAACTGTTGCAAAACCCCTCATCAGGACAAGTTCATCGCCGCCGTTTCCCATCTTCAAAGTTCCTGTGCGGATCATGTCGGGAACTTGCGAGTCTGTGTCGTAAAGCTCAAAATCTGGCTTTTTTCCATGTACTGCCTCGTAATCCTTCGATTTTTGAGCCACCACTACGCTGCCGCGGGAGACGGTTCCGTCAGGAAAACGTGCGCTGCCCTCATTGTCGGTAACAAAATAACCAGTAAGATCCCCTGAGCCGCCGATTATGAAGTACTCGTCACCCTCGCCGGAAAACCAGGTATCAGGGCAGAACTCAGAGATAACAAATCCGGCGGAGACGGGTGCAGTGCAGAGTGATGAACACAGGACAAGGATAAAACAGACCCCCCTTACTTCCATAAATGATCTCTTTTTTCTTCCGTTATATTTAGATAGCGAAACTGCCCTTACAGATATTTCCAAAATGATAAGCCTGAGCAGAGGATACATTTCTCAGGATGGTCAGGATACCGGAGAGCGACCACTATGTCGTAAAAATCGGGGGAAGCCTTATGGAGCATGCACCGGAGCTTGTAGATATACTCAGGAATTCCGGACTGAATATATTAATAGTTCCCGGAGGAGGGCTTTTTGCAGACTCTGTACGGGGGCTTGACCTGGATGATGAATCGTCGCACTGGATGGCCATACTGGCGATGGAGCAGTACGGGCACTATCTCCACTCCCTGGGACTCCCGGTGCAGGATAACCCGGTGAAATCCGGTGGTGTATACCTCCTCCTGCCGTATAAATGCCTCAGGGAGGAAGATCCACTACCCCATTCATGGGACGTAACCTCCGATACAATCGCTGCGTGGGTGGCAGAGAAGACCGGATCCCCGCTAATACTCCTGAAATCAACGAACGGGATAAAGAGCGGAGGAAGAATCCTTGATGTCGTATCAGAACCCGGCAGTTATCCCGAATGTGACCCCTGCCTGGTTCCTTTTGTGCTTGAAAAAGAAATCCATACAACGATTATTAACGCGAATGACGAAGTTTGCGCAGGGAGATTTTTCAGCGGCGGAGATGTACCGGGAACTGTCATCATCAGAAGTGTTTAAGAGTCCCCGGGTTGAAATAATAAGATAATTTTCAGGTGATAAAATAATGCAGACCGAAAAATGCACATCATGCAGGGCGCCTCTTTCAGAGCCCGGCTGGACAAAATTTGAATGCCCCAAGTGCCGCGAGACAATCTACCGCTGCCACAAATGCAGGCACCAGAGTGTACCTTACGAATGCAAATGCGGATTCCAGGGGCCCTGATCCATGGGTGACGTAGCAATTATCCTCAAGATAATGCCCGAGTCCCCGGATGTCGACCTTGAAGCCCTTAAAGTGGCTATAAAGGAAAAGTACCCGGGAACACAGGATATCGTGGAAGAACCGATCGGATTTGGCCTTGTTGCAATCAAGGTTGCAATCGTCATCCCTGACGGAACAGCAGGAGCTTCAGACGAGGCCGAGGCAGCACTTGCATCGATTGAAGGAGTGCAGAGTGCAGAGATTGTCTCACTCACACTAACCTGAATATCTTTTTTTAAGTATATTACCGAACGGCAAATCCGTTCAAAGGTTTATTTCACTGCCGCCGACCTCTAGCGAAGGCCAATATCTATATCTGTTTGCAGGACAAGCCATTGTCAGGGTTAAAAGGCCCAAATGCAATATTCGGAGGCAATTCAAAATGACAGATTTGGAGAGAGAGAGAGTCCTTCTTTCCGTAAGCCAGGCTGTTTCATTCAAACCGGCTTACATGACAAACGACAAGCTTGAAGCCGCAGTCAAGGGACACGGGTCGCTTGTAATATCAGCGTACTGTATTGCAAACTCGATAACAGAGGACATTTTCTGCCATTACGGGACTCCTGATATGGAACTCCTCGACAGGATGACCCTCATAGATGCATCGGTAGGAACAATCCCGCTGGATATGGTCATGGAGAAGGCAATTAACAGTGCAAGGCTCGCAGGGGCGACACCGGAGAACGCAGCACTCCTTTCAGCCGCACTCGCCTATTTCACGGGTTCGTGTGCAAGATCGGGAGTGCCTCTCGGCAACAGAAAGCTCGGTGCGATTGCCAGGATACATGCAGGTGTGCCCCGTACAGGTGCCATCTCACTCATAACAGGTAAATTCACTCATAAAATTCCGGCTTTCCCTGCATATATGGCAATTTACGATGAGCTTATGGACAAGAAGCTCACAAAGGTCGACGGGTCGGTTCTTCCGCCATTCATCTCCGGCGGGGCAATGTACGGGCACAGTGCACTTGGTGAAGATCACAACTTCCCCGAACTCGCCTACAACGCAGCCAGTGTAGGAACAAAGGCAATGATGAAGAGTATGCATGGGGCAGGGATCTATGCATACCCGCTCTGGCCCGCATTTATCGGAGCTGCAATAACTCTAGAGATGATCCATTCTGATGCAGCACTCGGGGAGGAATTCGGCACATTCACAGGCATGGATTCAGCATACATGGCTGGAAAGGGTGCAATGGAAGCTGCAGGGATTCCTGATAAGATACATGTCAGGGGAACGAACGAGGAGTATGACACTGCACGGGTCATTGGCGATTTCGGCCTTATACTGAAGGATATCGGCGGACCTTCGGTCGTCGGCTCGATGGCGCTCGACGAGTTATTTGCAGGTTTCCAGGAGTCTCCAATCATAGGTGCAGGATTCTCCGGAGGGCCGGTAAACGCACCTCTCGGCCATGTAATGGGTGACTGCATGCCGGCAATCCGGATGCTGATCAAGTACAAAGGCGATATCGAAAAGACCGCGGACGATATCAGGGAATACAAAATGAACTCATTCATCGACCCCGAATACGCACTCTGCTCGCTCAATACGATTGCAAGGAAGGCGGAGGATGTGACCAGAGGGAGCGTATCCACCGCATGCCTGCTTGCAAGCGAGGACACAAAACAGAGAGCAGTCTACAGGAGAGCCGTAAAGACATACGAGATGATAAAGGAGGGAAAGACAGTTGAAGATGCCGCAAGAGAGCTTGATGAAGAGAGGAGGATATGGGTGGAGAAGAGAGGTTCCCGGATCCTTTCCGGATTCACTGGCAAGGATGTAAAGGTTAATTTCACATCGATCACCCCTCAGGGAAGGAGAACCGATAACTTCACGAAGAAATTCTGGGCATTTGACGCGAATATCTGCTATGACGCAAAAGTGAACGGAAAAGACTACCATATCGACAATCTCGCTGCAAAGGTTATACCTGATTACGTTATCGACGGAAAGGGAAGGGATGACCCGGATATGGGCACGGCGATATTTGCAGGTGCCGTTCTTGCACAGGAGCTCCAGTATGTCGGCCATACGATAATCAATATCACGATCCCTGCTGCAACAGCCGCACTTCTGGGCGAAGAACCCACAAAGGCCTCGAAGGATTCCGAGAAGGGGGCATATCTCACAAGCGCGATTCCGGGAGGAAAAGAGAAGGCAAAAGAAGTTGTCCGGGTTGCACAGAAGATATACGACAGGATTAACGAACCGTATTCCCTGAAGTGATTAACTCATGAAATGCCTCGTAATTGATGCCGGCCTGGCAGGAATAGCAGGAGATATGCTGATTGCAGCGCTTGTTGACCTTACGGGAAACGAAGAGCCCCTTCATGATACGGCGAAGGCCATATCGAAACTCGAGAGCTGTAAAAGCCTCTCCTTTTCGATATCAGATTCTGAAGACAGCTTTTTCCCGGCAAAAAAACTTAATATTAATATTGAAGAGAGCGGGATCGACGGACAGAAAGGGCTTCTTGAAGCGGCATCTCTCGTTATGGACGATATAGGTATCAGTCCGGCTGCAGGAAAGAAGGCTGAAGCGATATTCGAAGATCTCCTCTATGCAGAAAAAAGGCTGCACCGCTCGGGATTCAACAGGCATGAGATTGCCTCGGCAGATACACTTTTTGATGTAATAGGAAGTATGGTTCTGCTCGATTCAGCGGGATTCTTCGAAGGGAAAATACATGCAATAACTCCTGTAACAGGCGCCGGCGATATAAATGTCAGGGGACGGAAGATCCCCGGACCAGCGCCGGCAGTGCTTGAGATATTTGCCAGAAAAAAGATCCCGTTCTCTGCAAAGAATGTCGATATGGAATTTACGACACCGACCGGGGCTGCAATACTTGCAAATGTGGCATCGGCCATATCCCCGATATATCCCTCTATGGTCCCTGAAGCAACCGGATACGGTACAGGAACAAGAAAAAACAACGGAAATCCTTCAAACGTCCTGAGAGTTGTAATGGGAGAGACAACCGCGGCCGTCAGCGACTCGATAGTCATTCTCGAGACAAATGTGGATGATATCCCGGGGGAGATTGTCGGTTATACTGTTGAAAAGCTCTTTGCCGAAGGAGCATCCGATGTATTCGTGACCGGAGCACTTGGAAAGAAGAACAGGCCTGTAAACATCATCTCGGTCATCACCAACCGGCAGAATCACGTGAAACTCACAGAGACCCTTATGAGGGAGACAGGAACACTGGGTGTAAGGATATACGAGGTGCCAAGACTTGTTGCAGAAAGGACACGTGAACAGATTAAAATCCGAATAAATGACAGGCAATACACGGTAAGTCTTAAGAGATCTACCATTGGCGGAAGGCTAATCGCCCTTAAACCGGAGTACGATGACCTTAAGAGTATTGCACTTGAGACAGGAATGCCCCTTAGGGATGTTGCCGGCATTGCCGGAATAGAGATTGCAAAACATTCAGCCAAAAACAGTTAACAAAACATTCACAATATTTTTGAATTTAGCTTATAACAGGTTCTTTCCCTCGTCATTCCCCAGGAATTCAAATACCTCGTCGGTGACCTTCCTGAGCTTTTCTACAGAAGACTGGAAATCATCAACCTCTTCAGGGCTTATCCTGATAGGTATCGGGAATACTCCCTTCCTGTTGAGCATTGCCGGGACTCCTATGCAGATATTTCCTATATCATGTACCTCACACCTGATGTACGCAGATACCGAGAGTATTCTATTCTCATTCCCCAGAACAGTCCTTGCAAGAGTTGCAATTGCTTCAGCAGGGCCGTAGATAGTTGCACCGCTCCTCTCAATGATGTAATGCCCTGCGTCCTTTACCCAGTCAATCATATCCTCTCCCGGGAAAGTCCTGAATTCAGGGAGATTCTTCAGCTGAATTCCTCCGATCGTTGTTGCAGACCAGAGAGGGACCATGCTCTCCCCGTGCTCCCCGATAATACGGGTATGCACTTCACTTACATGAACCTTGAAATGCTGTGCGATAAAAGATTTTAGCCTCATCGAATCGAGGTGAGTGCCTAAGCCGAAAACTCTTGAAGGCGGAAAACCAGAGTGTTTCAGGGCGACCGCGGTCATAATGTCGACCGGGTTCGTAACCACGAATAGTATCGAATCGGGTGCCTGTTCTGCTGCCATTTCAGCATAACCTGCAACAATCCTGGCGTTCTTTTTGGCGAGATCAATCCTGTCCTGCCCCGTGTGCCTGGGCACACCGGATGAGATGATCACCATATCAGAGTGCTTTATAAGCGAAGGATGAGTACCTGACGTGACCCTTATTCGCCTTCCGACAGCGGCAAATGCATCGACGAAATCCCATTTCAAACCCTCAAGCAGCTCTTCTCCTCCTTCCCTGCCGAAGAGGACTATCTCTGTAACATAAGGAATTCTTGAGATTGCATAGGCGGCCGACTGGCCCACCTTTCCGGATGCACCGATAACGGTAACCTTTGCCATGATTCAACACCAGAAAAACGGGAACGCGAGCCGGGTTGGAATCACGTGTCCAGCCCTTACCTGGAACTCCTCCTCCACCCTGCAACCCTGTGGGCACCAGACGTCCATGGTAAGTCTGCTCCCTTCCGGGCCTGAACCGGTCTCCACGGTAAAAAGTCTCCATTCCCTCCGGAATCTTGATCCTTCTCCGCTAGTCTCACAGGACAGGGCTTCTCAGTTGGAATTATCAGGCTCAGGCTGGATCGCCAAAGCCGTCCCGGTCATTCGCCCCCCGCATAACGGCGGTTTCGGGTAACAGGTGACGCCTAACCACCCGGGCTAGTTCCCAATATAATTCTGTTTCAAGGAATAAAAGCATCACCGCCATAGGCGGCCTTCCAGTCAGATATAATTTTTTTCAGCTTTGCAGCATTATCTTTGCCGAAAATGTCGATTGTAGCCAGCCTGCGGCCTTTAGGGATGTTATTGCCGGAATTCATATAATCACCCCAAAGGACAAGCGCCTCCCGGTTATTTCCCGATGATTCGGCAATCCGGACCGAATCCGGCGATATCCTGCGACCCGGATCACCGGGTGGCGCAAAGATCTCCACTTCATCAAGTTTCAGGATGCCGCGGTTTGCATAGAGATTTATGGCAGACCAGAACGAGGCGGGGTACCATGCGTCGTTCAGCACGACAACAGGAACTCCGGTGATAATCGCCACAAGTCCGAGAGTCCCGGCACCGCTGCAGGCGTCGATGAAGACATCCGGCTTCTCCTTAAGGATCATTGATTCAACGGCCTGTATCTTCGGGCCGGTACCCCTTGGAAACTCTATGTGCATGAGAGACTGCTGCTTGTAGACAGCAAATGCCCCCCCTGATGTCCTGAAGATATCAGCCCTGACATCGCATCCGGCGAGAAGCTCGTTTTCGGATGTAAGGGAGAAGTCCCCGCCCGATATCCCGGGAACAGCCCCTTTATCGCCAATGACACCTTTTATCTCGGGGACTTCGGCAACTAGCCTTTCAGCCGTCTTCCGGTCTACATTGCGGGTCAGGAGAACAAGTGATCTCTCCGGGAGAAAAGGGGGGGCGCTCATATTCGTTCCCGGCGAGATTAAGGGTGTGCCTATGGCGCCAAGCGGAGTTTCGGCATCAATAACCCCCCCCTCAGCCATTATCAGGTGGCAGTGGGAGAAGACATCGTCGATGAACCTCTTCCTGCATACGGGGCATTGTTCTGCAGGAGGAAGACCCGGAGGAGGAAGCCTTTTGTCAAGAGGGATGGCGAGGCATTCTTCACATGGTGAAAAACGGCCCATAGCCTCCTTTATCAACACTTCAGCATCAGATATGCAGTCTTTACCGCAGACAGGGCACCCGGGAGGAATCATAAAATTACTGGATATTGGAGAGTCTTCCGATGACCTCTTCTATTCCGCACTCACGGACATCCATTATATCGGCGATAACGGCATCAGAAAAGACCATCGCAGCGGTCTCATAGAGAGTCCCGATAGCCGCAAGCGGGTGGGAGAGTGACTTGTAGCCCCCGGTAAGCTGCCTTACCTCAAATGTATTCGGCCATTCCTGGTCTTTCGGGGGAGTGGAGGGTATCTCAACGATATAGTCAGCAAGCTTTCCGATACTCGAATCCCTGTGGGATGTAATAAGGCACAGGACCCCGCCGAGAGCCTTTGCAGATTCGGCTATATCAACCATCGAATTGGTCTCTCCTGAACCTGAAAACACCAAAACAGCATCTCCAGGCTCCATTGCCGGCGTAACCGTCTCACCTACAACATAACTCTCCAGTCCGATATGCATCAGGCGCATTGCAAATGCCCTTCCGATAAGCCCGGATCTCCCCGCACCGGCCACATAAATCCGGTTTGCTCTCAAAAGGGCAGATATAAAGGAATTTATCTCTTCATCAGATATTTCATCTATCCGGCGATCTATCTCATCGGTCATTTTCTTCATATTTATCTTAACATCGCCGCAACCGCTCATGTTGATATTTACGACAGGATAGTATATAATTCAGTTTGGCTGGCGGCATAATTACCTGATTCATCCCTTAATCACCGGTCATTCGTCCCGGGACAAACACTTCACTTTCACACCGCACACGGACTCAGATTATATCTCCACCGGTTTCATCTTCAACTATACCATAAGGAAGTGCAGCGATGATGCAAAGATCAGGATATATGCAGATTTCAAATGCACCTGCATATGATCCTTCAGGAAGAAAATGCAGAATAGCTATAATATCAGCAGGTGCGGACAGATACGCCATAGAGACAGATGAACTGTCAAAGCTCCTCCTTTACGGGAGAAAGTGTCCGGTCAGGCACATAACCCATCATTTCGGAGTGCATCTCGGAGATGCAGCCGGAGCCGCGTCGCTTTCATACTCAAAAAAAGGCCTTGTTCTTGAAATCTTCCAGGGAAGAAGATACATAGTCTCGAGAAACAGTGCTGCAGCTCTGCTGAAAGGATACATGAATTATTCAGCAATAGCAGAGATGCCTGCCCCACCGGAGACCGGAATTCATTCCTGCAGCAGCCCGACCTTCCAGTCCACGATAACCCCATGGGTTGCTGTATGAACACCAACCTCCTTTTGCAGGCGCACTCCGAAGAATACCAGATATAATATGAAATCCCACCATCTAATGTGCCGGAATCATGCAGCAGGTGGGAGAGCCATTATAAGAAACACAGAAGGCCCTGGGCGGGAGCGATCCGGGATCGTCCAAAACTCCCGGCAGACCTGAATGTTCTTGAGGCAGGCTGCGGCAACGGCAAGCACCTGGGAGAGCTTCTTTACAGCGATGTTCATACAACTGCATTCGATTTCTCCGCAAATGCGGTTGCCGCATGTAAAAAAGGAATCTCCTGTCGTGATGATAAAAACAGGGCAGAACTGCTGGTGGCAGACTGCAGGTATCTCCCTTTCAGGAATTCGACCTTTGATATTGCCTATTACAGGCATGTAACCGGCCATATGGCCTGCGAAGACAGGCAAATCTCTGCAGAAGAGTGCATAAGAGTACTGAAGGAAAAAGGAGAGCTGCATTTCACCGGATTCTCTGTCGAGGATATGAGGGCAGGGAAGGGAGATGAGATAGAGAATAAGTCATACATGAGAGGAAGCGGCATAATAACACACTATTTTACCGAAGAAGAGGTCAGGAAGCTCTTTTCCGGGCTGCATGAAATATCTCTCAGGACTGTCAGGTGGAAGATGAGGATTAGAGGAAAGGATTACATGAGGGCAGAGATTGCCGCAGTCTTCAGAAAAGTCACCCGGTGATCCGTTCGGATTCCAGGTAAAGATCTACGACAGCACAGCCGGCCTCACGAAATGCCCGGGAAACACCGCCGGGACCGAGCTTTACACCACCAAATACCCTTGATACGATAAGACAGTGAGTGTCGAGATCGTTTTGTATGAGCACATCCAGAAGAACCCTTCCCGGGTTTCCGACCTCTCCGTCGCTGCCAAAAGCTGTATTATCAGATCTTCCGTCAGCATTCCTGGCGGCATAGCAGTGGTGTGCGGCCTTTTTATAGAGCTTCCTGTGAATCCTGTTGATCTCCGCTGCATCCTCACCGGGTTCAAGCAGGTAGAGGTGGGCAAAGAAACGGGATTTCCGGACTTCGTACTTTATCGCCGAAAGCTCTTTCATGACCATTCATATTGGCCCGAAGTAAAAAATAATATCCGGAAAAACAGGAAAACCCCCGGAAGCAGGGAGATTATATATAAAAAACAGTTAATTACAGTACAAAAACCCTTATGAGCTGCAGGAGTGATATATGAAAATTAAACTTGGAAAGATAGTAACCCTGATTCTGCAGTTTTTTATCATCCTGATCATCTACGCCAGCTTTTACACGGGAGACTATTTTTTTGCGATTGGAGGGATTTTCGCCCTTTTCCTGACAATAGTTCCATATATCGTCGAAAGGAAGCTCTGTCTGGTAATCCCCTGGTGGCTGACGTTCCTGATTGTCCTCTCTCTCTACATCCATCTTGCAGGCGAATACTACTCATGGTACCTGCTGTTCTCCCCCTATTACGACAAATTTGCCCATACGATTTCAGGGATAACTGTAGGACTGCTCGGTTTCACCGTGGTTCTGCTTATAGACAGGTACACGGAGAACAACTTCAACAGACCGCTCATCATCTTCATGATATTCATGTTCACAATGGCCTTCGGTGCGATATGGGAGATCATCGAATTTTCTATGGATATATTCTTCGGGGGGAAGATGCAGCACGGAAACACGGACACTATGCTCGATATGATCTTTGTAATGGGCGGTGCGATCATCGTGGCGGCACTTGGGAATTTTTACCTCAGAAAGATGAGTAAACTTGATTTAACTCAATTATTAGCAGGCAATCCTGATTTAGACAGATATAAGCGCATTAAATCAAAAAAATGACAACCGTGAATAAGAATTATATGGAAAAAAGTAAAACAGGGTTAACCACAACACAAAATTATATATCGAAATCAGGGTTATTAATTAATGCAGGGTTGTCTTTATCACACCGTTTTTGCAGTCTGCATAAGTGCCCCCCATTGCAGCTGATAACATGATAAGGGCAATCCTAACTTACATTATAGACGAATTTGGTGTTTTACAGATTTAAAGGGCCTGTAGCTTAGTGGTGGAGCGCCCGGCTCATAACCGGGCGGTCATGCGTTCGAATCGCATCAGGCCCATTAATCTTTTCTTTATATTATGCGTGGATTTTTCATAATCATGAAAAATGGTCCGCAGATATCATGACTTTCGCAAAATAAAAATGTGCTTGTCCTGAATTGCAAGTGATTCATTCCTCAATGGACTTTTATCCTGAATCATCATAATCAAGGATCTAAAACTCTTTTCAGACCCCCGACAGGTTCTTACAATGAGAGTCATACAATCAGGGATGGAACTTACCCGTTCACCGGGAATTTTCTTATACAAAAATCCACATACTGGAGGCCGCAGCCACGACAAAAAATATAATGAAAAGACAGTATAACCTGCGGCGATTCCCCGCTTCGTCAATACAAATGGCAACCATGGCAGAAATAATAAACCCAAGAGACAATCCCGCAAAATGGGCGAAGGGATTCCTGTCGGTTCCGATATCGGTGAGAATCATGAACACGGGAGCCATTAAAGCCAGTGATATGAAGCAGAGGACCAAAACCGACTCTTTTCGTAAATCCTTCAGAGAACCTGCACAGGATAATGCCTGGTCTGTAAAAATCTCCATGAATAATACAAAACACATCAGAAACAGAAGAAAACTGGTAAAGGCCCATATAATCCCTGAAAATCCAAGACCATATCTAATCTCTTCAGGAAGAGAGCCCATTCTCCGGAAGAATAGGACAATTCCGGATATGGCAAAAGGAAATGCGAGAAAGAACAGAATCAGGTTGATACCGAGAAAATTTTTCGGCAGCGAAGCTCCGGATGAAGGAATGACATGATAATAAAATAACCAGATTAGAACTCCGATTACGACATATGAGAACATATTGTGGATAAAATGCTCCCGGTCAAAGGGGCTGTGAATGTAGTTTGCAAAGAACATAGACTGCAGGTTCGGGTCTGAATAATCCAGAACAAGATTTTCTATGACAAATTCCGGAGACAGCAGATCCCCAAAAACAAGGAGCTGGAAGAGATCCAATATCACAGGGACAACGAGAATTAACATAAGAAACAGGTGTTTCCTCAATCCGGGGGATCTTATTTCCCCGGCAACAGCACGCAGATCCATCTCATAGTCCTTCCACCGGGCCGGAATAACAGACCCTGCGGCAATAAGATACAGAGTTTTCACTGGTATATATATTCCACCGGAATCTCCCAAAACCCCAAACTTATCCTATATAAAAACAAAGATAAAGTACTGAAACCTAAGTGAGGCTTGTTTTAGGGCAATGAAACATAATGACCTGTGCAAAACACCTGTCATCCAGGCAAGGGTAAAAGCCGGAATGACCGCTGGCGAGCTTGTAGAACAATTCGGAAAATCAAGAGCCTATAATGCCGGATCACTCTGGCATGCGGTAAATATCTATGAAAATATGCTCTCCGACCCGGAGGTAGTCAAGTTCTTCGGACTTGCAGGAGCAATGGTGCCCGGGGGAATGGGAGGGATAGTTGAAGACCTGATCATGCAGGGGCATATCGACATCCTCGTCTCGACCGGGGCAAACCTGACCCATGATGTTATAGAGGCGATCGGGTGCAGCCACTACCACGGAACCGAGGTCTGCAATGATGTGGAGCTTTGTGACGAGGAGATCAACAGGATATACGATGTATTTCTCCCGAATGATGCGTTCATAAAGTTCGAGGAGTTCCTCCAGGGTGTCTTTTCGGGCCTTGACAAGGATAAAAAATACGGCATTGCCGACCTTACAGGAATAATCGGTGAGAATCTTGATTCGGGAATTCTCGCCGCGGCTGCAAAGAAGGGAATCCCTGTATACTGCCCTGCAATACAGGATTCAATGATAGGGCTGCAGTACTGGCTCTTCTCACAGACTGAAAAGGTAACCATCGATGCGTTCGCGGATATGCCTTCACTGATGGACGTATGCTTCAGTGCCAAGAAGACAGGGGCGATGCTCGTCGGAGGCGGTGTCCCCAAGAACTATATTTTCCAGTCGATGCTCATGACACCGGAGGGCTTCGACTATGCAGTGCAGCTTACAGGAGATCGCCCCGATCTCGGGGGACTCTCAGGTGCAACCCTCGATGAGGCAAAATCATGGGGAAAGCTCACCGGTGAGGCTACATCCCAGACTGTCTACGGCGATGCAACGATAAACCTCCCGCTCATAGTTGCGGCGACACTTGAAAGGCTGGAGCAAAAGAGATGACCGAACTTATACTTGCACTTGATGTGCTCACAAGGGAAGAGGCACTCTCAGTTGCAGAGAAGACCGCCCCCTATCTTGATTCGATAAAGATAGGCTATCCCCTGGTACTGGGTGCAGGGATGCATATTGTACAGGAGATTGCATCCTTCGGCCTGCCCCTGATCGCAGACTTCAAGGTGGCCGACATCCCAAATACCAACAGGCTCATCGCCGAACATGTATTTCAGGCCGGATTTTCGGCAATAATCGCACAGGGATTTACAGGAAGCGACTCGGTAGAGGCATGCGTTGAGACCGCACAGGACCATGGTGGAAAATGTTACGTGGTCTCGGAGATGAGCCACCCGGGCGCCCTTGAGTTCCTTTCAGGGGAGAACGCCGTACAGATTGCAGAGATGGCGATCGCCTGCGGTGCCGACGGGATCATTGCACCTGCAACAAGACCTGAGCGTGTCAGGGTATTAAGAGAGATTGTCGGAGACAAAAAGATCCTGTCACCCGGTGTCGGTGCACAGGGCGGAGATGCCTCAGAGATTGCGCCTCTTATCGATGGAATGATCGTCGGCCGCTCGATATACAATGCTGAAGACCCGGCACAGGCTGCAGAAGAGTATTCTTTCGTCCGCCGATGATGAGAAGACCCGTTCTGATGCATAATGCAGATGACGAACCCTATGAGTCGCCTGAGGCGTGATAAAAAATCAATTTTCATCCAAATTTAGTTTGTCCGGCGATCTCAATTCTTCCTCGGGAAGAGACAATTAAAAAGACATAAGATGATGACACACGGATTTATAAATATATCTTATAAAAAGAAGTATATATCCATTTAATTTTCAAACCGCATCCAAAACAGTTATTTACTATCCTTCAGATGACTAATGCATGATATGGAGCGAGGAACAGCTGGAACTTGCAAAAAAATATAAATCCCTTGAAGATATTCCAGAAGAAAACCGGAGATACAAGTGCCATACATGCCACTTTGTCGTCGATGAAAGCCCGTGTCCCAGCTGCGGAGAAACGCATCTCGAGATCATGTGCCCGCTTGACCACTGCGGCTGTTCACATGATATAATCGAGAAGATAGAGTACTGTCCCCTCTGCGGCCAGCCGGTATGCCCGGAATGTGGTTCTCACGATGTCTCCCAGGTCTCACGCGTAACAGGTTACCTTGCAGATGTTGCAGGCTGGAATCTGGGGAAACAGCAGGAGCTAAAGGACAGATCACGCTATACAATTGCATGAGATACCACTATTCAAACAATACTCTTTTTATCCGCGGTAATTTCAGGGCGGCAAGCACCGGCGTTTCCGGAGGAATCAAAGATGTCCATACGATAATCAACAGTACCGTTCCGCGGAACTTCCGGCATAGTGATCCGGCGGAATATATCCTTGATATCGTCGATAAGAACAGCTATGGAAATGAAGACTTCTTCGGCCTTCTTACCGCCGTAAAAATGAAGGATCTCTGCATCTTCTCCTGCGGATATATAACGGCATTTGTCACCGCAGGCGTTACAAATCCAAACCCGCAGGGACCAGGAACAATTAACATTATAATTCATTCTCGCCGGAGCATGCCCGACAGCGCGATGCTCGAGATGATCAGGACAGTCACCGAGGCAAAGACAGCCGCACTCTTCGGGATGGGATACGACTTTACCGGGACCACCACCGATGCTGTCATTGTCGCATATGATAAAGAATCCAAAGAGAGCGCAGGTATATACTGCGGAACCTTTACAGGGCCGGGGAAGAGGGCGTATGAATGTGTTAAGCTGGGAGTCAGGGAGGCCATCCTGAGAAACCAGTTGAAGGTCGTCAGAAACAAGCCGTCCTTCTTTATATACAGTACGATCGGCGGGGCCCCCCACTGGACGGAATGGTCACCTAAATCTTGCAAATACTACCCCTGCCACTTCAGGGGGCAGGTCTGCGATTTCTGCTTCTGCCCGTTCTATCCATGCCACGACGAAGAACTTGGAGAATGGATTGATTCTTCATCCGGGAATAAAGTATGGGCATGTACACGATGCCTGCTGCTCCATCACCCAAAAGCCGCCTCTTTCTTTAAAAAAAATCCGGATGCAGGCATAGAAGAAATTAAAAAATTTTCAGAAGATAAAGGGCCGGACCTTACGGGATGAAATTATCCTCCGGCCCGCCCTTGTTACAAAATTACTCTTCGATACCAAGTGCCTCAAGAAGTTCGGGCAGGGGAATGCCATGCCCTTCTGCAGCCTGGCGGATTGTCTCTCCGCTGGCAAGTGCGCATCCTACGCACCCCATACCAAATCTCATCAGAATTTCTGCAGATTTTGGATTTTCCTGTAAAAGTTCAGTTAAAAGACTGTCAGCTGTTAATACCATTATTCTATTTTATGCCTCTCATTGTTTTTAATAAATACTGATTTCACCATGACGATGAAGCAGTGAACGTATACTTTCACACCGCAGAGCCGGAGATTAAATATCACTCAGGTACCGATTACTAAATGGAGATGTTTTATTATGGACATAGATCCGCAGATGACAGAAAGAATCTCCTTATTATTCAAGGAAAAAGGCGTTCTTATAGAGAATGATAAGATTGAATCGAAGCTGAAACTCCTCACGACCGACTTCGGCATAGCACCCGAAGAGGCCGAGAAGATGGTGACAAACGAACTTCTGCGTGAACATGGGTTAAACGGCCCATCACAGCAGTCATATTCATCTTCTTCGCAGCAGAAAATCCCGATATCCGGCGCATCACCGGGGGACTGGGTGACTGTCGAAGGAAAGATTGTATCCCTCTCTTCTCCCCAGTCAGAGGCAATTGCCCAGAGTGGCATACTCTCGGATGAATCAGGAGCGATCAGGTTTATCGTGTGGGCAAAATCCAATGCGCCCACACTTGAGGAGCGCAAGTGGTACAGATTCGAATCGGCAACCGTCGACGAGTACAGGGGTGCGCCCAGCATGAAGATTCATTCCGGAACCACCGTCTCGCCTGTAGATGAAGAAAAGACCTTCATGCCGTCACCGGTTCAAATCTCGGAACTTAAACCCGGAGTTTCGACAGTCAGGGCAAAGGTTGTACAGGACTGGGAACCAAGGCACGAGAGAATGTTCCAGTCAGGTCTTCTCGGGGACGAATCAGGAACCATCAGATTCGTGACATGGAAGGAGGACAGCAATGTCCGCCTAGAGGCAGGCAAGGTGTACAATATCTATTATACAGGTGTAGACGAATTTCAGGGAAGACTGTCCCTCAACCTGACGGGGGCGATGATCCTCGAGGACGAAGGTGCGGTTATCGAGGTGGCATCAGGCAATATGAAGATTTCGGGAGCATTTGTTCACATGGGTGGCGGAACAGGCCTCATCAAGCGCTGCAAGGTCGAAGGGTGCAACAGGGCCCTGTCAAGGCAGAACTACTGCCCCGTTCATGAGATCCAGAATGACTTCCGCTACGACCTCAGGATAACAGGCGTTGTAGACGACGGACAAAAGGCATCAAATGTTTTGATCCAGAGAGAAGAGGCAGAGAAGCTCACCGGAATCACACTCGATTCGGCCATAGAGATGGCGGAGAACAACCCGCTCGGATTCGACGACGTAACCATGAAAATGCAGGAGACTCTCATAGGGAGATATGTCGAATGCCAGGGCAGCGATATAGACGGCACGCTCCTGGTAAAGGGCTGTTCCCCCCTCAGTTATGACTCTTCCCGCCATGCGGAACTCATCAACAGGGCTTCTGTTTCACCCGAAGGAGGTGTTCAGGAATGAGCAAAGGAGGATTTTCCAGACCCACAGGCAGTTTCGTCCGTGAACCTGCAAAAAGGATCTTCGCAGCTGAACTCAGGGAATCCAGGCTCCAGTTCAGGGATGGAGATGACGAGAAAAGCCCGAGTTTCATTCTACTTCCTACAGGAGAGAGATGCAACAGGATCTTTATATGCGGAGAGGTCACCCAGAAAGAGAAGAGGGGCGACCAGAATACATTCTACACTGCAAGACTTCGTGATCCTTCAGGTATATTCTTCTTAAACGCCGGAAGCTACCAGCAGGAGGCGATGCAGCAGATGGCAAAGATCAACCAGGGAGATTTCGCCGCAGTTGTGGGAAAACCGGGAATACGCGAGACACCAGACGGATCAATCTTTGTTACTGTCAGGGTCGAAACAATAACCACCGTCGACAGGGATACATATCTTACGTGGACCAACGACACCGCCACACAGACGCTTGACAGGCTGGAGAGTTTCGGAAGCACCGACGATTCGAAGAAGGCCTCTGAGTTCTACAACACATCTATAGAGCACTACAGGCGGATAGTCTACGAATCACTGGTGGCAGCAGACATCTGATATAAAACAACAGAAAAAGATTCATTCTCTTTTCTCCGGGAATCACTTTTCATTCCCGAAAAACCAAATCAATTTTTATAATGCCCTGCATCTATTATATTTACAAATCAGGACACAATTATCAGA
This sequence comes from Methanomicrobiaceae archaeon, assembly GCA_016928355.1. GTDB lineage: Archaea > Halobacteriota > Methanomicrobia > Methanomicrobiales > Methanomicrobiaceae > Methanolacinia. Next base: position 90,578 of record JAFGKW010000045.1, read on the forward strand.
ATAATTTATCTATACCCCTATAACCCGGCAATATAAGGAGTGCAGCACATCATATGGTTTCAAAGAGGGAGACTGAAAAAAAGATCAGAGTTCTGGCGGATTACCTCAGGGTCAGTCCTGAAAAGATTACACTCTCAAAAGGAACACTGTACTCGTTTAAGGCATTCTACTATGGTCCGAACAGGGCTTACCTTGTTCTTTCGGAAATAGAAGCAAATGTCGCTGCAAGAAGAGCGATTATGAACAGACTCTGGGTTATCGCTCTTGAATCGGTGTTCAGCTATTTCGATATCGGCTGTTACCCTACAGATGCCCTTGAAAAGCTCTCCCACGATGATATCAGGAAGATCAACGCCGGGCTTGAAACCCTCTTTGATAAGACATGCGGTATCGAGATCCTGGCGGAAAAGATGCTTGCACTCGGCAACAGGGCAAATATCCTGGCCGACTACGATCAGAAAGAGAACTTTCATGTAGATTATTATATATACAGGCTCTTTTGATGGTTATTGAAATGCAATAACTTATACAAAAAAATTACTTTTCAGCATTTATAAATATGCAGAAAAAATAACCAAATTATATAATCAGGGGTTTCAGATTATCCATTCCCCGGGTGGCATATATGGAGTTAAACAACATCATTAAGATCCTCAAACAGGCGATAGAGGGAGATCATTCAGTCAGAATCGATTCCGAAGCCTGCACAGATCCGGAGTTAAGAGAACTATCAGAGACTATTAATACAGCAATTGAATTCCTTGTAGACTGCAAGAACACAACTGATAATGTTCAGATGATGATCGCGCAGAACCCGATGCCAATCGTCGTCATAGACAGCAGTTTCAATATAATTGATGCGAACCAGGCATATGCCGATCTTATGGAGCTTTCAATCGCAGAGGCACTTTCAGCAGACAAGGCAATGTATAAAGCAAAAACAATCAGGGGAGAAGGTGCAGAAAAACTATTTTTATTGAGGAAAAAAACCGAATGTGAGCTTGAAATCACACTTAAAAGCGGAAAGACCAAATATGTGGAGCAGTATGGAGTTCCGCTTGTCGATGAAAGCAATAATGTAAACATTGCAATGTTCGTCTTCAACGACGTTACAAAGGAAAAAGAGGAAGAGGAAGAAAACGCCAAAAATATAAAAAAGATTGAGGCTCTCCAGGAACGTTCGGAGACGATCGTCCAGCAGAACCCGATGCCGATCCTCCTCTGTGATAATGGGATGAATATAAGGGTGGTAAATCCCGCATATTCCGATATCTCAGGTATTAAGGCAGATAAACTGACCAAAATGTCCCTCAGGGACTTCAAGGTTCTTGAACAGAAGGGAGAGGGAATAAAGCATGTCTTCGAGACAAAGAAGAGAAGTTATGGCGAAGTCACCGTAGAGTTTCCTTCAGGTGTTAAGATCCTTGAACAATACGGAATTCCTGTCTTCAACACAAAAGGAGATATCGCAAATCTCCTGATAGTATACAACGAGATAACCGAGGTCAGAAAGAAGGAGGCCGAAGTCCTGAAGCTGATGGAAGAGCAGAGGGAGAAGGCGGAACTTCTTGAACAGAGCACCCTGGATATCGGCAAAGGGCTTCGGGCCATAAGCGAAGGAGATTTCACTGTCCTCGTGGAAATTAGGGAGAACGACCCCCTGGAAGAGCTCAAAGATGATTATAACAAGGCAATTGAGGAGAGCAGAACAATATTCGGCGATGCAATCAAAGCGATGATCGATGTCGAATCATATATGAGCGACGCCAACCACAGCACAGGGGAGGTTTCAAAGGCATCTGAGCAGGTTGCAGTCAGCAGCCAGAAATCCGCCGAACTCACAAGGGGACTTCTCCGTGCGATGGAGGAGATCAGCCGGCAGATATCTGACATGTCTGCATCAAACGAGGAGATTGCAAGCACATCACAGGAGGTCCTAAATGAAGCAGGCAGGGTTACCCAGATGGGCAGGGATTCAGAGGAGCTCGGGCGTCAGGCCACAACCAAGATGAAAGCCGTGATGACGATAACAAATGACAGCGTCAATGAGATCGAGGATCTTAACAACGAGTTAAAGGAGATCAACAACGTTGTCAAACTTATAAATGAGATAACAAACCAGATCAACATGCTTGCACTCAATGCGGCAATTGAAGCGGCAAGGGCGGGAGAACACGGAAGGGGTTTTGCAGTCGTCGCCGGAGAGGTCAAGAATCTTGCAACAGATGCAAGAGAAGCCACATCAAAGATAGACACCGTCATAGAGAATATCCAGAAGGCAAGCCTCGGAACGGTTGAATCCATAAAATCTGCCAATGCCGAGGTGACCTCCGGTGTTGATATTGTGAACTCAACAATCGAAGCACTAAACAGGATCGTAGACGGTGCCGAGCATGTAACTATAAACATGGGTGAGATTGCACATGCAATTGAAGATCAGGCAAATACGGCCAACACGGTTGTAAGTGAAACAGAAAAGAGCACCGGCCTTGCCGGAAAGGTCCAGAGCGAGATCGACGACCTTGCCGCACTCTCACAGGAGACAAGTGCATCGGTAGAGGAGATTGCAAGTGCCATTGACGAGGTTACAGGTCTTGCAAAACAGATAAAAGATACTTTAAACCAGTTAAAAGTGTGATTTGAGGAGAGAGCTTCAATGACTGCCATTGATGTAGTAGAATTTGAGATAAACAACGAACATTATGCACTCGATATCGGCCTTACAAGAGAGATAGTGGAGATGGTGCAGATCACTCCGGTACCCAGGGCTCCGGCCCATATCGCCGGAATCATAAACCTCAGGGGAGAGATTACCAATATTATCAACCTCAATAATATATTAGGTCTGCCCGAAAAGGATGGAAAGGACATAGAGGAGCACAAAATAATCGTCCTGGTCCCTGATGCGGCAGAAGGATCAATTGTCGGTATAATCGTTGATGCAGTTCATTCCGTACTCCAGATATCGGAGAAAGATATCGAACAGATCGATGGGGGCCTTTCAAATGAGGCCTATGTAAAAGGCATAATCAAAATTGATGAGAAAGATAGTGAAAACCAGGAATCAGACAAAGGAGAGCGCAAAAGACTGATAATATGGCTTGACATCTCCCAGCTTCTGCAGGATCTCCTCGCTTCAACCCGGTAAAATCACCTACCCTTCTTTTTCTTTAAATATCTCTTCATTCTGCCGGAGTACCTGCCCATCAGCCCGCCTACTACAGATGTTAAGAGCACCATAACTGCAACCGTTCCTGAGACCAGGGGGTTGCCGAAGGTCGCGGCGATAGCGAGAGAAAACTCCCCTCTTGCAGTGGTCTCTGACCAGATCTCGATTCCTGAAAGATAGTTTTTATGCATCGCCTTTCCAATAACGAGAGATGAGACCAGCTTGCTGATGACTGCAGCAATTGAAATCAGAATTACATCAACAAACGGAAAACCGCCGGAAAGATCTACCGATATTCCGAAGAATACGAAGAATATTACCAGAAAGACATCCCTGAATGGTTTTGCATGCCTCTCAAGCACTTCGGGCTTTGTTAAAGAGAGGGCAGATCCAAGTGCGATTGCTACAAGAGTTGCAGGGATCCCGAGCAAAAATGCAACCGCACCTGCAACGATTACTGCAGTAAATGTGAAGAGCAGCCCGAGATCCTCATACCTCCCGAGCACATGGCTGATATTTCTGCTGAACAGGTAACACAGAATAAAGAATGCGAATATCAGCACAATAGCAGTAGTTATTGTAGCAGCAGCCGATTTCCCTCCTGATGAAAGAAATACGATGATCAGGAGCAGCATTATATCCTCAAATACCATTACCCAGAGGATTGTATCGGACTCCGGGGCTGCAAGTTTCCTGTTCTCGATCAGAGAGGCGACCGCCATCGCCGAACTGCTAATGTAAAAGGCACAAGCGATTACGATTGCATCGTTTACGGGAAAGCCTATGAGCAATGCCACAGAATAGCCGGCCAGGATATTTATCCCGAGATCAATAGTCCCCGAGAGTATGAAAGAGCGTCCCTGACCGTATATCTCATCAGGACGCAGCTCAAGACCCATAGTAAAGAGGAGGAACAAAAGGCCGGCCTCTGCCAGAAAGTCCGAGACCTCGTTCTGCCCGACTATTCCAAGCCCTCCGGCACCAAGCAGGAGACCTGCGATCATATATGCAGGTATCGGCGGAAATTTCGCCTTCTTCGATATTCCTGCAAATACCAGACATACAAGGAGAGCTATTGCAATACCTTCAATCATTTACCGGACGAACTCCTCCTCAAAATTTTTCATCTGTTCAGGGTTGCCTATTACCAGAACCGAATCACCCCTTTCGAAGACAAAAGTGGCTGGAGGGTTGATGATGCTCTCCCCCTTCCGGCTGACGGCAACGATTGTCACACCTGTACTTTTACGGATATTTAAGTCAGAAATTGTTCTCCCGGCAGTTCTGTCGCCGAGCTTGTAGGTATGCATCTTTATCTTCAAATCGGCAAAAGAAGAGAATACCATGCATATCTCCTCCTCCTCGGTCTCAAGGATTGCACCGGTGAGCACATTCCCGATTCTTCTTGCCTCGGGAGGAGTAAGATCTGCTGAACAGTAGTCCCCTTCTCCGGATCTTACATAAAGCTGGACGCCTTCGTCTTCCATGTAAACGATAGAGACCCGGTCACCATCCTCAGTATCTAATTCGTATTTCGTCCCGATTCCGGGCATATCACGGGATACAAATGACATTGAAAATTCTTTGGTCTTTATCGGATATTTATATTCCTCATAAACCGGGATTTTCAGATTCGGATGAAATTGAAAAAATTTAACAGTTCTCAAAGGAAGGTTATCTTAGAACGGAGTATGGTGAACAGATGAAGGACAAGCCACTCAAAGCCTCTGACATTGCAAAAATGGCCGGAATATCAGGGAATGAGATGAAAAGGATAACAGAAAATTACGATACGGTCATTCCGTCAAGGCTTTTTGGGCGTGTGAAACTTTATGAACAGAAGGCAGTGCCCATAATTGAAAAGATCTCATCTATGGAGTCCTCCGGGAAATCTCCGGAGGATATCATAAGGGAATGCGGCGGTAAGATAACCAGAAAGAGCACGAAAGAGAGGGCTGAAGATAATATCAGGAAAAACCAGGTCCCGGGGAGCGGCGGGAAAAAACAGGCTTCGATATCGAAAAAAAGCACAGTACCTCCCCCACGGACAGCCGGTGCATCCCCGGGGGCTGATGACAAGACCGCTTTCCTTGAGCTGAAGCTTACAAAACTGACAAACAGGGTGGAAAAACTCGAAAAGGAACTCGAAGACGGGAAGAAGGCAAGAACGGATGAAAGGGAGGAGATCATGAAACTTCTGGCCGCCATCTCCGATAAGCTGAATACAACAGGAGAGTGGATCGACTATTTCGACGGTGCATTCAACGAATTTATCTCCAGGCAGGATGAGTTCAATTCAGGTACAATAGAATGGATAGACTATACGGAGGAAGAGATTGATCTCCTGAAGTTGCCGTTCTGGAAGAAAAAGAGATGATTAACCTAACTTAAAGGGCAATTGCTTCGGAAAAATTCGAAGCCATAAAAGAGTATATATCGGAAAAAACCCAATAATGGGCTGATAACGGAGGATAAGAGTATGAAAAAGGCATATTGTTTTGCAGCTGTTCTTCTTCTGGCAGCATTCCTTCTCTTTGCAGGGTGCACCGGGACATGTATACAGATGCTGTATGATGATGACAACGGAAAGACCGTAGAAGTTAAAAAAGGCTGCGAGATAAGGGTCGAGCTGTCCGAGAACCCGACGACCGGATACACATGGCAGCTCAGCGCCCCGGGCCTGACACCGGTATCAGACGAGTACTACCCTGACAAAGTCGCAGAAGGCATGGTCGGAAGCGGAGGTTACCATGTTTGGGTATATACTACAGACAACACCGGCACATATACCATAAAGGGTATATACAAGCGCTCCTGGGAAGATACGTCAACAGATGACACAACCTGGGAAGCGACAGTTGTCGTAAATTGAACAACTATTTTTAAAACATTTTTTTAATATCAGGCCAATGTAAAGGATTTTTATTTATATCTGCCCATTCCGGCAGATTCTTTTCAAAAATAATATTTATCGGTCAATCCAATTCAAAGTTCATGAACAAAAGAATTCTTAGTGTTCTGGTGATTATTACTGCAATTCTGGCAGTCGGAATTGCAGGCTGTACAGGCAGTGAATCCGCACATGAGAGTGGGGTTCAAACCGCTGATACAACACCTGCCGTAAAAGAGCAGGAAGGTAAAGATGTCCTTATTGTTGGAATAGATGGACTCTATCCGCCATTTTCATATATTGATCAAAATACGGGAGAGCCGACAGGTTTTGATGTAGATTCCATGAGATGGATTGCTGAAGACCAGGGATTTGAGATTGAATTTCAGGCTGTAGCATGGGACGGGATTATACCTGCACTTCAGGCAGGAAACATCGATCTGGTTTATTCCGGAATGACGATTACAGAAGAGCGTGCAGAGAAGATCAACTTCACAATACCCTACTGGACTGTAAACCAGGCGATTGTCGCAAAAGAGGATTCTACAGCAACAGTTGAAGAACTCCGGGAAGGAAAACTCATAATCGGAACCCAGAGTGGCTGTACTGCATACATCTGGGCTGACGAGAACCTTATCGAGACAGGAATCATGCCCGCAGACAACCTGAAAGCATATCCTGATATCCTCAAAGCGGTCGAAGATGTCGTTTCCGGACGTGTCGATGTTGCAATGTACGACAGCACTGTAATGAACGATGTCATCGAGTCAAAACCGGTTATAAAGATCGGGTTCATCGAAACGAATGAACAGTTCGGAATTGCTGTCAGAAAGGACGATGTGGAACTTCTCGAAAAGCTCAATACAGGACTTGGAAACCTTATGGATAGTGAGAACTGGGACATGCTCATCGAGAAGTACCAGATGAAATAATCATCCTTTTTTCCCGTAAAAGATTACTAACCCATAATTAAAATCTCTTCAGGGTCTATAATACAGGATATTGAATCAGACCGGAAATTCACCTGAAAATACAAAAGTGTTGGTAAAAGGCATCAGCACCGGCACTAAACTGGCTCTTCTTTCGGCATGTATTCTCCTGCCGATGATAAGCGAATCGATGCTTGTTGCAGCCCTTCCCGGCATAGAGTGGGAATTTTCAACAGGTGGCGTCATCGGGGCCTGGATCCTTCCGGTGGTTCTGCTCTTCGGTGCAGGTCTTTCACCATTCTTCGGTACGCTCGGGGATAACCTGGGACGAAAAAAGGTCCTCTCGATATGCCTGATATTCTATGTTGCCGGAGTCATACTCTCTGGATTCTCCTGGAATATATGGTCGCTTCTCCTCTTTCGGGCCATGCAGGGGATTGGGATTGCAGCATCTCCAATAGCATTTGCAATCATATCTGAACAATTCCCCCCCGAAAGAGTATCCTCCGGGATAGGAGTCCTCGCCGGGTGCTACGGGGCAGGAACACTTCTCGGGATATTCTTCGGATCTGTTGTGACAGATCTGCTGGGCTGGAGATGGACATACTTCATCCTCATCCCCGTGGTCATCCTGCATCTTGCACTGATTATCCTCAAAATACCCTCATCACCGGGAATACCAGGGAGAAAAACGGACTGGGCAGGGGCTGTCTGCCTCCTTGCATCGATGTTTTTCCTGATGTCAGCTATCACCCTCGCATACAGGGAAGGCCTGACATCCCCTGCATTTGGCGCATCAGTCGCACTCTCTGCGGTATCTGCTGCTGTTTTCATATACTATGAAAAGAGAGCGGCCTTCCCTTCAATAGACCTTGGAATGCTGAAGAGGCGCAGGGTTGCAATGATCGCAGTTATGGCACTACTCGTCAATATGACGACATTCCTCTACATACAGGTCTTTCCATTCATTATACAGTTACCTTCAGGTCTGATGCTGGACGAGATATTCGTCGGTTATGTAATGGTCCCCGGGTCCATCGCCGATATGATTGCAAGCCCGGCAGCGGGAATCTGGATAAGAAAAAGGGGCTTTAAGGTGCCTCTATACCTTGGCGGGATACTGATGATTGCAGCCCCGTTCATTTACTTTCTCCTGCCGCTCTCGATAACAACTCTTGCCATCCTTTATACCGTATTCTGTGCAGGCATGGGTATGGTTGCAACAACCTACCTGATGGCGATGATAAGGATTGTCCCGGCAGAAAGAACAGGGAGCGCAACCGGACTTCTCAATTCGTGCACAAATATCGGGGGTATGCTGGGGCCGATGATAACAGGGATCTTCCTGGCGACATTCTCAGCCAAAACAGTCTTTGAGGGCATATCCGTGCAGACTCCTGCCCCCGAGGCTTTTTTCATGACATTTGCAACCGGGACAGTTGCTGCTACAATAATAATGATCCTGATCATTGCAACAACAGCCAGACCTGCGGACCGGAACTGATTATTTCCAAAATCCGCTGAAAAATATTTATTTGTTTAAAATTAATCATCTCTTCATGCCACAAGGGAAACGTGCATTATTGTGCATGACTTTGGGGGTCTTCATTGCATTATTCCTGACGGCCTGCACTCCATGTGCAGCCCTGAACGCGGATATAACAGAAGGAAACCTTCTGGAATCGCAAAATGAGGCCGATATAATAACCTATACGATACAGATCAGCGGAATACCCAAACAAACAAAATTCCTGGAGATAAGCACAGATCTTGTTCCTGTTTCTGAGGCAATGCTCTGGGAGATTCCGGATACGACCTATGTCGAACCTGAAGGAGGCGGGGAGTCCTTAAACGATCAGAAGATTGAACTTGAGGTTATCGAATACCCCAACCAGGGTATTATGATTAAGTCTACAGGCAGGGTTCCTCTCCTGACCTCGGTCGAGATAACCGACGGAGTCGTTATAACGAAGAGAGATGAGAGAAAGACAGGCTATGTATATTACAATGTCCAGGCACTCGATGAGAACGGGGACCTGCTCGGAACAGCTGCGACAGAGACATTCTCGATTACAATACCGGGAGAGGCTGAGTTTATTGCGAGGGTCAATGCCGTATCAGACCCGGAAATGAGGGCGATCATCGACGACCTCTATTCAAGAGGCCTGAGAGATGAGGCTGAAGATCTGCTTGATTATATGGAAGCCCCGAAGGAATCCACGATAGCCTTTTCAACTGCGATAATCATCGCAATAGTCCTGATTATCATAGGATTTGTTGCAGGAGTCTTTTTAGGACAGATACGGGCCAGAAACATGCAGGATTTTCAGGATGAATACAGGGGGAATTAAAGATGTCAAATGAAAATATTATCGAGGGTAAGCCCTTCCAGATGCCGGACGAACTGACGGTCGTCGCGGTTGGCGGATGCGGAAAGAAACTCGTTTCGCACATATATGAACACGAATGGTTTTTGAAGCACTACCTCTCAGACGGTAAGAGACTGACGCTCTATACCCTGGATACAGACACAAACCAGAGGAAAGAAGACCTCAGGAGGGTCATAGATGTCGAGAACAAGCTGGCGGAGATCCAGAAGACTCAGAACCTGACAGGCGGGAGCGTAAAGGCGTTCCATTACCACCTTCCCGATCTGGCAAATGTCGACCGTGTTTCATCGCTTACCTCAAAGGATATAATCGAACAGGTCAAGAACCGGAGAGAGCCGCCGCTGGTGGATGTCTGGTGGATGAACGATCCGGAATACGGCTTCGACTACAAGGAGTTAAAGAAGGTGGATCCAAACATCGTGGATGACTTTGGCGGGGGAGTCCACAGGCGGCGTGCGATATCAAAGGCAGTCTTTTACAAGGCGATTACACAGGGCGGCGAACAGTTTCCGTCCTTCCAGGGGCACGGTCCGGTGGCGATCATCGTCGGCCTCGGCGGAGGCACGGGATCGGGAATGTTCATCGACCTGGCCCGGTACATCAAAGAGAAACGAGGACAGGAGGCAAAGATCTGGCTCTTCTGCGTCCTTCCTGCGGCAGGCGAGGGTGAGAAGGAGCAGCTCAACGCGGCAATCGCCCTCTCGGAGATTGAGTACCTGAATATGAAGGACGACAAGCTCTTCAACTACATTGTGCTATCTTCCTTAAGCCCGACCGGATATGTCGACGGCGGAGACAGGAAGAGAGAGGTTATTGAGTTCGACTCGGCATTCCCCTACATGTTCATAAACTCATTCTACCTGCCTACGGCGGACATATCAGCAATCGTCGATGCTAAAAAGGACTATTCAGGATTCATTTTTGCCGATTCCCACGTGATCGAGTACCCGGTCGAAAACCTGCGCATCCTGAAGAAGAGTTTTGAGGATGTAATTGGTGACTACTCGGAGATCTCAAACGAAAGGAACAGGCTGATAAAAGAGATATCCACCTTCTTTGCAACCTATGAGAACCTTTACCCGGGAGAATTCTCAAAGACGGATACAGAAATAACTCATTCCGATGTGAGCAACTACAAAAAGGAGATCGAGAAGATAAGAAAGGTCTGGGAGAACGAGATAACAAAACTTCTAAATTTCCAGACCCAGCATATCATCGACTCGGCGATAGGCAACAATATGCCGGTGGAGCTTAAGGAGCTCCAGAAGATTACCGAGTTCGACAAGCTTTCCGAATATGTCTCAAGGCTCAGGAGGTCCCTTGAAAACGAGAGCAAACCTCACGAAAACGCAAAGGACCAGGAGCTTTACGAACTTGTAAAGAAGAACCTCCGCCTCCTTGAAGAGATGGCGGACCTCCAGAACAGGACACTTGCAGTTAAGGAGAATGCGGCCCGCCTGGCTCTTGTAAATCTGATTCATGGAGAGGAGAACTTTGGAAAGATCTCCGGGGACCTCTCCTCAAAGACAGCCACACTCAGGTCGGGGATAAGCGAGACTGATTCGAAGGTTTCAAAGAAGAGAGCCGAACTCGACGAGATCTCAAAGGAGAGGGACAGGGACCTCGGACTCATAAAATCCGAGGTCAACGCACTCGCAAAACCCGTGGACGACTACATTGCACTCGGCCACGGGGGAGAAGGGGGAGGACTGTCGCTTGAAGACCTTGAAAAAAGCTATATTGAAAAGTTCTCAGGCCTGATGTTCCGGCTGGTAGAGAAGATCAACGAGACAGGAGGTAAGAAGAAGCCCAAACCCGTCAAACGCGATGCCTGGCTCGCCTCGCTTCCGCTCGGGGATATGCAGGCGGATATTGAGAGGCTGCAGAAGACCACCGGAACCGATCTTTCATACTTGAACGACCTCGCCGAATCGGTAGCCCTGTATTACTTCAACGAATACATGATGAGAACATCCAAAAAACAGGGCTTAGGGGATGCACTTCTCGGAAAGAAGCTCAACTTCGAGATGTTCAGGAGTGAAAAGGCGACAAAGGAGGAACGGGTCAGAAAAATTGCAAAGATGCACCCGGGAAAGATATCTATCCGCGACCCGTTCGATGTTGTAGTCCAGCAGAAGTTCCTTACGGGCGAGTTCGACTCGAAGATGGGCTCCCTTCGGGAGGCTGTTATCGAACCACTGGTCTCGCAGTTCAACCTGGAGTCTGAGGAAAGAAAGGCTCTTATTGGATCATTCTCAGGCGGTGAGAGCGGAAAGATCCTCTCCGGGCTGAGGGACCAGCTTACCGGGATAATAAATATCCGCGAAGGCTACGAGTCAAGAATCGGAAGCATCAACAGTGAGATAGACGGGCTTATCCAGTCGAAGAAGGAGATGCAGCAGAAGGTCGAATTCCTGACAAAACTCGACGAACTGATCTCATCCACATTTGACCCAAGGAAGAAGCTCAACGCGACAGTAGAGAAGTACGAATCCGGCCTCAGAGCGATCGAAGAGAGAAGGCGCGGGGGATCGACGACTATCGAGGGAATGTACAGGACATGGTTCGGGGAGATCAATCCCGGAATACTCTCGCTCCTGAATGAAGACTCCGATCTCTCGGCGCTGGATTACGACGATGACGGAAAGAAGGAGATCGAGAAGCTCTACAACATAGTGAGATGGAAGTACAAGGACCTGATAGATGCACACAAACTCGGGGTAAACAACCTCTCCGTAGGCCACGGAGCAGGTGGAACCGAAAGATGGAGCTTTGAGAAGTGCGCACTGGTCGCATCCTCACCATCGAGATGGCTCTCCCAGCTCACCGACAATAATGCGGGAGACTTCAGGCGGTACCTTGTAAAGGCCCTCGACCTGAAGGGCGTGGACAGTGCGAAGGTGAACTCCCATAACTATACAAAACCATGGGAGGTCTCACTGACCTTCTTTGCAGCTGCAAGCTTCCTCGATAATATCTCGCCCCTGACTACGGGCGGCGGATACTGGGAGAAATACGAGAAGTCAAGGAACAATATCCTGCATCACGCTCTCTACCTTCAGCAGGGAAAATATATCTCACGTAAACGGACTCTTCTCCTCGCAGATGCCGCTGAGATCGCCGGCCTCGAGGACGGGGACAGGAAATCAAGGGAAGAGGCAAAGGAGAGAGTGCTGGATCTCTATGAGGTGAAGGACATAAAAGAGGCAGTTGAAGAATGATAATAAACAACAAAAGGCGGAAGATCTATCTTCTCGCCGGCCTGCCCCTTTCAGTCATAGTGGCATACATATTCATGAGAATAGCCCCGTTCTTCAAGAGCCACCCGACTCCTCCGGCACTAACAGTACTGATGGAGTTCCTGTGCGGCCTCTTCTTTGCTGTCGCTATAGGAATGATCTTCAACGAGGACTCCAGGATCAACGGCATCATATACTGTGGAATATTTGCAGCAATTCCGGTATTTTATGTCAGCCTGAGTCCGTGGGCCAATATACCGATGCTGATTATGGCCTTTGGGTCGGGATTCGCGATAGGCGCGATTGTAGTGGTAAGATCTGTCCTCTCGAACAGGTATGACAATCTTGCAAAGGTGGCAAAACTGCTGTTCACAATCTTCTTCGCGATAATTATCGGGTTCCTGGCTTATGAACTGTATGCAACATCCCTCTCCCCTGATGCAGCGATATCAGAGGATCTCCTAATACAGAACATTTTCATTTTCGGGACCGGCATCGTGATATCGCTGATCCTCTACTGGCTCTCGATAAGGATAACGATAGGGGTCCGTGCATCCGAGATATTCATATTCGGACCAAGATCGTCGGGGAAAACATACTTTGTCCTGGGATTGTGGGGATATATCTCCGAGCACTTTGATAAGGGGCACTCGAACGAGGGAGTCGTCCTTACGGGGGACCCGAACGACGAAGGCGACGATCTCAGGATATCGAGCCTCTATGCAACCGTTCTGGACGGACAGATACTCTCGAGGACCTACAGGTACCAGATGGTGATGTACCAGCTTACAGGAAAGAAATTCGGGATAATCCCTGTGAAATGGACGGTCGTCGACTATGCGGGAGAATACTACGACGAGCTCAACGAGATCAACTACAACAAGGCGATAAATCTTCTCGCCCCTGCACTTGGGATGCACCAAAACGAGATCAGGAGCCGTGCGGGAACTATAGACTTTGTAAGGTACATCAAATACAACCACAGGGATCTCCTTGTCGACCCGGAATTCACAAAGAGTGTCATCTTAATCACGATGTACGGGAATTTCCTGAGGGCTGGCAAGGTAATCTTCCTTGTCGACGGTGAAAAGATAACCGGCAGCAGGAGAGGACAGGCGCAGCTTGCAAGGGAGTTCGGCGGATACATGAAGACTCTCATCGACCTTGAGAACAGGCGGAGCATGAAGTTTTTCAATCCGAACAAGAAGTACGCACTTGTTGTAACCAAGACCGATCTTCTCTTCTGGAAGAACAGGGAGATTAAGAACCAGATACTCTCGATGGGTGCAGAGAAGCTCTCGGGAATCGATGAACGTTCAAGGAACGCGGCAGAGATCGAGAAGAAGATATTCTCGATCCTCTCCACGAACACGGTATTCAAAAACCTCGTTAATATGATGAATGACATCTCGATGTACTTCGTCGCTGTCTCAGTTGATGCCACTTCCGAGCCCTTTCCGACAGAGGAAGGCTTCGAGGAGGAGATATCCCCGAAGGGTCTTGCACCCTGGAGGTTTACCGAGATAATAAGGTTCGGCCTGTAGGCGGACCAGGGGGCATGTAAATTATGGAAGATAGTTTTGGAATATATACAACCGACGGCGAGAGGCTCTCGGGAAGTCTTTACGACGAATCCATAACCGGGCTTGCAGAGAGGCTGGACGAGAGCACAGCATCTCTCTTCATAAGGACTGCAGGAGAGATGGTATATCTCGGAACAGCCATCAACGTCCAGAAGCAGGGAAGACGGCCGGATACGTTCATCTACATCGAAAGGATGTCGTGGCACGGTTCGCTTCCCCCGAGGATCGATCTCTCTTATATCCATGAGTTCTACACAAGAGTCGCCGACAGGTTGTCTTCTATTGACTACGGGATACGGGACCTCGCATCCGACACCGCGTTCATAGGAGACCGCCGGGAGAGGTTCATATCCGGACTCTCGGGAACTGATGTAGTCGAATATGCACTAGGTAAGACCCTGCTCTGCAGGGAGGTGATATGTGTATCGGAAGACCTCTCGAAATCGGTCGATTTTGTGGTGGCAATTGCTGAAAAGCTCTCAGCCTTCCTCTATGCAGGATTTACGATAGTAGTTTCAAAGAGGAGTTTTAAAGGTGCAGACATCCTCGTCACGGAAAAGTCAGCGGGATCTGCCGATATCAGGCTGGAGACCGAGACAATCTCCGATACGAAATGGTCAGACATATACAGGACTGCAGGGATTCTCCCCCAGAGACCGGAGATGGCTCACTGGGCGGCAGTCAGCAGGACGAGGAGGCAGATCGCCGAAAAGCTCCTCGGAGACCTGAAGAAACATGCAAAGGCCTCAGGTGCAAAGAGTTCGTATCTTGATTCATTCATCGAATCTGAAGAGATTGAAAAGTTCAGGTGCGCCGAAACAGAGACTGCCCGGGCTGCAGTTTCAGGCACTGCGGCCGCAAAAACCTCCAGGCGGCCGGCCCCTTCCGAGGAGGATTACGGCAAATGGGAGGTCTCGGACTATGACCGCATGAAGCTGATGGAAGATTACAGCCGTATTATGGAGCAGAAGAGAAAGAACAGGATCAGGATAATCGCCGCAGTAGCGGCAGTCCTGCTCCTTGCTGCGGCTGCGGTCTTCATCGCGGCAGGACCTTTTGGAATCCTCAAGCCCGTGGATGCGACCCCCACGGCCACTCCTTATATTACGCCATCGGCAACAATAGTCCCGCAGGAGGGAAATATCACTATCGAAAGGCTCATTGCGAGCCCGGGCAATATTCCGGCAGGCCTGAAGGGTGTAAGCAGTGCCTACAATATCACCCCTGAAAAGCCCCGGACGATCCTGATAGAGCTGTCCGAAAATTATGACCCCCTGCTTCCTTACTACCTTATGAAATTCAATACAACCGGCTACTCATGGGACTTTGTGGCCGGGACATCGGAGTACTCCGGAGAAGGTGCAAAGGTGGAGATATCCGAACCCGGAATATACAGGATATTTACAACGAGAAGCGCAGGAGAGACTAATTTCACGCATACCGCCGGCGGGGCATGAGAACCCGCTCTTACGGTAACTTTTCAGAGGTGTTTTCGTTCATGAATGCCGGGCGGACGAGGATTATTTTTTGCTATGTTGCAGCTGTAATACTCACAGGTGCATTCCTGGTCTCATCCGCCGCAGCGGCCGGTGACGCCACAAAAGGATCACTTGATGTCAGCTCGAATCCTTCAGGTGCAGAGGTATACCTCAATGACGAGTTCATCGGCTATACGCCCCTCACGGTAACGGATCTCTATCCCGGCATACACTATGTAAGGCTTGAGATGCCCGGCTACTCCCCGTGGGAGAAGATATTCGAGATTAAGGAGGGGGAAACGACCTACATCACCCGCAGCCTGGATGAATCGGTCGGAGAGGCCTTTGCGGTAAACACCGAACCGGATGGTGCGGAGATCTATATCGATGATGGTTTCTATGGGTATTCAGATACGGTGCTTTCGGGAATTCCTGCCGGCCAGCACGAGGTGACCCTTATTCTCGACGGTTATTCCGACTACAGGAAAACGGTCTACATCCAGGAAGGGATGTCGCAGTCGCTGACACATGTATTCGAACCGGTCCCGACCACAGGGACGGTAATTTTTGAATCGGCACCAACAAACGCTGATGTTTATTTAAATGGAGAGTACAAGGGCAGAACAAGGCTTACTCTTGAAGATGTCGAACCCGGCACATATACGGTGCTGATAAAAAAAGAGGGATACGAAGACTGGGAGGGCGTGGTCGTGGTTGCGGCCGGAAAGATCTCCGACGTTTCTGCAGTCCTGTCCGCGATCAAAGCGGCAGTCTCCATAAAAACAGTCCCTGAAGGGGCATCGCTCATCTTCGACGGCGAATCTTTCGGGAATACGCCGGTCGAATTTCAGGCAGAGCAGGGAAAACACGAACTGCGGATCACGAAATTCGGTTATGCCGACATAATAACTGAGATCGATGTCGGTTTCGAAGGCGGGGAGTATATCTTCGAACTGGTACCGATGATAAACGATGCGATTGCAGAGGCCGAAGCCGTAATTGACGCCAACCGCAAATTCAACCCGACAGGAGCTGAATCCGCACTCCAAAAGGCAAAGGCCGCCTATGGCAGGGGCGACAATGAAGATGCACTCTCATGGGCGCAGGCCGCAGTCCGGCTTGCCGGGGATATCGATGGGGACGGCATAGAAAACTTCGCCGATATGGCACCCGATCTTGACAACAGGATCATCTACATATCACCGGTCCTGGCAATAATCGCAATAATCTCGCTTATAGGCTATGATTTCAGGCGAAATCTGATAAGTCCGGTATTAAAAATCGATGTCCCTGCCTCTGTCAACCCGGATGCGGATGACGCAGCTGCGAAGATCACTATCGGGATCGATGGCCCGTTCAGGGGGCATGTGTGCACGGTTTCTGTCGACGGAGAGAAGGTTGACTATATATCTGAGACAGGAACTTTCGATATCGACCTTACCGGAAGGATGCCGGGTCTCCACAAGATTGAGGCGAAGCTCGAGGTTGTTAGGGAGAGGTACGGGACAAAGGTAGTTACCGCCTCAAAGGTCTTTGAAATTGGCAGCGGCATAATCGTTGCCGAGGAGTATATGGAGTGAATCTTTTCAGGATTCCTTCGCTTTGCTCATGGCAATCTTCTTTTTTACCTTATTCCATGCACCTGTTATGAGAAAACTCTCCTCCATGTACGAGACCATCTGCTCAAACCTCTTCATCGGGACCGCAAAAGTCAGTTCGTCGACCGGGACGCACGGCCTTGCGGACGGGTCGAACATGCCGAGAACTGCACGGGGGGTTTCGCTACGGCCTTCAAACCAGGGGTGGTGGATTATCGAGCTGCACCCGGATCCAAACGGGCATATGACGCCGGGATCGACACGGTCGAAGTTTGCAAGCGAGAACAGGCCGCTTAACACCTCACCCTTTGCGAAGAATATGACGACATCCGGGTTGTCGGCCCCGGTGAGCATATCCCATCTTTTAAAGAGATAATCCTTTCCACCCGAAGGGATGTGCCTGTCGTCATTTACTATCGCATCGACGGTTTCTGGATCGATCTTGTACCTCTCACCTTCGATGACGCCCGGCTTACCGCAGGAAAGGAAGTACCTGAAGTCAGGGAAATGTTCGGTTTCATACCCGGTGTAATATCTCCCGCCCCGGCAGGTGATGAAATCCGGTCCGATTATAAGCGACCTCCCCCGTCTGACCTTAGCCATATCGCATATTATGCATCTCCAATTCTTTCCGGGTGGAGCTCTTTCGGCATTCTTTCTCTCTTCACCGGCATCGATCAGCTCAAATGTCACCGGCAGATCCGCCCGGGGGAAGTACTCCTGCCAGAGTTTTATGAACCTGTCGCGGATTTCAGTATTCATAAGGGATAGTGGTTGCAACAGTCAATAATTCTGGCGGGCACCTTTACTGCCATATTCGCCACAAACAATATAAGTATATAAGCAAACACTTATACGAATTATGGGACCCTTCAACGACTGCAGCGGATGCGATAACTTTTGCAGGATCGTCCCGGAGATGGCCGGGAAGTTCAAGGCACTCGGCGATCCCACGCGGCTAAAGATAATCCACCTGCTCGCAACAGATATGGGCGGATCAACAGGTGTAAGCGAACTCGCCTCCCGGCTCGGCGTATCCCAGCCGGCTGTATCCCAGCACCTAAAGACCCTGAAAAACGAGGGCCTCGTAGAATCCAGGCGCGAGGGATTCTACGCATATTATACAATGAACTGCGGGGGTGTACGGGAGTTCAGGGAGAACTTCGAGGTGATGTACGCGAACGTAATGGAGAACTGCAGCCGGGAACTTGTGAGAAAGACGGCCGGCGGCAGGAATATCCGGGCCTGCGTCATCTTCTACTCCTATTCCGGCATTACAAGGGGTATTGCGGAGGCGATCAGCAGTTCTGCCGGATGCGACATTATAGAGATCAAGACAAAAAAGCCCTACACATCCTTTTCAGCCTACACCGCCGGCGTCCTGCGATCGCGTAAAGGGGAGGCCGACACGATAGAGCAGGACGAGATCGATGTCTCGGAGTACGACCTCCTGATCATCGGAACCCCGGTCTGGGCGTGGAAGCCATCGCCTGCAATCAACTCTGCGGTCCGGGCTCTTAAGGGATGCGAAGGAAAACCTGCGGCAATATTCACAACATGCTCCAACCAGCCCGGTGAGGCCCTGCCCCTTCTCGGAAAATCACTCAGGGATAAGGGTGTCGAAGTAATCTCGGAGATCTCCCTTGATGCGAAAGACACTGGAAATCCTGCGATCTGCAGCGAAATCCTGGGAAGGATTGCCGCCGCCCTGTCTGCCGGGGATGATGATGAAGAACCGAAGATGGAGGCGGAGGCATGAATATTCCTCCACAGAAACGCCAGAGGATCCGCCTTGCATTAATTATCGGGTCTTTTATCCTCTATCCTGCCACTTTTGCCTATATCTCCTGCCCGATCATCACGGAGGGTGCATCCCTCGGGATTGTGACAGGCGGATTGATCGTCTTTGCCCTTCTGTTCCTCAGTTCACTCTTCCTCGGCCGGATCTGGTGCGGGTACCTCTGCCCTTCGGGCGGGCTGCAGGAGGCCTTCCGTCTTGCAAATGACAGGCCGCTTAGAACACGGAAGGTGAAGATACTGAAGTACCTCATCTTCCTTGGGATTTTCGGCAGTCTCGG
>JAFGKW010000046.1 GCA_016928355.1 Methanomicrobiaceae archaeon
GCCTCATCCCCTGAACCCATTACATTCAGATCCATCGAATACCACATGATAATCGGGACTGTAAAGAGCATAATCACAAAAACAACCTCAATTGAAAACCAGTCAGCCTTGCCAAGACTCCCCATTGTCCAGAATACAACCTGCTGCAGTGCATCGGCAGTACCTATATACTGGAGGAATGAGGTCAGTGAACCGAAGAGGTAGCTTATAGCGATACCTGCCATTATTATCGCACCGGGAGTAAACTTTTTGAGATAGGCAAGGGTGTAGATCGCAAATGAAGCGACAAGAGTAAAGACAAACGCATTTATAACGACAAGACAGTCGCCCATGATAACCCCGGCCCCTGCAATAATTGCAAGTGATGCGCCGAATGTTGCCGCAGAGGCTATTCCCAGCGTAAAAGGACTTGCCAGGGGATTCCGGAGAATTGCCTGCAGGACCGCACCGCAGATCCCAAGGCCTGCCCCTGCTAAAATCCCCATCAGGATACGCGGGAGTCTTACATTCCAGATAACAAGATCAGCCGTTGACCCCCCTGGATTAAGAATGCCGCTTATAATTATCCTGTAGACATCAAGAATACCCATATCATAAGAGCCGATTGTTACAGATAATCCGGCAACCAGAATAAGAGCGATACTTATACCGGCCAAAAAAAGTAATTTCCTCTTTATAAAGAGTACATACCTTCCCTTGGCCGAATCCTGTTCACTCATTTTTCTCTCCTACTGTGGATAATTAAAGACACCATGTTCGGATACATCGAAGGATGAGCCAAGAATATCGGTCACAAGTTCCTGGTGAATCCCTTCCGGAGCCATATCGCTGAATAGTTCGGGATAGAACCATTTTACAACCTGTGCCCTTGCTGCAGGATATGCAAGGCCGTTGACATGCCGGTAACTGAGTATATACACCCTGTTGTTTCTGACAGCTGAGATGTCCTGGAGTGCCGGATGATTCACAATCTCATCATACTGCACTTTCAGTTCGCTGATGTCATCTGAATTGTAACTCCCGTCATATGCCACCCCGAGGATCACGTCAGGATTCTGCATTGCAATCCACTCGATATCAATTGTGCCCTGCGGGATGTTCAGGTCCCCGGCAACGTTCACACCGCCTGCATTGTTGCAGTAATAGCTGTATTGATCAGCATCCGATACGGTTCTGCGTTCATTGCCGTCACCCTGCTGATATGTCGTAGACCATACGTCAACAAAGACACGCAGTTTCTCATCTTCAGGAATCTGGCTCAGCCGGTTGTCAATCTCATTCATGATGCCGTCATGCCATTCGACATATTCAGTTGACTGTTCTGTTCGATCTGTCAGATACCCGAGTTTCTCCATCTCTTCCACCAGATACCACGGGCGGATGAAATCAAGCCTTATAACCGGAACTCCCTCCGGCATACGATTTTCGAAGAAATCTGCACCCGGCCCGAGTTCGGTATAGGTAAGGAGTGCATCAGGCTCAAGGGCGAGTATCTTTTCGAAGTCAGGTTCATATGGCCCCCCGCCCCCAACATTCTCCTTGTCATTTATTTCAGGAACAACACAGGCGTCTTCAAATGCACTGTTGGCAACACCCACGACAAGATCCTCGGCTTCAAGTGCACCCATTGCATGGAAATTATATGCCACAATGCGGTTCAGCGGTTCAACAAGGACGATCTCTGCACCAACCGTATCTGTTATACGGCGTGGATACTCCGGATAATTGTTAATGGCAGTCGACAATTCATCGGCTGTAAGGCATTTTGTCTCTTCATTCAGCCTTGTTGCAGAGATATAATCAAGAATCTCCTCCTTTAGGACCTGATCTGCATATTCATGTATTTCATCAGAATTCTGCGGAACAAAACCGTCTGGCAATGCACAAACAGGTGTAAGTAGAGTAAATACAGATATCAGGACAATAATTGCCGCCAGACATTTTTTCTTCATCATTCCCGCCTCCGGTGAATTAGAACCAGCATTCCTGCAAAGCATCCGGATATGGCAATCAATGCACCGAACCCGGGTGATTTGTTGCTGCTGCCGCAGGATTCAGGATCAGCGCCGGGGGTTGAGATTAAAACCGCAGTAATATCCCCTTCTGAACTGTCCCCAAGATTCTCCCATGTACCCTTCAGCCACCCGCAGCCCTCCCCAGGTATACGAATTGAGTATTTTATCTCTTTCTCACCGGTTACTGCAAATACAAGCGTCTGCTCTGAGAACTTAATTCCCCCTGAAGGATGCTGTGATCCAGCATACTGGAATCCTTCAGGCAGTTCCTCCACAACAGCCCCGAAGAAACCGTCAGGCAGGGTTATTACAACATCCACCACTTCCCCCGGGCCGGGAAGTTCAGGTGTTACACTCCTTGTAACCTGATCTCCTGACGCCGCAACAGGACAGATGAAAATTAGAGAAATAAGTGTAATCGTGAATATTATGACACGACGATTTGATAATTTCATATAGATTGTTCAACATCATTGTTTTAAAAATTTACTAATTTGTACTACTGAATGTTATTATATTCTAAAAAGATATTTTTTTGTATTACATTTGTTTAAATTACATCAATAGATTAAATTGATTCTTCAATATCGCCTTCCATATCAAGATATGCCTCCCGAAGTTTCTCCATCTCTTCCTGTGTTGCCTCCCAGTAACCACGTTGTTCAGCTTCAAGGAGCCTTTCAACAATGCCCGTGGCTGCAAATTTGTTATTATCCATAAGGCGGTTCCTCATCTCTTCATCAAATACATAGCGCTCCGCAATTGAAGACCAGATCCAGTTATCCACCGAATTTGTAGTTGCCGCCAGCCCCAGGACATTATAAACTCTCTCCTCCACCTGCTGGGCACCATGATAATCATGTTTGAGCATCTCATCAATCCACTTGGGATTGAGGATCCTCGTCCTGGTACCGCGTGAGATAACCTCCCTGACATCTTCAGTTTTTATTACTTCTTTTGTAGTATCCGAAATCAGCATCACCGGTTTTTTGCCTGATATTGTCTCAACCGCCTTTGAAAGGCCCCCGAAATACTCAAAATAGTGGTCAAGGTCAACTATCTCCCGGTCATGCCTGTCCCTTACCTGCGACACAAGCTCAACCCTGCCGGCATTCTTTTTATAGAGATCAATACTCTTCACTCCATGAACATTGTCAGTGTAGAGGTGGCTCATGGACTCCATGTAGACCTCGGCAATGTCCTTTTCTTCCCTCCAGATACTGTCCTCAAACAGTGCAAGCGTCCTTGTTCCGTATTCACCTGCATGGGGACCGTATATACGGGCATATGCAATCTTCTTTGCATCCTTCTCGCTCATCAGCCCTTCAATAACCTTTTCTTTGAATTCCTCAAGATTCTCAAGAGAATGTTTCCGGACATAGTTCATTGAAACAGGTTCATCAAGCTCGGATACGAGTTTGAATGCCTTGTTGATCATCTGCATGATATTGGGGAACATATCCCTGAAAAAACCACAGATAGAAAGATGGCAGTCTATTCTCGGCCTCCCAAGCTCTTCAAGCGGGATTACTCTCAGTTCGGTCTGCCACGAACCCTGTTTTTTTACAACTTCAACACCGATATAGCGGAAGATCTGCCCGATTGTCTCTCCACCGCTGTTCGTGGTCTCAAAACCCCAGAGGACAATTCCGATACTCTCCGGAAAATCCTCAGCCAGTTCACTGAAGGAAGCAAGTGTATTGTCGGCGATCTCACATCCTCTCTCACATGCTACTTCGGTCGGAATCAGCGTCGGATCAAACTGGTTGATGTTAAGGCCGGTCGGCAGAACCTCAGGTCTCCTTATGACGTCGCCTCCGAGCCTCGGCTGGATGAATTCAGTCTTCATGCCCCGAATGCAGTTTATAAGCTCAAGACCGCAGTCCCCGTAATCGCATGCAAGCTGTAAACCTGAATCAAGTGTAGCCCTGAGGCGATCCGCACCCTTACCCTCAAGACCGCTTTTTATTACTGCAGCATCGACTGAATCATTGAAAACAAGGGCATCCGCAATTTCACCCGCTTGTTTATCAATAATATCTAGATCAAAGGCATAATGCTGCTTATCCCTAATTGCAGCATCATAATCCAGCCCCTTTGATTCTGCAAGAATCCTGTTTACGGATGCATGCTCCCCCCGGTCATACCTGAGGATAAATTCGATATATCTTGCAACCGCCTCTTCAGGATACTTTTCTCCAAGTACATGAAGACCCATCGGGATGATGGAGCGCTTCATGTCATAGACCTCTTCGTGGATCTCGTGAACGGTTTTGCCGGACATATTCAGTTCGGATGCAAGTGCAAGAATCTTCTCCTCCGTACGTTTTTCCCTTATTTCCTGATCTTTTACAGAAGCTTCTTCATGCTCGGCTATCAGGTTCTCAAGGTCGACATACCGTTCATAAAGGTCAGAAGTGGAAAATGGAGGTGAATTATAGGATAAAATCGTCCCATATAGCCTTCTTTTTGCAATAGTCGATTCAGAAGTATTTACAACAGAATATATGTAGAGATGGGGCATATTCCCGATAAGGATATCAGGGAAGCATTTTCTGCTCATTCCAATCTCTTTTCCCTTTGTAAATTCAGCCAGACCGTGAGTACCCACGTGGAAGACCACATTGGAGGAAAATACCTTCTCAAGCCAGTAGTAAAATGCAATGTACTGGTGGTGTGGAGGTTTGGTCTTGTCATGCGCCGCTTTGGCAATGTCGCTCTCGTCAAGCGGAGGCCTTGCAGGCTGAATGCCGACAAAGACATTTCCAAACATTATCCCGGGGATTACAAACTTCTCCCCGCAGACCATTACATTCCCGGGAGGAATCCCCCATGCCTCGTTTACGTCTGCCCGCACATCAGGATCAAGCGTCTCAAAATATCTCAGGTATTCCGAATAATCAAGTGAGAAGCAGTTGTCAAGAGTATCCTCTTTTGAAAACCATGTCCCTGAATTTGCAATTTTCTTCTCTTCAAAAAGTTCATGCAGCGGCTTATCCGGCATCTCAACATAGTAGCCCTCAGAGCTGAATTTCTCAAGCATTTCACGGACACTTACGAATACATCCAGGTAAGATGCATGACCCAGATTCCCTTCGCCCGGAGGGTAGCTGTATATTATTACGGCAACCTTCTTGTCGCGGTTTTGCAGGTATTTGATCTTCAGCCAGTTCCGTATTCTGCCGCAGATCCTGTCGATCCTGTCAGGGATCGGGAAGACTTCCTTTACGGTGACGCCATCAATCTCAAACTCCTGGAGTCCGCAGCATGGAATCGGTTCGA
The DNA here is from genome assembly GCA_016928355.1 of Methanomicrobiaceae archaeon. GTDB lineage: Archaea > Halobacteriota > Methanomicrobia > Methanomicrobiales > Methanomicrobiaceae > Methanolacinia. The sequence continues at coordinate 5,298 of JAFGKW010000046.1, forward strand.
TGCACCCGTCAAGTTCAGGCCATATTACTGACATAATAGTCATTACAGGTGACAGTCCTGCAACCTCTTCCTCCCAGTCCTCCACGTCCTGTGAGAACATCGATACAGGTGCAAAAAACGGGACATTTAGTTCATTTAAGAGTTCTTTTGTAATCTCCGGGTCTCCACCGAGAGGGCCGCCGTTTATCCTGAACCATTTGAGATTGATGACCGCATCCACTGCAGGTTTTCCATCATAAAAGAAGAATTCCCTGATGGATTTGATATTGTATTCCGGCGATGAATGAACAGGAATTATAGTAAATTCGGATAATTCCTTAATAAATGCCCTGACCTGCGGGATATTCTGGTCAAGGTGCATGCCTGTATGAAACATCACCCCGATTACAGGCCTGTCTCTTGGATACCCGGTCTCCGAATAATATGAGTTCAGGTCATCAAACCGGCCGTAATCAGGATGATATATACCATATTCAGGATATTCTATGGGCTCTTCTGCAACTGGCAGGCCCCCTGCACCCAGATATTCTGTGGCAAGAAAGAGGATCAGGTTCCTGTAGTTTTCCATGCCCCCGTTTCTCCAGTAAGTGACGCATTTCAGGTAATTCTTCCCGTCCTTTTTATAACTGCTTTCGGCATCCATCCCGGCCTGCTTCAGGGCTTCTCTCGTTTTTTCAATACGATCAGAAGGTTTATCCGAATCGCTGTCATCCAGTCCGGAACGACGAAGATCAGGAATCTTCTTTCCTTTTCCGGTGAATTCTCCAATCCTTGTAACTTCAAAAAGCCTGCTAAAAGGACCCATCATACTTAGGACGATATTATCTTCGTCAAGGAGTGCATTGTAGGCAAGATTGAAAGCGCTGCCCATCCCCCTTATATCCAGAAAGACAATATCTGCATCTTTTAAATTTTGTCTGACTTCAGTTTCGTCCAGTGTTTCACTCTCAATCTGGTGTGGATAATACATCTTTATCCGGCAGTCAAGACCCTCTTCTTTCAGACCCTTTACCGCTTCTGCTATTGAAGATGTGGGAACTGTCGATATGCAGGCAATTTCAATCATACTTCTAAAATATTTATTATTAGATCAGTAATAAATTTAGTTAAATTATTCTTAATTTGTACTCTAAAATTAATAGATTTTTAATAAAAAACCAGATTTGCCTTTAAGTTATGAAATTATTCTAAATGCAGCAAACTAATTGCCAACTATATATTAAAAAAATGTGCATTTCGTGCTACAAATTAGATAAGATTTAATAAAATTTTACATAAATTAAATTAGATGAATTATTTTTCTTTTTGGCCGGTGATAACGTGATTAAAAAAATAATTGAAGTCAGGGATCTTAAACATAATTTTGGAGATTTGCAGGCTGTCGACAATATCTCCTTTGAAGTGTATGATGGAGAGATTTTCTCTTTTCTTGGCCCCAACGGTGCAGGAAAAAGCACAACAATAAATATCCTTATTACTCTTCTCAAACTTCAGGAAGGTATTGCAACAATCGCGGGAAACAATGTTCAAAGAGATCCCGCAGCAATAAGAAAATCGATAGGAATAGTCTTCCAGAATGAAGTTCTCGACAGGGATCTTACTGTATGGGAAATCCTGGAGTTTCACGGAAGAATATACCAGATCCCAAAAAATGAAAGAAAAGAAATTATTGAAGAACTTCTGAATGTAGTCGACCTTGAGCAAAAAAGGGATACACGAATAAAATATCTAAGCGGCGGGATGAAAAGAAGGCTTGAAATTGCAAGGGGGCTTATGACCCGTCCCAAGGTTCTTTTCCTCGACGAACCCACTGTTGGCCTTGACCCCCAGACAAGACTAAAGATATGGGATTATATCCGCGATATAAATGATTCCGGGACAACAATCTTTCTTACGACACATTACATGGATGAAGCCGATCACCTGAGCGACAGGATAGGAATCATAGATAAAGGTAAAATTATCACAATAGATTCACCTGATCAGCTTAAGAACTCCCTTGGCAGGGACGTTATATATGTCAACACCAGTGATAATGAAAAAGCAAAACCCCTGCTTGAAAAAATTACATCGATATATGACATCTCAGAGTCGGTAAAAGGAATTGCACTTCTGACCGCAATGGACGGAACAATGGTGATGCCTTCCATCCTTGACGTCATAAAAGAGGGCGGACTTGAAATTATTAGTATCAATCTAAAAAAGCCGACAATGGATGATGTATTTGTACATTATACAGGCAAAGAAATCCGCAACGAGCCGACAGACAAAGTCCATCCCAGACCGGGACATCACGGGAGGAGATAATAATGAGAAATGAATTTTTAACAGTATACTGGAAAGAGATGATTAAATTTTTCAGATTCAAATCGCTTTTAATTACATCTCTTCTCCAGCCGGCACTGTGGATGGGATTCTTCGGAATTGCAATGTCAAGCAACTTCGACAGGTTAAGTGCAATGTACAGCATCTCACCGGGAATGGAACAGATTGGCTACCTCACATTCATGGGTGCAGGTGTAATTGCCATGACAGCCCTATTTACAAGCCTTTACGGTGGAATGAGCCTGATCTTCGATAAAAATTTCGGACTGATGAAAGAGATGATTGTAAGCCCCATGCCAAGGTCCCATATAATTATCGGACTGGGCCTCTCCGGGCTGACAAAAGGATTCATCCAGTCCATGATAATCATGGTTTTTGGGGTTTTCATGGGAGTTGAGTTCTTTTCTGCCCTCGACCCGTTTGGAATAATAATTTCGATCCTTGGAATTCTTGTATTTGTAGGAACATTTTCCTCAGGATTTGTATTCCTTTCAGCAGGTATTGCACTAAGGCTTGAAACACATGAAGGGATGCAGGCGATAATGACCCTTCTCTCAATGCCTCTCTTTTTTGTCAGCAATGCATTATACCCGGTAGATGCATTTCCTGCGGCATTAAAGGCCCTTTCTATAGTTAACCCCCTGACATATCTTATAAACGGAATCCGTTGCTTTGCAATAGGACCTGACTTTTATGCTCTTGGCAAACATTATGCATATACAGCTGAAGTTATATCCATATCTTACACCGCACTCCTGATTTTTGCAGTAATTGCATTTGCATTTGCCATGAATTCAATTAGAAATGTAAAAATCAACTAAAATATACAAAATTACTATTTTTTTGTAGAATTTAATTACAATCATAATAAAAAAATCTTGTTTGAGCATACTTGATAAATTAAATTAATAATTTTTAAATAATTAGTATTACAATTGTACATAAATTTCATAATTGGGAGCAATTATGGAATTCCAGTTTATAAAAAAAGAGGATTAAAATGAAAAAAGATGATGCTGTATCGCCTGTTGTCGGTGTAATGCTGATGCTTGTGGTAACAATTATTATTGCGGCAGTTGTCAGTGCTTTTGCCGGAGGACTCGCTTCTTCGGAACAAAAGGCGCCGACACTTGCAATGGAGACAAAGATTACGAATACGGGTTACTATTACGGGAGTCACATGATTATGAATGTCATCGCAGCAAGTGAACCGATTCCAGGCAGTGACGTAAAGATAGTAACTACATGGAGAGCAAGCAATGGTGTAAAAAACACATCAACCGTTCTCCCAGATGTGGCCAACACAAATTATGGAACCACAATCCTGGTAGCCCCGTGGGGATACGGGCCGGGAATTGAAGAATTTGGAATGTACAACACCAAGACAGTTGAACAGAATTTCGGAAACTACACACTTACCGCCGGTACATCCATGCGTGCATATCCTTCCGGTGCATGGGGGCCAACAAGTGATCCGGAAACCTACGGAGGATACGGCCCCGGCCCTGATCCTACTTATGAATACGTAACAGGTGAAGGCTATGTTATTGGCCAGGATTGTGATGGTATGCAGGCTTTACTGGGTATTGACTGGAATAACCTCCACGATGGTGATGTCGTGAATGTACAGGTAATTCACACTCCTTCAGGAAAGAAGATTTATAATGAAGATGTCGTTGTCAGAGGTGGATAAAATGAGAGCTAAATCCAATGAAAACGCTGTCTCACCCGTTGTTGGGGTAATGCTGATGCTGGTTGTTACAATTATTATAGCAGCCGTAGTCAGTGGCTTTGCAGGAGGACTGACAGGTTCCCAGACCACTACTCCGGTAGTGTCACTGCAGGCAGAGTACAGTATTCAGGACGGAATGTCTATCTGGCATAACGGGGGGGATACACTTACCATAGGGGAGTTCAGGATTCTGCTTACACCTTCGGCAAACTTTGACAGTATAGAATCAGATGCATATGTCAGTGAGATCAGTCAGCTGCTTATTGAAGACGGATCAGGGACATTCTGGTATGATTACAAAGGAGGAAGAGAGGTTCCAAGATTTGCAGCAGGAGATGTTGCATACATCAATACTACAAACTGTTATACAGAGAAACTTACACCAAGCCTTACATATGTCAGTTATGGAAAAACCTACAACAAGGGTATCAACCAGACAGAGAAGGTGGGAGCAACATTCTATCTTGATTTCGTAGCAAAAGACGGAAAGAGAATTACAAGAATGGAAGTTCCTGTCAAACCCTAATCCCTTTTTTTGATTAATTCATTCAACCTGACAGAATATTCAGAGTTTCAGTTTTCCCGGTATAAATTATGAGAAATGATAAAATGATGAAAAAAAACATTTACAACGAGAAAGATCTGGCAGAAAACATCTACAATGCCATGAAAAGAATTGAAAAACTCGGCATTACCTATCCTGATGATTACTATGAAAAATTATGTGAAAGATACAGTCTCACAAATGTTCCTTACCCTTTTATCGTCAGGCATGTAGGAAACCCCCGGATTGTTAAACATTTTTTGTATCGGGATATACTGAAATCAGGAGGAATATTTCTGGATTATGGTTGCGGTACAGGAGATGCGATAAGACAACTTATCCGTGAAGGATATCCCCGTGAAAAGATTCATGGATTTGATGTTAATGAAGAAAGCATTATTCTTGGTGCAGATCTTTATCTCGACCACGATGAGATCGAAAGTCTGGTATCTGTTTCACCGGTTTTTGAATCAGGGCGCTTAAAATATGACATTGTCTATTCCGGCAGTGTAATACATGTAATAAAGGACGAAGATGAATTCAGAACATATCTCACAAATGCATACAATTCACTAAAAAATGGAGGTATTTTTTTCGGATCAACCCTTGGACTTAATGATTTTCAAACAAAAAGGGAAAGGCGTGGCCCTCCACGTCTTATGCACAAAGAAAAACTTGAGTATTCACTCAGTCATACGGGTTTCAAAGAGATCAAAATCATAAATGAAAAGAGAACTGAAATTGAAAGGCCTGAATTTAATCTTTCCCTTTTTCAGTTTTCAGCCAGAAAATAAAAAACAGTTTATATAAATGAATAATTATGGCAATATATAGTGACGTGCAACTGGTTTACAGGCATAATATTACAAATTAAAATAATTTAAATAATAAGTGTTACAAAAGTAAATTTGTGTAAACCAGAGGAGGTGAAATCCAGCCCTGTTAAACTGATGAATTTCTACAATAATAAAAAACCGTGAAAAAATCCAAATCTTTGGATTGCCTCAAAACAGATTTTTTCGCATAAGAGAAAAGACGAAACCAGATCCAGAAAAAACCAGCACCAAATCTAAGAATCAAAATCACCAAAGGGATGCGTTAAACAGACCACATAAATTACTCATCCTCCAAATACCAATAATCCCCGATTTTTTCACCGGTGATCGTTGCCCTGAAAGGGTGACTCCGGTGATTATTATAACTGGTCAGGACAGTTGCAGGATAACGGTTAGCATAGCAGTATGAGCAAAGATGCATGCATGTATTATACTGCCCGATATCGGTGCTGCGGATACATCCGCAAAGAGGCCGCTGTCCTGGATCCTTTCCCTGATTCTTATCGATATATCGAAGCAGATCAGGATCATCCCCCGATATCCTCATAATCAGATCAGGATCAATACACCTGTTTCCGGAAATCCCGTATCCGGAGAGATCAACCTCTTCTGCACAGGTGGAAACCGTGATTCCCCACCTGGAGGCCAGCCCCTGCAGACCAGAGGCAAATTCATCAATCTCGTCAACGGTAAACTCCCGAATCCCCTCTAACCCTGTACGACCGAGGTTCATCTTTACGCTTTTATAGAGATCGATGAAGCTGATCACCAGTTTTTCGGTATAAGGATGAATCTCTTCACCAATCACCTCAACCCGTGACAGGAGCGTATCAATGCATATCGTATCGGATAGTACAAGTGGATCGAAGCGCCATATGACCCTCTCACTCCCGGAAATATCAGATAGTCTTTTAAATGAGTCAATTCTCTCACCAAGCGGAGGAACGTTTCTCTCCAGACCTTCCTTTTCATAATCATTCAGAGTGTACTGAAAATAGTAACCATGTCCTCTTTCCTCAAGCAGCTCCAGTTTGTCGATGATGGGAGACGGATTCTTCGTCCAGAATACCACGAACCTGGTATTACGAAAATCTACACGTAAAGGGCGTCCGGAATAGGGATTTATTTTGATACACCAGCCCCTCGAGAGGCGATGGAAGAACCAGTCTGAATAAAAAGCAGGAATATCTGTCGCACGGCTCACTGAGAGGATTGACGGCCTTATGATCTTTATATTATTTTCATTATCTGCAGAACTTTCGCCGGGAAATAATTTTGACTGGACACTTTTTCCTGTCATTTGAAAATTGAGTATTTATCAGGATACAGAGATTCTACTCAATCTCCCACCGGACTGCCGTAAAGACCGGCCCCCTAAGATCAAGCTTCTTGTTGTTGTCGGTGATATACCTCATCGCCCATGGCTCGATTGCGATATTCACATCCGACGGAACCTTCGCCATCTTGAAGTGAACCTCCCCGCTCTCGCCTGTCATTAAGCCCTCCTCGACCCTTGCGGCAGCGAGATTTGCAATCGCATCAAGATAGGAAACCCCGGCACTGACTCCCTTGTCCCTGACCTTTTTGAAGTTCTTCGTATCCGGAACACCGAGGATCTTCCCTTCGGATACGAACACATCATTCACGGCAGCCGGTCCAAGCAGTTTCGAGTTCTCCTCTGCCTCGAATACATAGACCCTGACCTTCCGCCCGCCATACTCATCAGACTCGTATACGAGAAATTCACAGGGGCTCTCTGCATCCCCGTTCTCCATGGCGGTCTTCACAATCGCAGCCGCGATATCAGCACCGGCTTCGGTCTTCGGTTCCTCCCTGAGAGATATTCCTCTCACAAGCTCAAGATCGGAGAACTGTGGAGGATACATCTGTGGATATGTAAGAACCCTGACATCCTCAGCCTCGTACTCGACCATGGCGAGTCTCTCGACACCCATACCAAGATTCATCACAGGGACCCCGACACCGTAAGCAGCGAGTGCATAAGGGCTGTACATACCGAAGGTTGCAACCTCCACCCAGCCATGAACAGGATGCTTTGCATAGACCTCGGTCTGGGTATCAGGAATATAGTATTTGGAGCGTTTCTCATCCGGACGGAACTCGAAGTCGGTAAAACCGAATGCCGAGAGGAGTTCTGCTGCAACTGCTTTCCCGTCCTCTACCGTCACATCCCCGCCTGCGATGATACATGATGCCGAATGATAAGTCATAAGCCTCGTCGGACCCTCCTCCTGCTCGCGCCTGAAACACCTGTCAATCGAGAACTGCTTTATCGGAAGCGGCTGCCGGTCCCACATCTCCCCAAGTGAGATGAACCAGCCTGATGTCATATGGGAACGGAGCGTCGTCCGTGAGGATTCAGGGGAAAGCTCACGGAACTCCGGAAAAACTTCATCCATTATCCTGACGACCATCCCGTCATCGGCGGAAAGAACGGATGCAAGCTCATGAGTAAGTTCGTCGCCGTCGACCTCGGACTTCTTGTAGGCATGAAGCGTCTTCCTGAGCGATTCCTCCTCCTCAGCTGAAAGCTCCCTTCCAAGGATTTTATTTATTTCGCCGATCTGTTTCTTCCCTATCCCTACGTTGGGGCGTGGAAGGCCGCCGAGATAGAACACCCTGTCGAGAACCGCTGATGCCTCAGGGCCGAACTGGCGGTAGACATCCTGCTCCTCGATAAATACGGGGACACGGGCTTCGTCGAAACCCATCTTCAGGTAGGCGTCCCTTAACCTCTGGATAGTTTCTGAAATGGGGTGGGGTTTTGCCAGCCGGGAGATATTTCTCGGGTACCTCTTCGAAAAGACCGGGTTTGGCAGGACCTCCGCTCCCGCGTGCCAGGCCGCTTCAAAGTCCTTCTTTGCCAGTTCTGCGAATTTTTTGGAATCAAATCTCATATCAACGACGCTCCATGCATACAACCCTCGAGATCGGGCTCTCATCAGTTATCTTATAATCACAATATTTTGAAATTTCAAGTGCAAAATCCCGGACTTCCGGGTGCTCGGGCATATTTTCCCTCTGAAGCCGGAATCTGCTATAACCAAGGTACATATAGCCTTTAACCTCAATAAAGGAGGCGCCTGAATCCTGGTACATCGCGGCATAGTTCTCCGGCAGGAAATCGTTTATCCCCTTAACAACAGTCGTCCTCACTGCCGAGCGCCTCTCCCCGAGAAGGGACAGGCTCTTTTGGATGTTATCCCAGTAATCCTCCTCAGGCCTGCAGATCTTCAGGTATGTCTCCCTGTCGGGTGCATCGAGGGATATATAGGTCTGGTACGGGTGGCATCTTTCGATCATCTCAGGTCTTGTTCCGTTTGAGACAAGAAATGTAGTATTGCCCGCTTCATTCAGCATATTGATCAATTCCGGAAGTTTGGAATAGAGAGTTGGCTCTCCAGAGAGTGATATTGCAATCATATTCGGGGAGAGGGCCTCTTCCCAGAGAGCAGGATCGGTTTTGCTCATGTCGGCAGACGGGTTGTAACCTGCAAGAGCCTTCTTCTGGAGAGGAGGGATCCGTTTTAAAATGACCTCCGGAAGGCACTCCTCTGATTCCACGACCTCATGCTCCATCGATCTCCAGCAGAAGAGACAGTTCTGGTTGCATTTAAGGGTAGGCGTCATCTGGACGCACCTGTGGCTGGATATGCCATAGAATTTATTCTTATAGCACATGTCGCCACCGCGAAGAGCACGCTTGTTCCACATGCAGGGCTTCAGCGCCGCCGACGATTCCTTTGAAAAAAAGAGATAACCCTGTTTCCTCAGGGCCTTACATGCTTCGGACTGCATCTATACCAAGTGTTTCAAGGGCTTCCTTCAGTGTGTTCTGTGCCGCCTTTACCAGTGTAAGCCTTGAATTCCTGAGATCGCCTTCAACCTTAAGCACAGGGTCAAAACGATAGAAGGTATTGAAGAGATCAGCAAGCTCCCTTGCATAGATTGCAAGAACATGCGGGCGAAGCTCTCTTGATACATCATCGATAATCTTCGGGAAGAGGGCAATGTGCTTGACAAGAGCAACCTCATATTCGCTCTCCGCACTGTAAGACTCATTGAATTCACCGGCCTTCGCGAGGATAGAACAGGCCCTTGCATGAGCATACTGGATATATGGTGCACTCTGCTTCTCGAAGTCGAGTGCCTCCTTCCAGTCAAAGACAGTTGCCTTATCCGGCGAGACCCTGACAATATCGAACCTGATTGCACCTGTTGCAACCGATCTTGCGATTGACTCCTTTTCATCAGACGGAAGTTCGGGCCTCCTTTCCTCCACCTCATCGAGCGCTTTCTTGAAGACCTCCTCCATGAGATCATCGGTTGAGATAAACTTGCCTGCCCTTGTGCTCATCGAACCCTCGGGGAGGGATACGAACTCAAAGAATACTATTTCAGGGGGCTTATCCCCAAGAAGCTGCATGGTCGCCTGAAGCTGGCGCCCGATAAGCTTGTGATCGGCGCCAAGAACATTGATTATCCTGTCGAAGTTGTCGCTCTTCCACTCATGATATGCCAGATCACGAGCTGCGTAGACCGATGTTCCATCAGACCTCCGGAGAACATACTCCTTCTCAAAACCGAATGCAGTAAGGTCAAGTGAGAGAGTCTCGTCCTGTTTCGCCTCCGGCATTGCCTCGAGCCTGTGGAGAACATTATACATCAGGCCGCTTTTGACGAAATCACTCTCAAAGATGAACCTGTTGTGCCTGACATTGAGATCCAGAAGAGTCTCCTTTATCCCGCCGACGCACATTGAAACAGCCTCCCTGAACTTTCTCACCATCTCCGGATCACCGCTCTCGATTAACGACATCCTCCGGTCGATCTCGGCCTTTATCGACTCATCAGCCTCTATTGCACGGTTAGCAGCGACATATACACGGGCGACGTAATGGTCGTCCTTCTCACCCTCATTTTGAGACAGATCAATATTGTCAAAACCCCATGATACAATCGCAATCTGGCGGCCCATGTCGTTGACATAATATTCCACCTCAAGGCTGCATCCGGCTTTCCTGAGAACTCTTGAAAGCGTATCACCAATTACCGAATTTCGAATATGCCCGACATGCAGCGGCCCGTTGGGATTCGCACTTGTATGTTCTATACAGGTCCTACCGGTCTTTGCAGGGAAAGAGCCGTAGCCCTCTTTAAGAGCCTCGCCAATAACGCCCTTCAGGTATTCCTCCCCAAATATGAAATTAAGATACGGGCCCTTCACCTCAACGGTGATCCCTTCTTTTTCGAGCACTCCGGAGATCTCAGACGCAACCTCCGACGCCACTGAAGCCGGGTTCATCTTCCTTTTCTTTGCAAGGCTGAAAGCAACGGTCGATGCAAGGTCTGCATGATCCCCGCCATCGACTATCAGAACATTCTCTTCACCGGTCGCCTTTACCAGAGCTTCCTCAACAAGGGCATAGGTATTAAAAAACATAATATATTCTCCTGAATCTAGTATCCGGTCCTGTATCTCAGGATTGCAGCAATTCCTCCGAATGCATTGAAGAGCATCGCGCCCTCCTCAAAGTCATCGGATATTATCATAACCGAGGTAGAGCTTGAATCTGCAAGATCTGTCAGTTCATCGACAATATCAACTTCTTCATCCATGTAAACAGGAGCCGTACATTTAGGGCATATCCCGAATTCGATGTCGGACATCTTCTTTCCAGGTTCGACCTGAACGGTCTCTTCACGCTGGTAGTCACAGCTCTGGCATTTGAGCCTGAGCCTCGACTTCCTGAGGTTTCCCGAAAGAATGAGAGTATCAACAGCACCGATCTCAAGGTTCTTCCTCACACTCTCCTCACCGTATGATGAGAGTCCGTCATCCTTCACAAGCTCCTTGAAGAATCGATCCATAATGACTTTCTCCTTCATCACCTCGACGCCGCGGAGTGCATCGCTTGCATTATCAACCAGTTCTGCAAGGCCGCTCTCGTTAGTATAGGCAACATCAAAGAGACCGATTACCCTCTTCTTTAACTCGTGATGAAGGAAGTCCCCATCATAGAACTCCTCCTTTGTAGGTGTCGGACCGCCGATAAGAACCCCCTTGAAGCGTTCAAAGAATTCGGGCTCTGCAAGGAATATCTCACTTGCACGATCTCCGACCTTCTTGTAATATTCATTAATTGCAATAAGGCGGAGACGCTGGAAACGCATAGCTGACTGACCACCTTTCCTTTGTTTGCCGGGGACAGTCGAGGTTACACCGGATACAGGCTCAATTCTGTTACCTCTGAGAAATCCGATATAGGATTCACGCCTGTCGATTACGAGAAGTCCATAAACCTCCTTTTCGACAAGCATCTGTTTTAAGGGTTCAAGCTCGAACTTTGAGGAGCACCTGTACATATACAGATTGACGACATCGGGCGGTTCGATGATAACGCAGTCAAGGTCGGTCTTGTCACCTCCAACCTTTACACTTCCACAGAAGATCGCAATTCCGTTCTCCGGGGGTTTGTTGTAGTATTTTAATCTGGAAAGTATCGATGAGATGGCACTCTGGACGTTTGTTCTTGTCTGCTTGCTCTTGATGTTTGCACACTGCCCGAACTCGTCCCTGAGTTGTGCCGTTACATCATATATCTGCTTGTCAGGGGGGATATAGATTGTAATAAGTTCGGTTCCGCTTCCTTCTTTTTCGGCAAGCTTCTCAAGCGTCTTTTTAAATTCATAACGCTTCCTTGCACTGTCCATCTCAACTTCTTCTGCCATTGTGCCACCAGTTATAAAACTTTAGTATAATTCGTTCTGTCCTGCATTAAGGTTTTAGGATGTTCTCAATCAGGTGATCATCGACATCCCTGCTCATGCCATGATTACTGCCGTTCAATGCTACGAACTCCTTCGGTTCTGCGGCAATCCCAAAGAGCTCTTCTCCCATACTGAATGGAAGTATCTCATCCCCCTTTGCATGAAGGATATAGACAGGCCGGGGAGAGATCGATGCTACATATGTATCAGGGTTTACACTTTTGAAGAATCTCAGGGCTTCCCCGCTGTAATATCCCTCACCATCGCCGAAACCGGATGTAGAAACTCCGAAATAGCCTTCAAACCCGGGATCAGATCCAGCTGAGATTGCCGCATATCTTCCGCCGTTTGATGAGCCTGACACATATATAGGAATGCCAGGATATTCCTCTGATAGTATGGCTCGTGCTTCAGATATGTCACGAGCGATCAGATAATATTGCGGCCACCTGCCGTCAAGGAAGAGCTCAAAGTCAGTTCCCAGATCCATGGCATAACCCCGCGTATGACCTCCGTTGCCACGGACATCAACTACAAGGAATGCAATTCCGTTCTCTGCATAATAATGTGAGCGGTTAAGGTGAGCTTCTGCCGGAACACCGGCACCAGGAACAAATATAATTCCTGCGACGGGATCGGGAGGAGATGAAAGGATCGCATATACATCCTCACCTGATACATCATCATGCATAACAAGATCCCAGGAAGAATAATTCTCGCCCGAATCGGCAAGGACCATCTCAAAAGGAATATCAGATACTTTATATGAAATAATTCCGTCATCCGGGACAGAGTAATCTACAGACCCGCTACTCTCAGCACATCCCCCGGAGATTGCAAAAGCCGCAAGAGCAACAAGAGAGATAATAAAATATCCTCTTACTGTCACTTACTCACCGAGACATTTGTAGACAAGGCAGATGGTCTTTGCATCGACGATACGACCATCGGCGATCATCTCCCGGACCTCGTCCTTCTTTACCTTTACGACCTCGATCAGTTCATCGAGATCGGACTTGAATTCATCCGACGGAGAAAGGCCTCTTGCCTCGTAAAGATAAATTACCTCGTTCGTGTAACCGGGGGTAGTATAGATATATCCCTTTTCAGTCAGTTCTTCAGCCCTGAATCCGATCTCTTCGATTAGTTCGCGGTGGGCAGTCTCAAGAGGCTTCTCGCCCTCATCGATAGTTCCTGCAGGAGCTTCATATATGTACTTCTCGATAGGATAGCGGTACTGCCTGATTAGATAGCAGAAATCATTCTCTACCGGCAGCATTGCAACGGCCCCGCCGGGTTTGACAACAATTCTCTCAAGAGTTATCCCGCCGGGGAGATCGATTTCCACCTGCTCGACCTTCATCCTTCCGCCATCATATATATTGCTTATCTTCTTCATCTTAGATCATCTCTGACATCATTATTCATAATCTATAGGGTCGGGAATCCCGTTTGCTTTGAACGCCTCAAGCCTGTAGTAGCATGAATCACACGTCCCGCATGCAGGTCCGTTACTCCGGTAGCAGGACCATGTATACTCATATGGAACACCAAGCTCCATTCCTGTTCTTACGATCTCCGTCTTGTTCATATTCACAAACGGAGTCATAAGCGTAATATTGGTCTCATCAGAGGTTCCGAGATCGATTACACGCTGGAACGCCTCGACGAATTCAGGCCTGCAGTCAGGATAACCCACATAATCGGAGGCCTGGACACCTATAAATATGGCCTCCGCCCCCCTTGCTTCGGCATAGCTTGTTGCTATAGAGAGGAGATTTGAATTCCTGAAAGGAACATATGTATTAGGGATCCCCCCCTGGACGGATTCATCATGATCATGCACCTCCATCCCAGGATCGGTAAGAGAGCTTGCCCCGAATGCGAGCAGATGCGAGAGAGAGAACTCCGTAAACTCAGATGCATCAAGAAGAGAAGCTATCTTTTTCGCACATTCGGCTTCTTTCTCCTCGGTCCTCTGCCCGTAACGCGTATGAAGTACAAGGATTTCATATCCAAGATCTTTTGCAACATATGCAAGAGTCGTCGAATCCATTCCACCAGACAGAAGACATACAGCCTTTTTCATCAAATCAACCTCATTTTAATCCTATTCAACACCGAGTATCTTATGAAGCTGCACCTGAAATCTGACCGGTTTTTTTAGCTTCATTATATAATCCGCAGCAGCCTGAAAGTCACTTCCCCATACCGGAGATACGAAGATCTCAGCAGGGGTGGAGATCTCATCCAGAATCCCTGCCATATATTCAAGATCGTCTGTCCCTCCTACTACGAATTTAAGCGAATCAATAGACCTCAGTTTTTTTACAAGTGATATATTACCCTCTTCACCCGAAGACGGACATTTAATATCAAGACATATTGAAGAATATTTCATCGCAGGTGCCGGATCGATTGTCCCATTAGATTCTATCTCCGTAATATATCCGTTCTCATGCAGGTCTTTTAAAAGTTGGATCAATTCGTCCTGCTGCAGCAGAGGTTCACCCCCCGTAATGCACACATGAGACAAGCCATATTTCTTTATCTGTCCAAAAATCTCATCGCAGGCCATCTCTTCACCCATATTACCGCTTTGGGTATCAGGGGTGTCGCACCACCTGCAGCGGAGGTTGCAGCCGGAAAGACGAATGAAAGTCGATGGGATTCCCTGAAACGGCCCTTCACCCTGCAAACTTGGAAAAATCTTAAAGACCTTCATCTGCCCGCCTGTATTTGATTACGGAGTCCATTCAGCATAGCAAGATACAGACTCATATACCTTGCATTTTACGACCCTTGCGGAAAGTCCTTCCTCCCTGCATTTATCCTCAAGTTCGGATACGAGAATCTCTGCAAGAAGTTCGCTCGTCGGATCCCCGTCTGTCTTTATGACTTCCTGGAATTTCGAGATGCATTCGACCATGGGATCGTCCCTGTTCAGGATCACCTGGTGATCATACACATCCACTACATTCTTTATCAGGTTATAATCGACAAGAATCCGGGTATCGCCAGGTACATCTCCCTCGATCCAGAACTCGACACGCCACTGGTGTCCGTGAAGACGCGAACATTTGCCCTCGTAATGCATCAGCCTGTGGCTCGCTTCGAAATAGGTCTCTTTATATATTTTCATTGACATTTAAGCTGGTCCTTATTCAGTATACTATATTTTAGGTTGCAGATAATAGTAAACGTTGGGTCAGAGAATAATCTATAGAGAAAAGGGAGATAATCAAGATACAATCCTACCTGCGACAATATTGGGATCTTTCCGGATTGTGCACCGCGCATATGCATACAGATCAGGAATAATACTTTTAATAGAGTTCAGGACTAAATAAGTGAAGAGATCTGATATCAGGTGGCAGCGGCGGAGAGGACAGCGGATCGGTATCTATCCGTTTTCCGACAAATTGCGTGAAAAATGCCTCGCTTTCACGTAATCTGGGGAATTTACTCGATAGCCATATCATATCAATTTCACGCGCTTACAGCGCACAAACAAGAGGCAGCCCTAGTGAAATAGATCACATAGAGGTGAATAAATTTGGGTAATGGAAAATTTGCAGCAAGAAAGTGTAAACGCGATTCAAAGAACAACAGATGGCGTGACACAAACTATTCAAGAAAACAGCTCGGTCTCGATATAAAGTCAGACCCGCTGGAGGGAGCACCACAGGGTCGCGGTATCGTCCTTGAGAAGGTCGGAGTAGAGGCAAAACAGCCGAACTCTGCTATCAGGAAGTGTGTCCGTGTACAGCTTATCAAAAACGGCCGCCAGGTCACCGCTTTTGCGGTAGGCGACGGTGCCATCAACTTCATCGATGAACACGATGAGGTCACAATCGAAGGCATCGGTGGACGTCTCGGCCGTTCAAAGGGAGATATTCCCGGTGTCCGCTACCAGGTGACCGAGGTCAACAATGTTTCTCTCCGTGAAATGGTTATCGGAAAGAAGGAGAAACCACGCAGGTGATCTCATGAGCGCAGAAGAAATGATTGAAGAAAACATGGAAGAACAGGTCCAGCCTGAAAAGAAAGAAGGTCAGAATTACCTTCTATTCAACAAGTGGGATCTTTCAGAAGTCCAGATCAATGATCCAGGCCTTGTCCGTTACGTGAGCATCGATTCAGCAATCGTCCCACACTGCAGTGGAAGGATGCAGGGACAGCAGTTCCTCAAATCTGATATGTTCATTGTAGAGCGCCTTATCAACAGGCTCATGCAGACAGAGGCCAACACGGGCAAAAAAGAGCTTACAACACGTATCGTCAAGGATGCCTTTGACATCATTAATCAGAAGACAAAGAAGAATCCAGTTCAGGTTCTGATTGATGCCATTGCAAATGCAGGACCCCGTGAAGAGACTGTCCGTCTCAAGTATGGTGGTATCAATGTACCAAAGTCAGTTGATACCGCACCGCAGCGCAGGATTGACACTGCCCTTCTGTTCATTGCACGGGGCGTAAAGCAGGCAAGCTCAAAGAAGAAAAAGGCTGTTGCTGCATGTCTCGCTGATGAACTAATCGCCGCTGCCGACGGAGATGCACGCAGTTTTGCAGTCTCCAAGAAGGAAGAACGCGAGCGTGTTGCAAAGTCTGCACGCTAAACCAATATCTCTTTTTTAAGGTGAAACCAGAATGACCAGACGAAAAAAGATGGTAGAAAAAGTAACGACACTGATGGACCAGCCAGAGCGCATCAGAAACATCGGTATCGTTGCACATATTGATCACGGTAAAACAACCCTCTCCGACAACCTGCTTGCAGGGGCCGGAATGATCAGTGAAGAGATCGCCGGAAAAGCCTGCTGGATGGACTCTGACGAGGAAGAACAGGCAAGGGGAATTACAATCGACTCCTCAAACGTCTCGATGGTGCACACATACGGGGACAAAGAGTATCTCATCAACATGATCGATACCCCAGGTCACGTCGACTTCGGAGGAGATGTTACAAGGGCAATGCGTGCAGTAGACGGTGCAGTTGTCCTCGTCGATGCTGTAGAAGGTACAATGCCCCAGACAGAAACAGTTCTTCGCCAGGCCCTCAAAGAGGGTGTAAAGCCTGTTCTCTTCATCAACAAGGTTGACCGTTTAATCAACGAACTCAAAGTCGACGAGATGGAGATGCAGATTCGCCTCGGCAAGGTAATCGACAAGGTAAACAAGCTCATCAAAGGAATGAATGAGGACGCATTCAAGGCCGGATGGAAGCTCGATGCCGCAGACGGAACCGTTGCATTCGGATCAGCTCTCTACAACTGGGCGGTATCCATCCCCTTCATGAAGAAGAGCGGAGTTTCGTTCAAGGACGTATATGAGAAGTGTAAAGTCGAGGATATGAAGTGGCTCGGAAAGAACAGTCCTCTCTGCGATGTTGTTCTTGATATGGTTGTAAGAAACCTTCCCGACCCCCTTGACGCACAGAAACGCCGTGTTCCGATCATCTGGCAGCACGGAGACCCTAACACAGCTGAGGGTAAATCCATGCTCGCCTGTGATCCAAACGGGGCTGCATGCCTGATGGTTACCGATATCTCATTTGACCAGCACGCAGGAGAGGTTGCAACAGGCCGTCTCTTCTCAGGAACGCTAAGACGCGGAACCGAATGTTACGTGATGGGAACCGCAAAGAAGGTAAACCGCCTTACACAGGTAGGCATCTTCATGGGTGCGGAGAGAATCGAGGTTGAATCCCTTCCTGCAGGAAATATCGCCGCTGTCACAGGATTAAAGGATGCAATCGTCGGATCAACCGTTTCATCCCTGATGGACATGACTCCGTTCGAGTCCCTCAAGCACTACTCAGAGCCTGTTATGACCGTCGCAGTAGAGGCAAAGAACATGAAGGACCTTCCAAAACTGGTCACTGTTCTCCGCCAGGTCGCAAAAGAGGACCCGACAGTTCAGGTTACAATCAATGAGGAGACCGGAGAGCACCTGATCTCAGGAATGGGTGAACTTCACCTTGAGATCATCACCGGACGTATTGCACGTGACAAGAAGGTGGAGATTGTTACATCGCCTCCGATTGTCGTATACCGTGAAACTATCACAGGCACTGCAGGACCGGTCGAAGGAAAATCACCGAACCGTCACAACAGGTTCTATATCGAACTCGAGCCCCTGTCCGATGAGGTCGTGCAGAAGCTCAAGGACGGAGACATCTCAATGGACCTCCCCGCAATTGAACGCCGTGACGCCCTTGTAGAGGCAGGATTCGATAAAGACGAGGCAAAGAGCCTTAAGGCCATCGAGGGAACAAACATGTTCCTCGACATGACAAAGGGTATCCAGTATCTGAATGAAACAATGGAACTTGTTCTCGACGGGTGGCGCGAGGCTCTTGCAGGAGGACCTCTTGCAGACGAGCAGGTCCAGAACGTCAAGATCCGCCTTGTCGATGTAAAGCTTCACGAGGATGCAATCCACCGTGGTCCGGCACAGGTCATACCCGCAGTCCGTGCGGCTGTAAAAGCAGGCCTTCTGATGGCAAACGACACACTCCTTGAACCGATGCAGAACCTCCAGATTACTGTCCCACAGGAACACATGGGATCTGCAACAGGGATGATCCAGGGACGCAGAGGACAGGTATACGATATGCAGTCCGAAGGCGACACAATTACTGTCATCGGAAAGGCACCCGTAGCCGAACTTTTCGGATTTGCAGGAGATGTCCGCTCAGCAACTGAAGGCCGTGCAATGTGGTCGACAGAATTTGCAGGGTTCGCAACCGTCCCTGGCGGAATGCTCAAGGAAACGGTAGAGACAATCAGAAAGAGAAAAGGCCTGAAGGAACAGATACCCGAACCTTCAGACTATCTCGCATAATTTTTTTAAATCATACCCGAAAGATACTTTTTTTGTGAATTATTTTCAGGATAGTCAAAACTCTTCATAATTAGTTGCAACAATGTTAATCAGATACAGGGAGGGAAAAAATCCCATCCCTATTACCCCTGACGATGAGAGGTTGTAACAGGGGATGGGCGAGCATCCCCTCTGCTCCAAAAAATATTGCTTAGTCTCTAACTGTTATCCCTTCCCGGTCGAGGCCACCCGAACGGGTGGCGTCCAGACCGGGCTATCGTCATTGCGAAAGTTCGCGTAGCCTGCGAAGCGAACTGAGCACAGGACTGCCCTGAAAGGGGCTTATGCCCCATGAAAAAAAAGCTTTCTCTTCAGATCTTCTTCCTTATCCTGTCTTTGGGAATAGCGATCTCAAACCTGACACCCTCACAGGGGACTCCGCATTCGTGGATCCTCATTCCGGTAATAGATAAGATATTTTCTGTAAGGAAAAGGCCATAACCGGTGTTCTCACCAAATCCCTTTATCAAAATTTTATCCTTGTTCTCATAGGAGATACCTTTTCCGTCATCCTCATATACAAGGACGAAAACCCCTTCGGCCTCATCAACAGAGAACCGGATCTCGGATATTTCGCCACCCCCATGCCTGAGTGAATTCTCAACCAGGTTATAGACGACCTTGTCAAAGAGTGGATCTGCAAAGACTTCATAGTCATTAGTATCGATCCTGAGCAGAATACCATTGAGGTTTAGCATAAGGGCCGCACCATTGATTGTTTCACCCAGGTGATGCCATACGGGATTGTCTATCCCAATCTCCTGATAGTCTTTGGTAAAGGATATCTGGTGCTGTATGGTTCCCATAATAGCTTCCATCTTTGAAAGAAGCACATTAAGCTCATCATATTCTTCATAGAGATCCCGGGTCACCTCAATATAGCCATAAAGGGCGGTCACCTGATTAAGGACATCATGGCGGGTAACGCTTGAGAGAAGATTGAGCTTTGCATTTGCTTTCGAAAGTTCTTCCTCAATCTTTTTCCTGAATGTGATATCCCTCTTCGCCTCACGCCTTCCGGCCCACCTTCCTTCAGAATCGTATACAGGCTGACAGTTATGGGAGATCCACCTGATGTCACCATTCTTATTGATAATCCTGAAATCAAACTGGACGATGTCCTGCTTCTCTTCGCTTATTGAATTATAATGATTATAAACGAGATTCCAGTCCTCAGGATAAACAATCTTCTGAAGCGCATCATATGGTGAATCATAGAAATCTTTGACAGGATATCCGGTTATTCTTTCACAGGATGGAGATATATAGATATAATTTCCGTCAGGGCCAATCCAGGATTCCCAGTCATAAGTGAAATCAGCAAGAGTCCTCAGCCTGAGTTCGCTCTCCATAAGCTGTTTTTCCATCTTCTTCCGGTCGCTGATATCAAGAATAACCCCGACTACACCGGAAACACTCCCGTCAGCCTTAAAAAGAGCTGTTTTTGAGAAGAGAACATCAATTATCTCTCCCTTCGAATTGTTTATAGCGTACTCATACTGCTGGACGTGAGGATTTTTAATAATCTCCTGATCCTTTCTGGTATATGCATCGGCAAGATCCTTGTTGAAGAAATCATGAATTGTCTTTCCGATGATCTCATCCTTTGAAAGACCGACGAGTTCCTCGAAAGCCAGGTTGCAGTCATGATAAATGCCCTGAACATCACGATAGAAAACAGGTGCGGGGATAGTGTCTTTTAATGCCTGGACAAAATTGATCTCTTCTACCAGTTCACGCTCCATCTTCTTGCGATCACTGATATCCATAATCACACCGACAATGCCGTCAACATTACCATCAGCCGCAAACCTTGCAGTCTTGGAGAAGAGGACATCGATAATTTCACCCCTGGAGTTATTTATCGCATACTCATAACGCTGGACATGAGGATTTTCAACGATCTTCCTATCCATCATTGAGTAATAGTCGGCAAGATCCTTGTTGAAGAAATCATGAATTGTCTTTCCGATGATCTCATCCTTTGAAAGTTCCACAAGCTCTTCAAAAGCGCGGTTGCAGTCATGATATACTCCATCGGTATCACGATAGAAAACAGGAGCCGGAACTGTATCCATAAGAGCCTGAACATAGTTAAACTCCTTCTTAAGTTCTCTCTCCATCTTCTTCCGGTCGCTGATGTCTACAATAACACCCACTATTCCGTCAACAGTGCCATCAGCCGCAAATCTCGCGGTCTTTGAAAAGAGAACATCTATTATCTCGCCTTTTGAGTTGTTTGCTGCATATTCATACTGTTGAACATGAGGATTTTCGACGATCTCCTGGTCTCTCTTTGCATAATGATCAGCAAAATCCTTTTCAAAAAAGTCATGGATTGTCTTTCCTATGATCTCATCCTTAGGAAGGCCGACCAGTTCTTCAAAGGCGCGGTTACAGTCATGGTAAATACCATTGGTATCACGATAGAATACAGGGGCCGGCATAGTATCCATCAGGGCCTGAACATAGTTCACCTTCTCCTGAAGGTCAATCTGCATAAGCTTCTGCTGGGTTACATCCCTTCCGACAGACTGGTATTCGATAAGTTTTCCCGAGTCGTTGAATATTGCCCGATCACTCCACTGCTGCCAGCGGACTTCACCGTTAGGAAGAATTACCCTGTGCTCAATATCACCTACAGGATTGTCAGGAGTTAAACTGGTGAAATGTCTTTGCAGGTCGCCCAGCTCCTCAACCGGAACGTCGTGATCGAGTTTTTCCCCAATCAGTGATTCGCATTTCCTGTGATAATAATTACAGAAAGCATCATTTGCAAAAATTATTGTTCCATCAGGAAGGAACCGGCAGATTAGCTCGGTCTGACTTTCCACAACTGCACGATAGCGTTCTTCGCTCTTTTTAAGTTCATGTTCCGCTC
The DNA here is from genome assembly GCA_016928355.1 of Methanomicrobiaceae archaeon. GTDB lineage: Archaea > Halobacteriota > Methanomicrobia > Methanomicrobiales > Methanomicrobiaceae > Methanolacinia. The sequence goes on from JAFGKW010000046.1 coordinate 27,293, forward strand.
TTTTCCTGCTGACGGACTGACGAATCATATTTTCAAGTTCGGCAAACTGCGCCTTTGGTTTACCTCCTTTCTGAAGGTAAAAATCTGCACCGTTATTGATCGCTTCAATAAGGACGTCTTCACGCCCCCTGCCGCTGAATATTATAAATGGGGTGTCTATTCCCATAGAACGAAGCTGCTTAAGAAATTCTATGCCGTCCATCTCCGGCATCTCATAATCAGATATCAAAACATCATATGAATTATTTCCGAGATCTGCTACTGCATCTACAGCGGAAGTAAATGTGGTTACATTGAACTCTCCGCTTTTTTCCAAAAATGCCTTGGTTATTTCGACAAGAGCAGGCTCATCGTCAACATGGAGTACCTTAATCAAACCTGCCTCCCATTAAAGAACATTTTAGACATCACTAATTACAATGAGGTTAATTTTACCTGATAAATTGTTTAAAACACAAAGATATATCTATATTTTGATTTTAACAGGAATTGAGCTTACTGTTCCCGGACAAGCATATATCCTCCAGCAGCAAGCAATATACCAAATAATATCGCCAATAGCCCCATAAATTTTTCAATGATTATTGTAATCGCATCAATTGAGAAGGTCATTCCTATTCCAAGGATGATCAGCATTATTCCAATTATTAGGGAAATTGCACCAAGCCAGTCCATTTCTATCTCCTAAAATTAAAAGAGACAGGATATTATTAATAATTTTGGAATTTGAACTGCAGAGATGGTTATAAATTCAAATCGAAAACAGGCCGTTGATAACAGCTATAACATAATACAACAGAAATAAAGCAGGAATCAGAAAATTCAATTAAATAGTGTTAATACAATATGCAGACAGAAATTAAAAGAGAGTTTTAGCGATGATCCTTACAAAAATGGAAATAATTTCCCTTTTCTTTGTTTTTTATCTGTTTTTTATAATTATTGCTCTTTGGAGAGTAAAACAACAGCAATCGGGGAGAATCAGAGAAAGAGATGATATAAGAAAGGAAAAAAAATTCAAAGTCAGGTTTTTCAGAAGTCTTACCGAAGGATTCCAGTTGGAATCGATAAAAACCCTGGATGATATCATTAACATCTACGAAGCGACAGCCTCACTGAGTGACGAGGATATGAATTACCGTTATGGTCTTTCCAGGTACATGAGAGAGTATCTTATTGCCCTTCTGTCCAAAGATGAAAAGATCATTCCAAAGACTACCAGTGAAGGTGAGATCCAGGAATGGAAAAAGATTCTAGATAAGATTATCTCAGAAAATGATCTTCAGACACCTTTTGCAGATCTTCCGCCTCTTGAGAGAAATATCTTAAATGATATAACCATATTCATGGAAAAAAACGATCAGTTTCATGTAAGCGAGAAGCTAAAAGAGCTTTCAAGGCTCATCAAATCAAGAGATGGAGAACTAAACAGGATCTATAAAAAGAACGACGGTTCAGTCCAGATCGCAATTTTCAGTGTTATAATTTCCCTTGTATTCGGGCTGGCTGCTATCTACCCGTATATTTAACCTGAAACCAAAATAAGATTAATTTTTTGGATAAAGAGTTGTTATCCTGTCAATTGTAAGTGGAGATATGCTGGAAAATGCAACCGTGCCATCCGGACTTATAAGCTCAAATGAAAAGGACTCTCTGCCCGATATTTCATATTCAGGAGACATATTAATAAGCATCGTAGCATATTCACCGTTCTCAAGATAGCCGGTTTCCACAGATTCACCCTGTTTATCAACGATTCCCCAGCTCCCAGAAGATGGCATATCGGTATAAATTGGATCTGATCTGTCAATCATGAAAAGGTTCTCCTTATCAGACCAGATGACGGAAATTTTAGAGAGATCAAGAACTGATCCAGAACCATATCTCTTCCCTATAGTTACAATAAGTGACCCAATCTTCCCTGAACTTTCATTTTTACACCCAAAAACCTGGTTTTCTATTGTTACTGGAGATGATGAAGTCTCTACTGCCGTATATATTGTCTGCTGAGATTTCTGGATTGAAAAGAAACCCGCACCGAGGACAACATATGAAAAAACAGATGCAATTACGATAAACGCCATCAGTACTATAGCTGCCTCAAGACCAGTGAAGCCCTCATTGCCGGGCCGCATTATATCCCCCATAACCTAATATTAATATATATTTCGAGATGTATAATATTTGCTTAAAATGATGCTTTCGTGACTTAAAGTAATCATTCGGTTGAGTAGCAAAAACAAACCAAACTTTTTTAGAGAGACCAATTAATCATAATACATGGAGAAAGTCGAATCACTCAGGGGCGTTCCCGGAATGCTCAGACCCTTTAAAGAGTATGTTGCATCGCTAAACCTTAAAGAAAAAGATCAGATCGTATTTTATGGCTGCCCGGGAACCTGCACCCCGTTTGTTGAACTTCTGGGTTATGCAATACGGGACCTGAAGAATGAAATTGTATTTGTTCCTTTTCTTGATGAAAAAAAGGCAGTGACTCTTGTCAACACAGCTAATATCGGCCTGCAGGCCTCTTCTGCACCGGAAAAGTTAAAGCCCTCACTGATTGTCATAATGGGCGGCCTTGCAATGCCCAATGTCCCTGTTTCTGCAGAGGATGCAATGAACGTTACAAAGAAATATGATTCAAGAATTGCCGGAATCTGCTTTATGAGTATGTTTGAAAAAGAAAAATGGACAAATATCTTCGATTTTGAGATGATAATTGACGCGGAGATCGATCCAGTAGACATCTGGAAAAGATGAATCAGGCCTTTTCAAGACTGAAAGAAAGCCTTAAACCCTTATTTTTCCCCTTTAACGAAGATTTACCCATTACCGGACTTGTCCCATATCTCTTCAAAAGTTTACAGACAATATAAAGGGAAAGACCCGTACTCTTTAATTTATATTCAGCCCCTTCATCTTCACTAAAACAAAATATCAATGATTTCTTCTCTTCTGATGGAAGTCCCGGGCCGTCGTCATCAACATGGATGATGTACTTATCCCCTTTATCCTCAACACTCACGGCTATTCGTACATCCATTCCGCCTGTCCGGATACTATTTCCAAAGATATTTGCAAATACATCCTGGAGAAGGTTATCGGCCCTGACCTTTGCCCCGGTTTCAGTGTAGCTTATATCGACATGTGAGTAATGACCTATCCCCTCCATTACTGCATTATCAAGAGAAATAACAGCTGGAACGGATTCCTTTGTCTTCAAATTTCTTACTGCACTTACGGACTGGATAATCTGAAAACTTCTCTCTGCAGCAAGAACAATTCCTTTGGCATATTTTTGTGTAGTTTCCTCATCAGAATTTTCAAGAAGAGAGGCATAGCCAAGTATTACGTTATTATAATTATTCAGGTCATGAGACATGACATCAAGATAAAGGTTGGCTTCTTCATTGGCTTCAAAAACCTCTTTCTCAGCAGCCAGCTGCTCATTAAGAGCCATTATGGCCCGATCCTTCATTTTCCTATAAGCTTCTACCTCTTTTTTGAGGTCAGAAATATCCTCAACAACAATAAGGGCATACCTTTCATCTTCTCCCCCGGACTGATAAGGAACGATTGAAGTTCTCTGTTCCATCGGTCTGAATGAAGACAGCTCTTCAGAAATTATTGATATTCCAAGTCTCGAAGTAAATACCTGAGGAATATTCCTGAATATTGAATCATTTAATCTTTCAACGAAGACTTCATCATCAAGATGTGGCAGAATCCCGGTAATTGATCTGCCAACAGCATCTTGCCGGGATAGACCAGTCCATAGTTCAAGCTGGCGATTCCAGAATTTTATTATAAGCATTTCATCTACTGCAAAAACTCCCACAGGAAGATTCATAAGTACAATAAAATTTTCCGGAATAATCATCTAAAAACCCCCAAAAAATTCAGGCCTGGCGCACACAACTGAGCAAATGTTCAAGAGAACCCACCCCAAGGATCATAACAATATTGCCGGATATTTCAAGATCCTTGATAGAAAAATCCGCACGACCGATGATAACATATTCCTCTTTAAAATTCTGACAATCCCTGATGAGAATCTTTGGTTCAGATTCATAATATACAGGAATTGAATATGAAAGAGTGCTCTTTAAGACATTGCTGATAGAACCCATTACTCCGCTTACAAGAATATTTCCAACTTCCTTTAAGACCTCAACCTTCAGCCCATCGAGTTCAGGGGAGCCTTCGACCTCGCCCGTAACAGCCATTGCAAGTTTTGCCGCACTGTCCTGGGGAAAAACAATTGCCGTCCTTCCTGAAAAAGAGCCAGAATAATCGAGACTGACAGTTGCAAAATCATCATCATAATCACAGCTGAAGATCTCATCAAATCTGTCAACAGGGAGCACCCTGACATCGGGGATACTTAATGTGACATGAGAACGTGTAATTTTATTGAGCATCCCGGCCGAACGCCCTATCCCGATATTGATGAGTTCACGAAATGCATCAATATCCTCTTCAGTGATCTCAACGCTCATCTTTTCATCCTTTATGCACAAATTCTGAAATTTTAGCAAGCAGTTCTTCCTTAACAACAGGTTTGGTCAGAAAACCTGATGCACCAAGTTCCATGCATCTTTCCTTTGTTGTATCCTGAATATCCGAAGTCAGCATGATGACAGGAATTTCCAGTTTTAATCTTCCTGCCTCCTCGAGGAAATCAAAGCCGCCGGAATCAGGCATATAAAGATCAAGAAGAACAAGATCCGGTTTCTCTTTTAAGACAGCTTCCATTGCCTCCGCCCCGTTGCCGGCTTCGATATAGCCGTAACCGTGATCTTTCAATATTGAGATTATTATATTCCTCTGAAATCCAGAATCATCAGTTACGAGAATATTGATCATACTTATCACACCTATTGAGTTTATTTATATAATTATTCTATAAAGGTATAATCTTTTATTCCGGAAATGATTAATTGCATAATTTTTCAAATAATCCCAACGCTATTTTCTAGATGAGAATATCGGATGATATCATTAGATATCAAAATTCCCTACCTGAATTTTTAGATTAAAGCAAATAAAAAAAGATTTAGATGTATGGGTTGCGAAGACCCTTTCCGACACCAAAGGAGGCACGCTCCTCAACTGTCTTCTTGTTCTTGTCAATCTTGCCTGTTGCAAGTTTTGTGACAAGGTCAAGACCGGGCTTGACGCTTGCGATGTCTTTTGTCTCAAAGTAGCCTGCTGCTACTGCCTTTGACCAGACATCGTCTCCCTTCTTTGTGCGGACAAAGACTGTACTCCATCCGTCAGGGCTGCCGACTGAACCTGTCGATACATCTGCAAGGTTTGCTACATAGTCAAGACATACGTGGCATCCGGGCTGCTCATACTTGTGTGTTGCAGCGAGTGGAATCTGAGAAAGTGCTCCGCGCTCGGTGTATACCGAGAATTTGCCCTTTCCAATGTCCATCTTGACTGCAGACTCCATCTTTGTTGCACAGTGGTCCTCGACGATTGTCTCAAGACCCATGTATGGGAAGTTCTCCATACAGAAGATACCGATTGCAAGAGCAATCTTGTCCGGTACTTTGCGCATTGCGATAGGATAGAGCTGTGCTTTTCTGAGTGCCTGCATCTGGCACGGTGTTCCGACGATACCTACCTTGTCGAGACCGTATGAACGGGTCGCTTCCTTGATAAGCATCATGTTCGGGCTGATCGTGTATTTTGTGCCGCGTGCTGCAAGAAGCTCTGCCTTTGTCGTTGCGACAAGTGGCTCGGGCTTCCAGGGCTCTTCTCCGGGACCGGCTACGATTGCTCCGTCGATAATACCCTCTTCCAGAGCATATGCAAAGAGCTGTGTAACTATTCCGCCGTCCTGTGAGCACTTGAGAATTTCAGCATCTGCTGCACGTGCTGAGACTGCTGTCTTATAATTTCCGAGCACCATTTTACTCACCTCCCTTTCCCATTGCACCGTCAATTGCTTCGAGAATACCCTCAAACTGGTTTAATACATCGAAGCTGAGTTCACTGCGTGGGCACTGTGCATAACATGCACCACATTTGATGCACATTTCACGGTCGATGTTTGGCCTTCCATACTCAATTGTTATTGCACGAACGGGACATGCTGCTGCACATGTTCCACAGCCCATGCAGAGACCCTGGTTGATAACATCGTAAATGAGGTCGCATCCGCAGGCCTCTGTTCCACGCTGTGCAAGGTTCATGAGCGGCTTTAAGTACGCTGCTGCAAGCTCCTTCTGCTCATCAGTTCCCTGAAGAAGCAGGTATGCCATTACACAGACGTTCCTGATTGCCTCTGCACCGGGGGGACATGACGGGATGTAGACATCCACATCGATCAGGTCGCCGATCGGCACATATGATTCATGCTGAGGCTGGTTCCACTGACCGCCACGGCAGAATCTTGTTATGTTTCCATATGCTGCACATCCACCGAGGGCGACGACAATTTTTGCCTTCTCCCTGGTTTCTTTAATTTCACGGACTGAACACTCGTCCTGGAGACAAACAGATCCTTCTACAAGGGCAACATCCATTTCCGGGATGTGCCTGACATCAGCGAGTGTGAGACAGTATACAAGATCTGCATAGTCATCCAGAATCTTGAATAACCCTTCATAGTTATCTGCAAGTGACACAAGACATCCGGTACATCCGGACATGTGAACGTGTCCAACGGTAATTTTGTTTACCACAGGCTTTTCCTCCTTAATTTTTCCTTCCAGCTTTTGTTCTACCTTCACATCCGAGGGTTTTTTCGCAGGCTTCTTCCCAACTGCAACCTTTCCGGCTGCAGGTTTTCCGGGTTTTTCAGGTTCCTGCTCTTTCCCTTTGAAGATTTCCTTGAGACGCGATAGTAGTCCCATAATCCACCCCTACTTCGGCAAGCGCAAGCTGCACTGCCTTCGGAATGGCCTTTCTAACGCTTTCAGTGACCCAGAATTCGGCCTCATCGGCCTCATTTTCCATCTGGGAGATTTCAATGCTCTCCGGCTGGCACCCAAATATTACAATATCTGTCTTTTCGGCAAGAACCTGCAGCGGCTCCTTCAGTCCCCAGGAATGGGGATCGGTGTAGCTGCCGGGCGGAAGAAGGTCAGGCGTAATCCTTGTTATCTGTCCGGGTTCTCCTCCAAAGTCCATGCAGTCTATGATTACAAGATTTTTAACAGGTATATCAGACTGGGCCATGAGGGTGAACAGATAATGCGGTCCTGCAAGACCTACGTCAAGTATCTTGATTTTTTCAGGCAGAGAGATATTTCTCATCTCTGAAATTACCGCCGGTCCAAAGCCGTCATCGGTCTGGAGCGGGTTTCCGCACCCGACAATCATATTCTCTGCGTACCAGTCAAGCATCAAAATCAAACTCACTGAACAAGCTTCTGGGCCACTACCTTGTTCTCTTCATCGACCACCATCATGTGTGTAGCGCATGACACACATGGGTCGTAGGCACGAACAATAACCTCTGCAAGCTGCCATGGTGCACCCTCAAGCGCACGGCTGCATACAGGGAAGTTCCATGTGGTCGGCACAAGAAGTGAATACCACTGGACGCGTCCGTCCTTTACCTTTGCAAGATGCACGTCACATCCACGCGGGGCTTCGTTGGCGCACCATCCAAGTGAACCGTCTCCCTGCGGGATCTCGTCTGCAATTACGCTTCCTGAAGTGTCAAGTGCATCAAGTGCCTCGAGTGCACTGTAGAAACAGTCCATGTACTCCATCTGGCGTGCGATCTGCAGGCCCATTGCGCCCTTCCGATCATAATTGCGGAACATTGCAAGACGTGCACGGGGACCTACCTCTACAGGTGCTCCGTCATACATTGGAACAGCTGTGCATGCTTCCATCTGCGGCCAGGCTTTGCCTCCGGCAGGTGTGGTCGCATGGTTAGGGTAGTTCGGATCGTCGAGCGTAATCTCCTGCTCACCCATATACCAGTCCCAGGGGCGGACTTCTGTCCAGCGCTCGGGATACCAGCGGGGCTCTGCATCAAGATTTGAGCTCCCATAGAGCGGGTCTGCTGCCATATATCCCTGATCGTGGAAACCGAACTTCTCGGTCTTTTCGACTTCATATCCTGCAGCAACTGATGCTGTTGGGCGTGCATCCCAGTCCTTGAGAACTGTGATCATGAACTCCATGTGCTCTCTTGCAAGATCTTTACCTTCTTTTAAGAGATCGTAGCACTTTGCCTGTGCACGGGGAGTGATGTTCTTGTACATACCACCAATACGGGGATTGGACGGGTGAATCGGCTCGCCGCCGACAATCTCTCCGATTGTCTGGCCAATCTCACGGAGCTTCTGGATGCGCAGTGCAACACTGCGTACAGGCTCTTCAGGGGTGAACGGGTTGATGTGCACATCTGTACCGGGCAGGTACATGTCCGGCAGTGTGAGAATGTTGTGCAGTGCGTGTGAATGCAGTCTGTTTGCACACTGCAGTATCACTCTGAGAAGGTATGCATCATCCGGAATTTCACAGCCGATGGAACCCTCCATTGCTTCAATACCTGCAAGAGTGTGGGCAATCGGACAGATACCACAGACACGCGAAGAGATCTTCGGTGCCTGGTGCATTGTCTTTCCGATTGCGAGCTTCTCAATGCCCCTTACAGGTGTAATACTGAGCCAGTCACCGCGCTCGATTATTCCGTCATCATTGACTTTCAAAACGAGTTTGGTGTGACCCTCATGCCTTGTGGTTGGGGAAACCTCTACAACTTTCGACAAATTAATCGCCTCATTTATAAATTTTGTTCAAATGGCTATACTAATTTAAAACACATTTTGTTTATTGCAACACACGTACATGAAACTCAGTACGCTAATTGGTAATTTCAGTTTTGTCCTTAAAAATAACTTTCGTTGTTGATCCGGAGTTTTATTACAAATCGAAATATTTGTAACAACAAATATCCAAAAAAGATATTTCTGGGAATAAAATGCAGACTAAAAGAGAAGAGAAAGCGGAATTATACAATGTCACGCCTTTTGATCAGAATGAATCGTTTATCTCAGCTCTCAGTTCCGCGATGGTCGCTTTCCTTTCAGCATAAGCATCGTGCTGGTGAATGCTCTCCTCGTTAGTCTGGCGTATTGTCACAAGCGAGTCCCCTGGAAGGAACTCAAACTCTGCCAGAACGCTCTTTGCCATCTCTCTGACACAGTCTTCCACAAATCTTGCATTTTTATGAGCAGAAAATACAACGTGGCTCTCATCGCCTCTCTTTAAGAGCTCGTATATCTTTGCACTCATTGAATTCTTCAGAACATTGATGATCTTTTCAAGATCAACCCACTGGTCGTCATCGATCTCGATGCTGAGGAAGCCCTGCCCTCTCTGGTTGTGGGTCGCCATCGGGACTGCATCCAGAAACTCAGTGATCTTCTCCTGCTCGATTCCAAGATCTGCCAGCTTGTTCTGGGCGATCTCTTTCATAATGTTCTGGGCGCATGGGCAGGCAGTAATCCCTGTTACTTCGGCACCTATACTCTTCCTGATTATCGGAGTACCGTTATTGCGTTTTGCTACCGCACTGGCGACGACTTTGACTACCTCATCGCACTCGGTCTTTGATACAGGTGTCTCACGCCGAACCATGAAAGTGCTTGTCATCAGGACTTCTGTCCTGTCAGCATACTCATGATGATCAAGGAGTTTCCGGGCAACCGAGTTGCATACATCCTCAATTCCCTTGACTTCTCCGTCAACCGCCTTCTGAAGGACATCATCTATCACCTCAAAATTGCGTGACATATTTGCACCTTTCAGACTGCTTGGGAGATCAACGAAGACATCAAAATTGGATATGAAAATGACTGGTCTTTTGCCGGGCCTTGCTACTTCAATGAGCTTTTTAACGTTCTTAACACCAACTCTCGTAAGATTGATGCGAACCTCGGGTAAAGTGGATTGTGTATCCGGGAGATCCATCGAATATACCTCTTCGATCATAATACATTTCGAATATTTTCGATACAATATGCACCTCATAGATATGATTAATGATATTGCATCTAGTCCCTGTACCTATTTTTTGAAGACGATATAATATTTATGAAGTATGCCTATTCCGGATATTTGAGAGGATGTCTTTAATTCAAACCCTGATGGAATATTAAAAGCCATAACGACCCTGCATGTGGATCATTACAATAAAGGACACACAGAAAATTCAATGACCGGACAGCGCCATACGCAGAAACAGTCAGCCGTGTTAAGGATAACATTACCATTATCATTACTGAACGTATGAGATGATACATATGAAAAGCCTGATAATCTACCATTCTGAGACAGGAAACACAAAAAAAGTTGCCGAATTTCTCCATAATAACCTGGATTCGGACATTTTCGAACTTAAACCGAAAAAAAGCTACTCAAAAATCGGAATGTTTACATCAGGAATCAAAAGAGCACTGATGCAGCAGAATGAAGAGATAGCAATTACAGACATTGATGTTTCGGCATATGATGCAATCATCATAGGAACACCTGTATGGGCAGGACATCCCACACCGGTAATAAATGCAGGTCTTGACATCATTAAAGGTGCTGAAGGGAAGAATGCAGTTGTATTTGCGACATTTGGTAAATCCGACGGGGAAACACTGAGCATTTTAATAACGAGACTTGAAGATTTAGGAATGCATGTGCGTAATACATTCGGTTTCACAGAAAACGAAACCAAAGATGAGAAGAAGATTCAGGAAATGATCGAAAAATTGAGGCTGTGAATAGATTAGCCCTGAAAAAGAGGGATGGGGAACAAGTCCTCCTACCTGTGACCCTCCTCTAATGGCGATAAGTCGCAAAGGAGATAGGCGAGCATCCCCTTTTGCTCCAATATTCATATTGTTCGATCCTAAACCGTTCTTCTCCCCGGCCAAGACTGCCCGGACGGATAGCGTCCAACCCGGGCTATCGTGATTAGCAGGTTTCACAGAAACCTGCTACTGGGTTGCCCCGAAGAGGCTTGTGCCCTTTATTTATTCAGACAAATAACTTTCACTAAAAAAAGCAGGGATCCTAAAATCAGTATCTCATTATCTTCGTGGTGGTGTTGATCGCAGAGTCAATTTCATCCTTACCAAGAATCAGCCCTTCATTGTCGAACAGTATTTTGAGTGAAGCCCCGCCGGCCGTCCCGATCAGTTCGTAATCCAGACCTTCCAGTGATTCTTCATCCTCAACGGCAAGCAGGAACCGCCCGTAGCTCTCAGATAAGAGTGTCTCAACCGGATCACCTGATAATTTCAGATCAGCAGTACCGGCAAGATATACGACTGCGGCAAGAAGTCCGCCATGGGATATGTCAGTCGCAGATGAAATCTTTCCGTCTCTTACAAGAGCCCGAACCAGATCAAGGACAGACACATCAGGTATTGCAGGGGCATCCCCTCCGCATCCGGTTATACCATCCAGAACAGAACCGCCCATACCGCCATCGCATCTTCCAATCAGCACAAGCTTCTGCCCATCTGCAGCCGGCCTGTATTTCCTGACAACCCCCTTTCCAACCATCCCTATTGTAGGAGTCGGAGGTATCCGGGTCCCGAACTCATCACTCTCATTATAAAGAGATACATTCCCGCCGACTACAGGGATACCAAGTCTGCGGCACATATCGCCCATGCCCCTTACAGATTCGCTGATCTCCCAGAATATTTCATCATGAACAGGACTTGCAAAATTAAGGCAGTTTACAATACAAAGAGGCTCTGCACCCATCACTGCAAGATTTGCGGCATTCTCATAGACCGCATTCGCCGTACCTTCATAGGGCCTTAAGTATATCTGCCCGGGTGAACATCCGCACGACAGGAAAAGCCCGGCATCCCCGAGCCTGAGACATGCAGCACCGCCTCCAAGAGAGACCGATCCTAACTGAACATCATGATCATACTGCCGGCTGACCCAGTCCTTTTTTGCAATATCAGGATGGGAGAGGACCTTAATACATAGGTCCTTCAATGAAGTTTCAGGCCTCCGGTACTCCTTTACTGCATCGCGGGGACTTCCTGACCATGCCTCTTCCGGCGCCCCGCCCACAAGGAGGTCGATCGGCAGATCGCATACGATCTCATCGTTAAAAGAGACGATATACTTCGGTTCACTGATCACTTCCCCGATGTCACTCCATTTAAGATCATATTTCCCGATTATTGCAGTGATCTCATCAATATCTTCCGGCTGAACCTCGATGAGCATCCTCTCCTGTGATTCGGCAAGGAAGATCTCTACCTCGCTCATATTCTCCTCACGCAGGTGAACCCTGTCAGCATACAGCCTGGCGCCGAATGTCTCCGACATCTCTGAAGAGGCGCCTGCAAGTCCTGCAGCACCAAGGTCCCTGCAGGAGAGGATCTTTCCCGTTGCAGCGAGTTCAAGGGTAGCCTCAATCAGCAGTTTCTCGGTGTAAGGATCGCCCACCTGGACGGCAGGGCGGTCTTCCGACTCCGAATCCTCGGACAGATCGCGGGATGCAAACGAGGCTCCGCCAAGACCGTCCCTGCCGGTTGATGACCCGTAAAGAATCAGCCGGCTTCCCGGTTTCTTTACACGGGCAGTAAGATATTTATCAGGATGTACTACGCCCACACATACAACATTTACAAGCGGATTTCCGGAATACCTGTTGTCAAAGACTAGATCGCCTCTCACAACAGGAACACCGATACAGTTTCCATAATCGCCGATTCCTGCCACCACATGTTCAAATATGTACCTGTTCTTCTCACCGGAAAGATCCCCGAAGAAGAGGGGGTCCATAAGTGCAACAGGCCTTGCACCCATGGAAATAATGTCCCTTACAATCCCACCGACCCCGGTTGCCGCACCATCATATGGATCGACATAGCTTGGATGGTTATGAGACTCCATTCCAATTGCAAGCGCGATATCGTCAGAAAATTTCACGATCGCTGCATCATCTCCCGGACCTAAGAGGACGTTCTCTCCATTGGTAGGCAGACTCCTTAAAAGCGGTTTTGTGGAACGGTATGAACAGTGCTCACTCCACAAATTCTCAAAACAGGCATATTCGAGAGGGGACAGGTCCCTCCCAAGCTGATTTTTAATATATTCCTCATCACGGGGTGATAGCATACTGCAGAAATATCTGGTTTTCAGATGTGATAATATTGATTAAAAAAATCAGTTTTAATATGTTATTTCATAAGAGCAATTTCAATCCCCATTCTCAGTTCAAAATCCTCAAATGGTTTTGCTATATATCCTGAGGGCCTTGTTGCAAGGGCGCGCTCTATGATCTCATCCTCAATATGTGAACTCAGGAAGACAAACGGTACACCGGGCATGAACTTCTTGATCTCCTTGATCGAATCTATGCCGTCAAGATCCCCTTCAAGAGTTATGTCCATCAGTATAAGATCCGGGGATTCTTCCCTTGCCTTAATTATCGCATCCTCTCCTGAAGAGGTAAAAGAGCATCTGGTGTAACCGAGATCCTTCAGACGCCACATAATCAGTTCCGAAATTATCGTGTCATCCTCAACAACGAGAATTTTTTTATCCTGCATAATACACCTTCAAAACAAATGATTCTGACAATAAGGCAGTCTACCCGAGAGGTAAAAATTATTTCCAATTAACTGCGGACTTTTTTTTCCTGCGGACAACATTCATCATCTGACTTCACGTGCATGATCTGCAGGAATCTGAATCTCAAAGACAGCTCCTTTGCCGGGTTCTCCCACCTCGGATATACCCATACCCGTTATTCCCAGGATCTCCCTGACAAGGAAAAGGCCTAGTCCGGTATTGCTGCCATAGCCATGATCAAATATCTTCTCCTTCAGATCACAGGAGACGCCCTTCCCGTTGTCACGGAAGATGATAGTCAGGCAGTCGCTGTTTTTCCGGCATTTAACTTCAATTTCTGTAACATCTCCACCATGACGTATGGTATTGTCAAGAAGATTGAAGAATATCTTCTCAATCATGGGATCTGCATATATTTCCAGACCTCTGCAATCATTGAAAAAGGCGATATTCCTGAGCTGGGCCTTTGAGCGTGAAGATTCAATAATCTTTTCAAGATTCTGCCAGGAAGGGGTTTCAACCCCGATATTCTGGTAATCCCTCGTAAAAGTAATCTGCTCCTGGATATTTGATGTTGCTTTCTTTATCCTGTCAAGATAGTGCTGAAGCTCGGAATTCTCTTCAGGAAGTCTTTTAGATAAAATATCGGTAAATCCCCTGACACCTGCAATCTGGTTCAATATATCATGCCGAGTTATGCTTGAGAGAAGATTGAGCTTTTTATTTGCTTCATATAGTGCATCCTGGTACATTCTCTTGTCCGACACATCCTGCATAATGCCTGCAATCCGTACAGGATTTCCATCACTGTCACAGTCCACAACCTTTCCGAGAACAGTGATCCACCTGTTCAAACCGGTTTCCGTCTTGAATTTATACTCCGATTCAAACTGTTTAGACTTTAGATCTGATATTGTAGAAGATGAATTGCCATTATCTGCATAATAATCCATAATTATTTTATAGAATTCCTGCTGGAGGATCTCCCTCCACATCGAGCCTGAACGATCAGTATGTTCTTTCACCTGACCAAACATCTCGTCATAATTTCCCTCAAAGTACATCTCATCCCTTTCAATATCCCAGTCCCAGACGCACACGCCCGCACCCTCAATCGCAAGGTTAAGTCTCTCTCTGCTGACTGCAAGTTCGACTTCCCCCCTTTTTCTCTCCGATATATCCCTGAGTATTGCCTGGTACAGTCCTTCTTCAGGATCGATTATTCCTGAACTGATCTCGACATCGATATAATCCCCTTCCCTGTGCTGCATCCGGGATTCAAAAAAGATACCCCCGGAAGAGGAGACTTCATACATCCCCGAAACTTTATCCCATTCCGATTCGGGAAAACGGCACTTCAGGTCCTGGGAGACCGCTTCATCCCTCTTTATCCCAAGCATATTACAAAGCCGGGTATTGATATCCATAATCATACCGTCTCTGTTGAAAATAATGACAGCATCATTTGAATTTTCAAAAAGACTCCTGAATTTTTTCTCATTCCTGCGGAGGGCCATCTCCATCCTTTTTCTCTGGCTGATGTCCATTGCAATACCTTTGATGCCCCGGACCGAACTGTCATCATCAAAATCATAGCTAAAATGAACAAGAACAGGGATTATGCTGCCATCGGGTTTTTTCACCCTGTATTCTACAGCCCCGAGAAACATTCCCTTAAAGAACCATTCAAGGTTTTTCCGGGCACGATCCCTGTCCTCCTCAACAAGAACGTCCCATAATTTAAGTCCTCCCGATAGTTCTTCAGGCGTCCTTCCTGCAATATTGATCGAATACCTCGTAGCAAAACAAAAATTGCCGTCGATATCGAGTTCAAAGATCATCTCGGGAAGCTGATTGGTGAGGTGACGATAACGGGTTTCACTTGCAATAATCTTTTTTTCTGCAATCACCCTGTCAGTGACGTCCCGGATATAGGCCCTCATCACACCTTTGGATGAATCGATTATACTGGAATGGATCTCAATATAGACGATATTTCCGTCAGACTGCCTGAGTTCAGTGTCGGTAAATCCGCTCCCGGAGAGACTGACGTCATAAAAAGCCTTCTTTAAGGCATCCTCGTCGATGAAATTCTTCAAATCGTCTATTTTTAAAAATCTAACATACTTCTTTTCGAGCCCGAGAAGTGTAGATGCGGCATTGTTGACTCCAAGAATCAACCCTTCGGAATCATAGACTATGATAGCATCCTGGATCTCCTCAAAAAGATTCTCGTAATTGCTGATACTCTTTATAAGGGTCTTTTTGCTCTCATTACTGGTTTTAGAGATCATCGATATGCTGATCCCGACTGCAATATACGTCAGCATCATCGAAAATCCGATAAGAAGGCCTTCAATATCGAAATTTACAAGAAAAACAGCGATTAAAAAGTAAATAAGCCCAATTGCAGTACTAGTTGAAAGCCCCTTTGTAAAAAATTTCAGGTTGAGAAGGATCAGGGGAAAATAAAAGAGATTTGATACCAGAAGGAACGCCCCCCCGGTGGAGAAGACAAGTGCAGTCTCAGAAAGCACCACCATGAAGATCACAAGCGCGATCATCATCAGATATGATATATCGTTCTGGTCGGGATCCTTTTCGATTAAATCTGAAAAAGGGTTGATCAGTTTCAAAAATAATTCCTCCAACAACAATATATGGAAGTAATATCTCCCAATTACTTAAATAATAGACGTTTTCTTTCCAACTTGCAGTAAGAGGTTATGAAAGTGAGTTATATCAATATAAAGCCTCAATATATTAGGCATGACAGACCCTTATGAAGCCCTTTTAAAAAAGGCATATACAAATATCACGGAAACTTCCGGGGATGAGGGGCGTTTTCAGGTACCTGAAGCCAGGGTGTATATTGAAGGAAAGACCACTGTTCTTGAGAATTTCTCAGAGATCACATCGACCCTGCGCAGGGATCCGGATCATGTGATGAAATATATGCTTGGAGAGCTTGGAACTGCAGGTAAGATCGACGGAAACCGTGCGATATTCAATGGAAAATTCGACAGAGAGCTGATTAGCGGCCTTGTAGACAAATATACTGAAGGTTACGTCATCTGTTCTGAATGCGGAAAGCCCGACACAAGGCTCGTTAAAGACGGAAGGATACCGATGCTCAGGTGCGACGCATGCGGAGGGCACAGGCCGATCAGGAAGAGGAGATCAAGAGGGGACGCAACCGCAAATCTCGTTGAAGAAGGCAAGGAGCTTGATGTTGAGATTCAGTTCCTCTCAAAGAGAGGTGACGGAGTTGCAAAGGTCGGGAAATATACCCTATATGTCGCAAATACAAAACCCGGACAGAAAATCAGGGTTAAAATAACAAGAGTCGCAGGTTCGATTGCCTTCACAGAGAAGGCCTGAGAAAAAATTATTTTAAATTTTTTTAATTTTATTCAGGATTTTTCAATAGTCTCTATCAACCCGGAGCAATTGCCTGAAATGGCAACTGCAGCTTCACGGATTGCATCCACAGGTTTTTTACCGCCTTTTGTAGTTACGAGGAGAACAGGATCGGTAAAATGGAATTCACTACTATAATTTGCTACATCGACTTCAGGATCTCTCAGGATTTCATCCACAAGTGCGTTCATGAAGGTATGCCCTTCCCCGATAAAGGCTATACGTGCCAGATCGTCCCTGAGTTCTATTACTTTTATCTCCATAGGTACCCATATCTTTGGATTTTATACGAGTATATAAGTATTGGTCAGATCATTCTGCAGACAGTATCAGAATTCAAACGTCTGAAAATCAAATGCGGCATGAGGATATGCAAGTGGAATCCTGTGGCTCATGTGAACAAAATAATACTCCAGCGGAGAGAGTTTTTCTGCAAGGTCTGTGGCTTCACGGACATTCATATGCTTCCCGATATGGACAGATTCGGGCATCAGGGCATCAAGGAACAAAATATCGCAGTCCTTTAATTCGTCCATAGTCCTTTGCGGGAGATGAGGATTTGTATCAGCTGTATACCCAATCTTCTTATCCCCGTACCTGATTACAATCCCGCATGTTTCTATTGGAGGATGATTTACTGTTACAAAGGTAAATTCCATTCCAAAGAGGGTGAACGGCTTATACGGTTCAACAATATTTTTTCCAAATCTTATAAAATGGAAGAAACCGGAGACATCATCCATTATCTTTTCAGGAGCATATGCAGGAGGAAAGTCCTGAACCCTGTAGAATTCATTGAATCCTGCGATATGATCATAATGAGCATGCGTCCATAATACCGCACTTATAGTGGGTGCACCGGCCCGGATTAGCTGTTCCTTGAGATCGGGAGATGTGTCGATGAGCACATAACCACCATCGTTTTCGACCAGAAAGGAGGTCCTAAGACGAGATACTCCATCTTCAACCGCCCCGGAGCATACCTCGCAGTCACACCCGACACGCGGGGTTCCCACAGTATCTCCGGTTCCAAGAATTGTTATCTTCATATAGAAGCGCTCTGGCGGATCGTATCTCTTTCGCGGACGTTGCCCATACCCTGTTCTATATCACATTCAGACAACTCGAAACTGTCCCTCATAAGGGCCGAGATAAGAGATTCCTTGATCATTATCCTAAGATCCGCCCCCGAGAAACCCTCTGTTTCGGATGCAAGCTCTTCGAAATCACATGTGCAGTCAAGAGTCCGGGTAATCTTCTTCAGGATCTCGACTCTCATCTCATAACCGGGAAGCGGGAATTCAACGACATCGTCAAAACGTCTCCATGCAGCCTCATCAAGAATCCCGGGATGGTTTGTTGCACCGATCAGCACGACACCGTTTCTTACAAAGCTTACAGTATCAATATTTTTCAGAAGCATATTTACAGCCCGTTTCATCGCCCCATTGTCTTCGGTCACCCTGCTCTTGGCAACAAAATCAAACTCATCGATGAAGAGAATGCACGGCGAAAGACTCCTTGCAAGCTCAAATATCCTGTCAATGTTTTTTGAGGTCTCACCAAGGTATTGGGATGTCACCATGGCAAGCCTTACTTCGAGCATCGGCATTTTAAGCTCCTTGGACATTGCAAGTGCCAGAGAGGTTTTCCCAGTACCCGGAGGGCCTACAAACAGTAGCTTTCCGAATTCAAAGATCCTCCTTTCATTCAGGAAGTCCCTGTTTTTGAGGGCAATCTTGATCTTTCTTATACCTTCCTGCTGCCTAGGTGTGCAGACAAGGTCATCAAGAGAGTATTCAATCTCTTCAGGAGAACTGATGATAATAAGTCCCCTTGCGGCCTTTAAATCCTCATCATCACCGATTATATGGTTTACTCTGGCCTCAAGATACTCCTTTGAATCAGTAAACCCGGGGACATTCTCAAGAGATTCTTTATGCGAAATCCCTTCTTCACCGCAGTTTTCATAATAAAAAGCAAGTACCGGATTCTGCATTATCCTCTCCTTTCCGGCCTGCCTTATAAACCATCCTGCAGCAGCATCGAGAGTTGTTATACTGAATCTCTTTCCGAATTCATCAAATTTTACAAAGGGGTTCTGCTTAACGACATCAATAACATTATCCGCCCTGCAGAGCCTGATTATTACAGATTCCCCTATTGCAATCGGCCTCTCAATATCGGTATTATAGCTGCCTGTGCCGAAAAATTTCCAGTATTTTTTTGGCAGATCAAGTTTCGTGAGTTCTTCATTTCTGTTTATGATATCGGCTGTAATGAGAAACTCAAGAACATCGACTGCCAGTTCTTTGTCGTCGGCATTCATATGTACATCATCATATTTTACTGCTCAAACAGGATAATATTATCCCAAGTAGCATTACTCTAAAAAAGAACAAAATTTAATTTGTTATTATTCGCTTTAATATAATATTAATCAGTCGTCACTATACACCCATCAGCGGTTACAACCATAGTATGTTCGGCCTGTGATACAAGCGATCCGGGAACATCATGCAGTACAGGATAACCCCTGATAATATTCTGCTTCATGAGCTGTGAAAGTGCCAGATCGCATTTCTCCTCATAATACCAGTGCCTGGAGAACGGGAGATTGTTTCTTTCCGCCACCTTCTTCATCAGTTTTCTTGCAGATGGCAGCCTTATCTGGCGGCCCGAGATCTGGCTGTATATCTCAGTGCGAGAGGAATCCGATACCATGCCCGTCCCCGTAGATGCAAAGGGCTCTATTGCAAAGACCATTCCCTCTTCGAGTTCTGTTCCGCCCTGCATACCTACATTGGGGATCGTGGGAATTCCGTGAAGCAGATACCTGCCGAGCCCGTGGCCGGTAAGGTTGGCTACAGGACGATAGCCCCGGCTTTCAATCTCGGCCTGGATCATAGCACCGATCTCACCGGTCCTGACACCGGGCCTCACCGCTCCTATGGCAGCATTTAATGCAGCCCGGGAAGCCCCGACGAGGAGATCGTTTCTCCCAAGATCGATTGTGACAGCGGTATCGGCAATGTAGCCGTCGATATGAACACCGAGATCAACCTTTACAACATCTCCTGACTTAAAAACACGTTCATCACCAGGAGAGGCAGTGTCATGTGCCGCAGCCTCATTCAATGAAATATTTAATGGAAATGCAATTCCGCCACCCATTGAGACTATCTTCTCTTCGCTATCGACGACGACATCCAGTATCTTCTCTCCTTCCTTTACTCTTTCGGCCGCAGAATCCCTGCACTCCCGTGCAATTCTGCCGGCCTCAAGATATTTCTCAAGAATCTCTCCTTCAATCATATTCTTATATCCTCCGGATAATCGGTGAAACATTCAAATCCGACCTTATTTATCATGCCAATATCCTCAAGCCTCACACCGCCGGTCTTATTATAATAAAGGCCAGGTTCCACGGTCACCACATTGCCTTCAAGAAGTTCTCCGCCCGAAGGCGAAAGGGATGGCTGTTCATGGACTGCAAGACCCACACCATGCCCGAGACTGTGGATAAAACCCTCATTTCCGGATGAATAACCATTCTCATTAAAGAAACCAACGACAAATTCATGTATCTCCTTCCCGCTAACCCCTTCTCTGAGCCTCCCCTTCGCAAGCGCTTTGGCCTCCCGGACACACGAATACATTTCTGCAATCTCCTTATCAGGTTCACCTCTGACAACGGTCCGTGTCATATCAGAGTAATACCCGGTTCTGGAATCGCAGGGAAACATATCAATCACTACAGGCTCGTTCTCAAGGATTACGCCGCTGCCGGTGCAGTGCGGGATGGCGGTCTCCCTCCCGCATGAAACTATAGTATCCCTTGCAAAAAAACCCCTTCTAAGGAAAAAACAGTGTACCTCGTTTCTTATATAATCAGAAGTCAGTGGATCCCCGGAGATGTAGAGTTCACCATCCCTGATCTCTGCATTCTTAATCAGCGATATGGCAAAACCCATCGCCTCTTCGGTGACTTTCTGAATCCTGCGGATTTTCTCCGCCTCGGCAGGACTCTTTACAGATCTCATTTCCGATACAATTCCCCTGTCCACACGGGTGCTGCAGAATGATTCAATCTTTTTTGCGAGTGACACAGGAAGATCAGGAGATAGAAGGACGTCCCCGCCTGCAAGACGGCATATCGTCGCTGCTGTAGCCGTAAGTCCGTCTTTGTACTCCTTGAGATCATCGAAGAATCCGGCATCACCGCGTGTAAGAACACCGCAGCGACATTCGTCAAAGGCCCGGTCATACTCCATCTGAGGAACGACTAAAATACCTTTTTCCCCTTTCTTTTTAATGTAAACAAGGGGATCATTGACCTGAAAACCGGTCAGGTACATCATATCGGGATTTGATGAATTGGCATATGCAACATATGCAGATGTTCCGGTTTTTAGAAGTTCTGTGTCGACAAGGTCGGACGGCATAATAATTCCATGAATATTTCTCCCACATACACAAGTAATTTTACGAGATGGTGTCCAACAATTTAATGCAATGAATCCATCTGCAGAAAAGATATTCAAGATGAAATTCGCCAAACTCACGATAATGCTGAACGTTATCATAATACTTGTGGCGGTTGCCATGCTCGCCTTTTTCGGCCTCATCCCGGTATACAGCATGGCAATATGCATAGCATGCCTTGTTTTAGCCGTTGTTTTGTCCCTGTTATTCAGGAGCCATTACATAAAAGACAAGGCCTGGCTCATGGAGCAGGAATAAATTATTTTTAGATAAGAGGGAGCCATTATGCTGAACAAGCTTAAATCCGAGACAGAGATTGTCCTGAGGCATATAGAAGTGATAAAGGCCGTCATGCAGCACCAGCCGATCGGCATCCTCAAACTCTCGGAGATCATGGACATCCCTTCACATAAGATAAGATATTCGCTCAAGGTTCTCGAGCAGCTGGGATACATCATGGCGTCGCAATCGGGTGCGGTTGCAACTCCGAAAGCGGCAGATCTCATGGAGAATCTCGACACCCAGGCAGACGAACTTATCGACCTGCTTAAAAAGATTAAGGCTGCCGCAGAGAGTTAAATCCATAATATTTAATAACGCAAAAGTCAACATTTATAGGCAATCTGAAGAGTGCCTCCATAACTCAGTTGGTAGAGTGTCTGGCTGTTAACCAGAATGTCACAGGTTCGAGTCCTGTTGGGGGCGTCGTTTTTTATTTTTTTTAATATTAATACGTGGAAATATTGTCTTTTTTTAATTGCTTCAGCATGATAGGATATCTCATTATTCAAAAAAATTTAAATTCACCTATGACCTCTTTTCAAATAAGGTGAATGCTTTGACCGAAAAAGGATTTTTAACGATAGAAGAATTAAACGGAAAAATTGAGAAATTAACCCAATTTGGCGATTATGAAGCAGCCATTGAATTATATGATCAATTATTAGAGATTGTTCCTAATGATGAAGATGTTTGGTGTGAACGTACCTTCGCACTTTGTGAACTCGGTCAATTTGATAAAGCAATAGAATCATGCGACAGTACAATTTCAATTAATCCCAATAATGCCTCAGCATGGTTTGATCGTAGTTACTCACTCTCTCAGATTGGACATAATGAAGAAGCACTTGAATCTTGCAATAAACTACTTGAAATCGATCCTAATTTTATTGATGGATGGGAAGAAAGGGCATACATACTTTATAATTTAGGCCAGATTGATGAAGCAATTACATCTCTTGATAAAGGTCTCGAAATAAAACCCAAAGATGAAGACCATGGTGTTGTTAAAGTAATGAAACAACTTCGTAAAGAATGGTTACAAGATAAAAATGAATAATTCTTTAAATTCAAAATTCTTTCAACAAAAAGAGAGAAGGGGAACAATTCCCCCTCCCTGTCACCCTCCCCCTGACGGCGATAGTCGCAATCGGGGATGGGCAAGCATCCCCTCATGCTCCAAAATTATTGAGTAGTATCTAACTGTTATCTCCCCCTGAGCGAGGCCACCCGGACGGGTGGCGTCCAGACCGGGCTATTATAACAGCATAAATTCGTGTAGCAAATTAAACACGGGACTGCCCGGAAAAATATGCCCTTAATAACACCCATAAGCCTTCAGAAAAATACCCTGACCTCATTATCTAGTCGCCTGATGGTCTTTAGTTTCACGTCAATCTCTTCGATGCAGTCATAATATAAATCCCATTCACCTTCTTTCCCGTATTCTACTGCCCGCAGGGCTTTAATTTTTATATAATAAAAATCGTCGATAATCACATCAAGCTTTTTCCCGACCATATTGAATGTAAAAAGATTTGACGATGTGACACTGCACCCTTCTCTCGCACGATTGTAATTATCATCAGCATCAAGAAGTCCTGCCTCCGCCTGATCGATATATGAATTTATCAGCATCTCCTGGTTTTCATTAGGATAATCATGAAACCCGAGAAGCTGGACAATCCCGGCATTCATGGCGTCGTAACCGGCACTATACGATGACTGCGCAGATCCCACATAGTCATCCACAAGCGGAGAGCACCCGTCTGCTCCGAGTCCTGCCTTGAATCCCGCAGTGTCGTCCTCCCAGTCCTGCCTGAATGTATCGTCTGGTGAAACTTCGCTAATCTCCCCGGTCAGGATCTTAAATGAGAGTCCGAGTATATAGTTTAACAGGTCTCCGGCCTTTTCAGCCAGGTCCGGGCCGGACTGATCGCTGCCCGATGCCTCTGCCGAAATAACCAGTAGCGAGAGCAGGATCACCAGTGAAAATAACTTTCCAAGGATCTTATTCTTCATATTTCAACAAAAATATGAAAGGCACCATAATAATTATCAGTTGTGATCAACCAGTTGATCACAGGGGGAAAAATAAAAGTCCTGTGTTACTCTTCCCTGACCATCTTAATAGCTTTCTTGGGACATACCTCGGCACAGATACCGCAGCCCTTGCAGTACTCTAGATCGATCTCGAAATCCTTCGAAATTGTTCCATCAGGGCAGAACCTCTCGCAGTTTCCGCACTTATTGCAGAGTTCCATGTCAACTACGGGCTTAAAGGTCCTCCAGGTTCCCGTCTTTCCTGCGGCACCCTCTTTGGGTTTTGATATTGCAAGTTTTGCGCTCATATTACCAGCTCCTCGTACGCCTTAAGGGCGGCCGTCGCATTCCTCTCATCCGAGAAAGCCGCAGATATTGCCTTTTTAACCGACTCACGGGAGACAAGGCCGACCTTTGCAAGCGCCCCAAGGAGAGGAGTGTTCAGGATTGGGTTTCCGGCCACTACAAGATCGAGTGAAAGTGCGATTCCGGTAAGATCGATATTATAAACCCTGTGTCCGTTCATCTCCGGTTTATTGGGGCTGTTAATCAGAACCTCGCCACCCTCCTTCATTCCCTGAAGAACATCGACCATATTCATTATCCCCGGATCGAGGACTATCACAAGATCAGGATTTCTCACCTGCGAATAGACCTTTATCGGCTTGTCATCGAGACGGATGAACGAAACAACCGGTGCACCCCGCCTCTCTGCACCGTAGAGAGGAGTTGCGGTAGAGTATTTGCCGTCAAGGGAAGCAGCATGGGCAAGGATCTTTGCGGCTGTCACGCCGCCCTGTCCGCCCCTTGAGTGGAGTCTTATCTCGTACATTATTCACTCACCCCAAACCAGAACTCTTCACCAGGTTTCCTGTCCCTGACAAATACGGCAATGTCATCGTATGTCACATCCTGACCGCCAAGACCGGCAATAACGCTGTAAGGGTCACAGCATGTTTTTGCACGAAGTTCGTTTGCGAGAATTCCTCCAAAGCCAAACGAATAGTCACGATCGATAACAATGAGATCCTTTCCTTCAAATTTCTCTTTTAAATCAGGGAACGGCCTGAACCAGCGGACCCTGACAGATCCTGCCTTAATGCCTTCTTCACGGAGTTTGTCTACGGCGACCTCCATCTCCTTTCCAAGCGTGCCCATTGCGATAATGATTACTTCAGCATCCTCTGCCATGTAATCCTCTGTCATGCCGTATTTCCTGCCGAACTGCTTTGCAAACTCTTCTTCTGCCCTTTCAATTATGGGAACAGAGTTCTTCATTCCCTTCATAATATCATGACGGAATTTGAAGTGCTCTGTATTTGCAGTAAGTGTCCCGTAGCCACCCGGATTGTTTATGTCAATTGCATGAGGTGTATTGATGTCAGGAAGATACCCGGACGGATCGACAGACTCAAAGGCCTGTGTTATATGGGTCAGCAGGAAGCCGTCGAGGTTGATCATTACCGGAAGCAGGACGTTCTCATTCTCTGCGATCCTGAATGCAATGATCGTAGCATCATATGCTTCCTGGACCGTCGATGCATAGACCTGAAGCCAGCCGGAATCCCTCATAGAGAGTGAATCCGAGTGTTCAGAACCGATATTCCAGCCAGGACCTAGTGCACGGTTTGCATTCGCCATAACAATCGGAAGGCGTGCACCGGCCGCCCAGTGGAGCATCTCACACATATAGACCAGGCCATGTGAACTTGTGGCCGTAAATGTCCTTGTACCGGTTGCGGCGACACCGATACAGGCCGCCATTGCAGAATGTTCTGATTCAACCGGAATATATCTTGCATCCAGATTGCCTGCACCCACCTGGTTTGCAATCTCCTCGACGATCTCGGTCTGTGGTGTTATTGGATAGGCGGCAACAACACCGGGCCTTGCATCCCTTGCCGCAAGGGCCACAGCCTTGTTTCCTGTTCCAACATTCAGCATATTCCCTCGACCTCCTTTTCAATTCTTTTGAAATTGTTCTCGACCATCTGCTGGAGCTCCGCGACATTCTCTTTTGTCGCCGTTTTGAATCTTCCCTGGGCCTTAAGGTAATCTTCGACAGGGATTCTCTTCTTTGCAGCTGCCTTTGATGCACCTGTAAGACTCATCTTACCATTCTCGCGTTCATATAGAACCCACATCCCCGACTGAACCGCAAGCTTTCCAAGAGCAACCGTCTTATCCGACGGATACCTCCATCCGGGCGGACACGGGGCAAGGATATGCATGAACTTGGGTCCGGGAATAGAGAGCGCCTTTTCGACCTTATTGTAAAGATCGACAGGATAGGCACTGCAGGCCGTCGCCATATAAACTGGATTATGTGCATTGACGATTGCATCAAGGTCCTTCTTGAACTCCTTCTTTCCTGTAGGTGTGGTTGTCGTTGCAGCACCGAGCGGAGTTGCGCCTGACCTCTGCATGCCCGTATTCGAGTATGCCTCGTTGTCATAGCATATATACAGGAAATCTGTTCCCCGTTCAAGAGCCCCCGAGAGAGCCTGTATACCGATATCGACCGTCCCTCCGTCTCCTCCGAAACAAATCACGTTCGTCTTCTTCCCTGCCGCACGGAAGGCCTCGCTCATCCCTGATGCAACCGCGGCTGCCGAAGCGAATGCCACATTGTAAATGGGAATGTTCACCGCGGTGTTAGGGTATAAACCCTGTATAACACTTGTACAGCATGCGGGAATTACCAACACCGTATCAGGACCGGCCGCCTTTGTAATATACCGGAGACAGAGAGGAATACTGCACCCGGCACAGGCAGATGTGGTCTTCAATATATACTCATCATCCGGAATCTCTGCCAATTATAAAACCTCTGTAATAATCTGTCACTAATTATAATGATATTTTGGCTATGTGTCAGGTTCCGGCATCTGATTAAAATAATCTAGAACAGATATCTCTTTGATCAAATGGCGCAGAATTATTACGAAGTGTTGGGTCTTGATGGGTCCGCAGGATCTGATGATATCAAAAAGGCATACCGCAGTCTTGCAAAGACATACCACCCGGATACTGCAACACATCCAAATGCCAATAAACTGTTTGAAAATATATCCCTTGCCTATTCAGTACTTTCTGACCCTGAAAAAAGGAACCAATATGACAGGGAATTAATGGATTCAGCCCCGAAAGAGGAGGTTTTAGATCAGGATGAATATTCCCTCATGGCAGATTACGAATTTTTATGCGAAGAAAAGGAACGCTTTTTAATCGGAGGAGAGGAGGTGCTGCTTAAAGATACCCGGCACCTGATAATCGGAGACAAGGAATATATCGTTTATGATGACGGTCTCATCGACATCGGCGGGATCATGTCATTCACCGTTGAAGGCCCGGAGAGATATCTTGTAGACGGAGTGGAAAAGACCCTTTCCGGTGCGGGACACTTCATCCAGAAAGGAGAGGAGTATGTCATCATCGAAGGAAAACCCTTCCTAATAAGGAAAAGTGAGTGAAAAACCCATTTTTTTCGCAATATAAATATATCTGATCCAACATATAGAGAAAATATCATTGAGGTGATATCAAAATGGTAAAACTTCCCGATAAAAAATCACTCGAAGGATTAACGAAGAAGGTGGGAGAGGCGGTCAAGCTTCCTGATGACCCGGAAAAGAAAGAAGAAAAATCAGTAGTTCCTGAATCCGAAGAGGAAAGGATCAGGAGAGAAGAACGCGAAAGAATCGAAAAAGAAAGACTCGATAAAGAAAACGCTGAAAAAGCAAAGGAATATGAGAAGATAGAAGCCCAGAAGCAGGCGGATAAAGAGCGTCTTGCTGAGGAAGCCAAGAAGCAGAAGGAAAAAGATGAATGGGCCCGCGAAGAGGAAAGAAAGCGGACTGAGGAGGAGAAGAAGAGGGCCCAGATCGAAAAAGAGGTTCTGGCAAAACAGAAGGCCGGAGCTCCGAAAAAGAGCTATACAGGAAAGATTATCCTGGCATTTATCATCCTTCTCGTAATAATAGTAGCTGCAGCATATGTGACGTTGATAACGGGCAATGATGTACTTGACGGATATGGATACCCGCTCTCTTATACAGGCAACTATGACGTACTAATGCCCGACAATGAGAAGATCTACTTCGGCCCGGTCCCGGTACAGGCAATCAGCAGTGGAGATGCAGTTACACTCGTGATAAACAACGACAGGCGAACTATAAATGTAGGTGAATCAGCAACCTTCCCCGTCAAGCACGTAATCATAAGGACGCTGGGCATACCGGTATTCGACGGCGACTATGAAGTCACTGCCACTTACCGCGGGGTTGTTACAAACAGGGATGACTTCGTTGTAGTCTTAAAGACTTCACAGCCTATTCCCGGGTGGCTCGTCAGCATAATGAAGCCTTCCGGAGTGGCTATCACATCTGTATAGCCCCCCCTTTTTTTTAAAATATTCTAAAAAAATACTGAATTAAGGATATCCTTTTTACAGACAATCCCTGCAAAGTCCACCATATATCCCAAAAGGGGGACCATCACTCACTTAAAAAATCAGTGGCCTTCATGAGCTGATGATGCCTGCCCCGGAAATCATTAAGGAATTTTTCGCTCTTTTGAAGGTCCTGCAGGGGAGAGAATTCAACATCAGTCCCTAGATCCCACAGAACAAGGCCCTCTGCAGGTGCCACAGGAAACCGGGGGCCCACGGGGTTTGAAAGAGCCTCAGAGATTATCTCCGGAGGTGCCAGTTCTGCCCCCACCAGCCATAAAGCATGAGATATGCGCCTCACCATATTCCAAAGGAAACTCCTGCCACTGATTTCAAAAATTATACCATCTTCACTGGGGATTAATTCGGCTGAATATATATCCCTCTCCGGATCCCTGCCGTTCAGGCGGGCAAAACGTGTGAAATTGTGCCTTCCCAAAAGGAACCCGGCGGCAGAAGACATCTTCACAGTATTGAAAGATTTACCGGAAAAAAAATACCGGTACGTCCTGCAGGAAACACCGTAACGGGGATTGAATCCAACAGGAACCTCAGACCATCCCCTGCACCAGATATCCCCAGGAAGCTTTCTGTTTATGTTCGATACGGCCCTTTCCGGATAATCAGTATTGAAGGCACAAATCTGTGCTCTTGCGTGGACACCGCTATCAGTCCTTCCTGAAAACTGGAATCCTGCATCCCTCCAGTCTGAAAAAAGTCCAAGATCAAGGCATGATCTGATAATTTCACCTTCGACTGTCCTCACCCGGGGTTGCTGCTGTGAACCAGAAAAGCCGGTGCCGAGATATGATACAAGAAATGCGATCCTCATTTATGCCTTACTTTCCGGACGATCTTTCTCTGTGTATTCTTAAGCGACTGACCGGTATAGCTTCTTAACGGAGTCATTTTCCCTATTATCCCTGACCTCCCCCCGGATATCGCTTCAAATATTGATTTCACATCTTTTTCAGAATCAACTACTGTAACCCCGTAACCTATAAATCTCGCATTATGTGCATCACTTCCAGCAACACAGGGTTTCCCGAAACGCCGGGCTTTTTTCTCTGCCTTTTTATTTGCTGAACCCAGAATATAGCGGCTGTTAAATGATTCAACTGCATCAACTGCTTCAATAGCATTCTTCAGTTTAATACCCACACCATGCCTGAACTGGTGATATGGGTGTGGAAGAATCAAAAACCCCCCCATATTCCTTACACGCCGCACAGATTCAAAAAAGTCAAGCCCCGGCGGAACGGCTTCGCTTATACCAAGGGCAATCAGGTGGCCGGATTTCGTCGACATCTCAATTCCGGGTATGATGAGAATCCCGGTTTCTATTGTCTGTGCATACTTTGCTCCTTCGACTGTGTCATGATCAGTAATTGCAATTACATCAAGACCTCTTTTCTCAGCCATTCTGATTATTTCCTCTACGCTGCTCTCACCATCGCGGGAGTAATCTGTATGCACATGCAGATCGCATTTCAGCATCGGATAGTAGTATTTTTCTCCCTTGCCATATTAATTCAAGTGTTATGCGTATACTGCTCCCCACAGGTGAGATTGCATATCCCGTCGTAAGGGAGGCTGCAGAGAAATATAAAGCTGATGTGGTCTCTGCAGGAAGGATAGCAGCCTTTCTTACGCCAAAAAAACTTTCAGATATACTCTCTGAAAAGGGGGGAAAATATGACATGGTGATCGTTTCGGGAATGTGCACTGCCGATTTTTCTGGAGTTCGGAAAAAATTCGGTATACCAGTATATCTCGGACCCCGGCATGCAGCCGATCTTGAACTGATCCTTGGCTCCCTCAATGATCTTAAACTCTCGGAAAAAATACCTGCTGACGAGCTCATCACATCAATGAAGAAGAGCGAGGCACTCTCGAAGATAATGGAGAGAGAAGAATGCTCTAAACCTGACTTTTACATCAGAGATCTAAAGATAGGCGGCGGTTCTAAAATTAAAATACTTTCTGAGATCATGGATGCACATAAAGTCCCCAATCTCAGGGAAATGGTCTTTGAATTTATCGAATCCGGAGCAGACATAATAGATCTCGGATTCGGTTTCGATGCCTCTCCCGGGGATGTAAAGAGTGTTTTTGAAGAGCTCTCGGGAATCAGCACAGTTTTTGCAGCAGATACGCAGGAACCGGAACTTATTAGAGCCGCTCTCGGTTATGCGGATATAATCCTCTCCTTACATGAAGAAAACATGCCTTTTATCGGAAGAGAGGTTGCAAAATCAGGAGCGGCAGCGGTCATCGTCCCGAACGAAAACACACTCGAAGAAAATATCCGGATGGCGGAGAATGAAGGTATTAAAAAGATAATCGCCGACCCTCTTCTCCAGCCGGCAGGATCAGGCCTCCTCAAGTCACTCTCAAATTTCAGGGATTATGGATATCCCCTCTTCTTCGGAGCGGGGAATGTCGTTGAACTCATTGACGCGGATTCACCCGGTGCAAATGCACTACTTGCGGCTATTGCCATGGAAGCCGGAGTTTCAGTAATATTTACGAGCGAACATTCGGACAAGACGAAAGGGTCTGTCAGAGAAATGAGGCGTGCCTGCGACATGATGGCTCTTGCTTCGGACAGGCCTTACCCAAAGGACCTTGGAATCGATCTCTTCTGTATAAAAGAGAAGAGAAAGAGAAGGGAGCCGCCGCTTACATATTCAACCTGTGATGAGGCAGGAGAAATCTACGGCGATATCGAATTTGACCCTTCGGGAAACATCCGTATCGGAATTGAGGACGGCTATATTGTGGCGGTACACGGGAACAGGGCCATAAAAGGGAAAAAGTGGGATGATATTTTTCATTTACTCCTGAAAGAAGAGAGACTCTCACTCATGGACCATGCGGCAT
The DNA here is from genome assembly GCA_016928355.1 of Methanomicrobiaceae archaeon. Taxonomy (GTDB): domain Archaea; phylum Halobacteriota; class Methanomicrobia; order Methanomicrobiales; family Methanomicrobiaceae; genus Methanolacinia. The sequence continues at coordinate 58,431 of JAFGKW010000046.1, forward strand.
ATCTTGGCAAGGAGCTGTACAAAGCGGAACTTGCACTGAAATTCGGCAGGAGTTATGAGCAGGACGGCCCATTTTAGGCTTTTATTTTTTGGAACTGCGAACTACCAGAGTAGATACACTGCTGTGGAAGACGACCGACGAACTGACACTTCCAAGAACAAGCCTCTTTGCCATCCCTTTCCCTGTAGAACCAATAACAATAAGATCGGCACCAATATCATTACAGGTATTCAGGATCACATCCCTTGCATCCCCGATCTTGAGATGACAGTTTATATCAAAATCCAGTTTGTCAGAGAGGGTCTTTGCATCATCGATGATTTTTTCTCCCTCTTCCTGGAGCATATTGAATATCCGCTCAGAACCAGGATCGGATACTCCGATTGACGGATCCACTATTGTAGCACCATATACTCCGGGATTAATTGCATATATGACATGGACTTCGGAGTCCTGGCATCTTCCAATCTCTATTGCGTTTTTAAGAGCTGCACTTGATTCTTCAGAACCGTCGACAGCCACCAGAATTCTTGAATACATGATTTATCCTTGCCAGAACAGAATATAAAGGTTTTTAAGGATCCTGCCTGGATCTGAAAGAGTTATCTTTTCAGATAGTCTATATCAATAGACAGATGGCTGATATAAAGATAAAAAAAGAGCTTCTCCAGATACTAGCAGAACTGGGAAAGAGCAATCATCCCTGTGAATTTCTGGCCCTTTTAAGAAAGAATGGTGATATTATCGATGAATTCGAACTGGCACCGGGCACGATCACAGGCAGTACAAGTGCAAGCTTTCAGCCCCATATGATGCCCATTGAAACCGGCATTGCAGGGAGTGCCCATTCCCATCCCAACGGGATGATGAGGCCATCTGATGCAGACCTGAGATTCTTCCCTGCAACCGGAAAATATCATATTATCATTGGGGCACCTTATACTGAAGATGACTGGAGGTGCTTCTTTGCAGACGGAAGCCCGTGCCAGGCTGAGGTGATCGATTGAAGAGGGTAGTCGCAACAGGGACTTTTGATATCCTGCATCCAGGCCATATATATTATCTGGAAGAGTCACGCAGACTGGGTGAAGAACTGCATGTAATAATTGCAAGAGACGAGAACGTAAAACATAAGCCTAAGCCGGTAATCCCCGAGGACCAGCGCCTTGAAATGGTAAGATCCCTCAAAGTTGTCGATGATGCACGGCTTGGATCAATAAAAGATATCTATGAACCAATAAGAGAGATCAAACCTGATATTATAACCCTCGGCTTCAATCAGTTCTTCAAAGAAGACAAACTTAAAAAAGATCTTGAAGATAACGGGATATCTGCAGAAATTGTAAGAATCAACGCATTTTCCGGGGAAGGGTTCTGCAGCTCAAGAACTATTATGAAGCAGATATTAATCAGGAGATGTGGAGATATTCCAGAGGATACTACGGATTAATCGTATTTTCGTCACCCAGTCTGAATTCCCGGATATAATGGACTGCATCCCTGATCTCATCCTTCTCAAGAACTGAAACACCATAATGCCTCTTTATCATCGAACGGACCTTCTCAGATTCAAGCCACCCGATGTCAAGCCTCCGGACGATCATATTAATCTCATTAATAAACGGCTGGATTTCACCTGCAAGCGCAGGGTTTTTTAGTTCTACAGTTCCGGAGAGTGCCTGCAGCGGATTTCTTATCTCATCGTTCAGGATTGCAAACTGCTCCATGTTCCGGTTAAGCTGGTACAAAACATCCTTTCTGAGCTCATCCAGAACAGAATTCAGTGTTATGTCGCGGATTATAAGTACAGACTGTTCATGCCTGAATTCATGAATAATTGGAATCTTCTTAATCTCTATAACAGCCATCTTATCGTCCAGCAAAACCTTCCCGATTATCTCTCCTGAGTCCATGGAATCCATAAGAGCATGAATATCTCCGGATTCAGAAAGACCGGTTTGTTTAAAGAAATCAGATACATCGATCTTCTCCGGAATCTCTTCACCGGTGAAGCGGATATACATATCCCTGAATGCCTCATTGTAGATTATAGACCGCCCGGAGGAGTTTATTACAAGTATTCCGTCAGTAATCGCCTCTATTGTCGTACGGTACTGGGATTCGGAATCAAGGATCAGCCTCTCCATCTGTATTCTTTCGGTAATGTCCCTGCACACAATCGCACAATATATCTCATCGCCATACTTTGTAAAACTGAGATCAGCCTCCACAGGCATCTTCCCACAGGATCTACAGGCTATCTCAGCCCGGATAAGGATTCTCTCCCCCTTATCCTTCATTGCCTTAAGTGAGACAGGTTTTCCCAGGTCATCAAAAAGAAAGGCGGATATCTCTCTACTGATTACCTCATGAGGCTTTAATCCAAGCTTTTCTATGGCCCTGAGATTATAATCTACAATAATGCCATCAGGATATGAGATTAAAAAAACAATGTCATTGATATGATCAAGAATAATACGAAATCTCTCAAGCTCCATCTGTTTATGCCTTAAAACAGGATAATATGTCTTTCTGAAAGATGAATCTCCAAGGCCGAGGAGTTTTTTCCTCAATTCATAGTAGGGATCATTTTCCGCATCTTTCATATGATTTCACACAATTTTATTCTGGAATTTCTGTTTATCTGCAGGTAAAAAATGGTCATAAATTGATATAAAATCTATCTCATTCATGAGATTTAATCCCTGGACCTTTAGAGAAGATCAAGATACATTTTTTTAATATCTTCTGCTACAGGCAGACGGGGATTTGTGGCAATACATGGATCCTCCATTGTCCTTTGAACCAGTTCCGGTACGTCATCCTCTAAAATCCCAACATCTGCAAGCCCCGGTCTTTCTTCATATCCAAATATATCCATTATTTTTTCATTTATTAAACCAGGCAATTCTGAATTCTCATACCTCTTCTCCTTACAATCAATCCCGAATTTAAGGGCAATTGTCCTGTATTTGACCAGATGAGCATCCATATTGAACTCCAATACCTCACGAGCCACAAGAAAGGAAGAATACCCATGATTCATCCCTGTCAATCCTCCAAGTGCATGGGACATTGAATGAATTAGGCCAAGGCCGGCATTTGAAAAACATAAACCCGCATAAAGGCTTGCAATCATGATTCCAAAGCTCCTTTCGGGATCTTTCCAGTAACCAGGACTCATATTCCGGATTATCATTTCAACTGAGTTCAGGCCGAATGTATCGGTAACCGGAGATGAACCGTTCGAACAATACCCTTCGATTGCATGTATAAGTGCATCCATCGCACTGTTTACTGCCACTTCCCTGGGAAGTGTTGAAAGCGGGACAGGATCAAGCAGTGAGACATCAGGAACGAGAGATTTGGACACTATAAGTCTCTTGGTTCTCCTGCTCCGGTCCGAGATCACTGCATACTGGGACACATCTGCCGAACTTCCCGCTGTTGAAGGGACGCATATCAGAGGAGGCATTGGATTTTTTATCAGGTCAAGACCGATATAACCGGAAATGTGACCTCCGTTTTCAGCAACAATGCCTATTCCCTTGGCACAGTCAAGAACACTACCCCCGCCTGCGGCAATAATACCATCACAGCCGGTTGTACTGAAAACATCAGCGCCCTCCATTACCTCATCGACACTGGGATTCTCGGTTACAGAAGAGAAGACCTCATATTCCACCCCGTTATCAGTAATTGAATCAATAACGTGGGATAACCATGAGCATTTTTCAATATTTGGATCTGTTACAAAGAGGACTTTTTTCAGGTTAAAATTGAGCGAATATCTCCCTGCAAACTCTCTTGCGCCATCCCCTGTAATGAATTCGGGTGATACAAATTTCCTAAGAGCTCTGTTATAACCGGTCATCTGCTGTCCTATATATACAATAAAAGGAGGGGGTAATTAATCTAATGAAATTGTCAATTATTAGCGGACCTGTATTTCAAGAATAGAATTCCATATTCTGTTCCTTCCGATTACAATCCAGTAATGTTTAAGATCCCTCTCCGCCTCACGGTAACCGGGGTAGTGGACAGATACTATCCTCCAGAAGGATGGTGAATGGTTCATCTCAACCCTGTGGGCGAGTTCATGAACCACAAGATAATCTCGTACAGTCTCCGGGAGCGCCATTGCACGAAGATTGAAATTGAGATTCCCTCTCCCCGAACAGCTGCCCCAACGTGTTTTCTGGTTTCTGAGAGAAATTCTCCCGTAATCAACGCCCATTTTTTTTGAATGGTGTTCAAGGCGGCTGGAAATATCGGCCCTAAGCTCGCGTGCAACATTCTTCCTCAGTTCTTTTACCGAATTGTAATAAACATCCGGCCAGAGGAAGGAAACCTCCCCCCTCTCAGAAAAAACCGGATGCCACATCATCCCGTTATAAAGAAAAGATCCATCCCCTGTTTCATATGCCGATGCAAGACTGTTCAGCTCGCAGATCTTTTTCTGTATCCACTCCTTTCTCGATTCAATTATCCTGTCAGTGTCGGTATCATGCGGAGCGGTCACATAGACGGTACAGTCTGGTCCAATGCGGATTCTGCTGTTTTTGATATCTTTACGAATAATGATGGTTTTAAAAGTGTGATCAGGCATTTTCACCGGTCGTTGTTTATGCTCTTTTCTGATTCAACAACAGTAAGCATACCGATAGGGCTGCTGATATTCGGCCTTCTTGTAACCTTAAGCCCGTAATGACGAAGAAGCATCTCCCTGATTTTATCAGATTCAAGCCACCCGGAATCAAGTTCCTTTACGATATCATCGATCTCGAGTGCAAATTCAATTATTTTTTCTGAAGTCTCCCCACCTTCAAGATCGGCCAGACCTACGATAGCCTGCAGGGGATTTCTAATATGATCGTTTAGTATGGCAAACTGTTCCATATTCTTTTCAATCTGAAATATTGACTCTTTCTTCATCTGCTCAAGTTCCTGCTGCCTCGTCGTCTCCCTTATTACTGAGACCACCTTTGCAACTTTTCCATCGAACATAAGTGGTGATTTCTGGATCTCATACCACAGTGTCTTTGAGCCGTATTCCTTCTTAATCGAGGTGCCAAGTGATTTGCCAGACTGAAAGACATACTTATATTCAAGACACAGTCTGCCGGTTAGAAATCCTGCAGCTTCATTTAACGGAATACCGATCAGTTCACCTCTATAGCCGTATTTTTCGACAAGGTATTTAAAAGGGGCATTATAGAGCCTTATTCTTAAATCCCTGTCGACAACGACTAAACTTTCATCGATTGAGTCCAGGGCTTTTTTATACTGTATGAGGGAAAGATCTGTATCACCGGGGATTTCTATACTTATTGCAGATCTCCTGCCTATGACTATTCCATAATCCCTCCCATCCGTTGCGATACGATTCAGGGAAAATGAGACGGGGATCTCATTATGGTCACCCGTTAAGAAACCTGAAAAATAGCTCTTACCGGAGAATATCTCTTTTTCACGACCTATATTATCGGAATTTCTGAAGCAGACCATGATATCGGAAATTCTCATGCCTGAGATCTCACCTGCATCGTATCCAAGCATCCTGCAGGCCTCTTCGTTTGCCCCGGCTACTATCATCACAGAAAGATCAATAACAATTACCAGCTCTTCCTTAAGGCCTGTAAATATCGATAGAAAATAATCATCAGCAGAATTCATATATTGCCCCCTGATATCAGGACATGATTACAAAAAGAATCCTTTAATTGGAAATCCTGTTGAAGTATCCTTATTTAATAAAAAAGCCGATACAAAACCCATTTTCCCAATAATCATACTAAAGATAGTTCATCAAATTAATAATATTTAATGATTGTCTTTCCAGTATTCGACAATCTCTTCCCCGCCTACGAAGATCATATTGTGTTTTCTGGCATATTCAATTGCATCCTCTTTTGAAAGAGCCTTTCCTGTCTCATCATCAAGCATCTCACAGATCGTAACACACGGAGTCACACCCGCAAGGCCGGCGATTGCAATGGACAACTCGGTCTGCCCCTGTCTCTGATCAAGGAGCTTTTCATTTGCCCTCAATAATGCCATATGGCCAGGAGTCCTGAACTCTGAAGAGAAATTCAGGTTACCACCGTTCATGGCGCTCTTTACATGTGCAGACAAACGGTTTGCAGTAAGAGCCCTGTCAATATCGGTTATTCCGGTGAATGTATCCTTATGGTTGACCCAGATTGAAAATGATGAATGATTCTTTGGGTCATAGGGGATTGCCCCATTTTTCTCTGCAAAACCAGTGCCTTCGAGCACCTCACTTGCAAAGGGAAGTCCTATTTTTTCGGCTGCACCGGGGTGTATTGCAGTACAGATAAGACCTCCGCCATCTTTTCTCATCATACGAATGTGATCCTTTGTTATTGCATCCGACCTTATTGCGAAATCGGTCTCGCCTTCGCGGGTATCAAAGTCGTATATGAGGATCATCTCCCCCCTCTTCATCGCATCTATAGCTTTTTCAATCATTTGAAATCTCAACCTTTATTTTGTCGCCGTCATTTAGCCCTAGTTTTTTCCTGAGGCCGTGTTCGCAGAGCAGTTCTATAATATCATCAGGGTAATGGGTTCTCCCGGGGACAATTATCGCCGAAGCTGAGCCGTCAATCCGGCAGCGAAGGCATTTTGCACTTCCGAATGTCCGGTCGTTGTCGACAAATCCCTCTATCTCAACCCATTCCAGTTTCTCAAGTTCTCTTCTGGTCTCCTGGCTGACTGTATCAAGACGGAGATTCAGGGTGCCGGGGAAGGGTTCAAAGCCTAGTTTTTCACGGAACTGCTCCATGTATCGCGGTATGCTGACATAATAGCGGCCTTCACCCAGTCCGCTGATGACCTCACCTGTGAGAATGTAACTGACGTCCGCCTCCTCAAAGATCCTGCAATAATCAAAATATTCATTCCTGAGAATCTTTTCACCCGGCTCACTGACCTTTATGTACTGACCATCCGGGCGTATGGTTCTGGAGATGAAATTCTCTTTTTCAAGACTGATAAGCCGCCGGGAGGCAGTCTGGGGGCTGATTGCAAGTATTTCACCCATTGTCTGGGAAGATATGCAGACCTGGGATTTCAGACCACCCATCAGCGCGATCTTCTTAAGAGTCATCAGGTCATCGGAATTTATCATTGTATTACCAAAATTGATAAGCATATCATATATGAGTTTCCATAAGCACTCACTTTCTTCGCGGATTGACGAAGTGACCTTCGCTAATTATATTAATGAATACACCACCATAATAATTATGAAATCCGCGCTGCGGAATCGTCTTGCGGAGAAGATGGCAGGGGAGATCACCCTTTCCGATTCTCCGGGAGAGGCCCTAAAAAAGTGGAGGATGAACTTCCATATTCCGCCGGGACTTCTTGCTGAAAGGCTGGAGGTTTCCCCGTCTGTAATCTCTGATTACGAGGGCGGCAGAAGGAAGAGTCCCGGCACTGCAGTCGTCGGAAAGATCGTTGAGACCATTCTTTCGATCGACGAGGATTCAGGCGGAAAATTTATGAAAAAGTACGCAAACATCCTCTACAGCGACTTTGACGATGATGTAATCTATGACATGCATGATTATGACGCTCCGATAAAACTCGACAAATTCTGTGATTCGATCGGGTGCTGCCTTATCAACGGTGATATGAATCACCAGATCTACGGTTACACCGTTGTCAATAGTCTCAATGCAATTTTACAGCTATCTTCAAACGAATTCAACAAAATTTACGGGTGGAGTACGGAAAGAGCACTGATCTTCACCAATGTATCAACAGGAAAATCCCCGATGATAGCAATCAGAGTTACACCATTCAAACCGAGATGCGTCATACTCCAGGGGATTACACCTGAAAAGATCAATCCTCTCGTCCCTGAGCTTGCAAGGAAGGATAAAATCACTCTTCTATGCACGGAAAGGGAAGTGGATGAGGTTATTAAAACACTTAGGGAAGAACCATGGTAGGAATTATTACATACGGAGCCTATATCCCCAGATTCAGAGTAAAAACCGAAGAGATCGCAAGGGTATGGGGAGCAAATGGTGCAGAGATTGCGGCAGGACTCGGAGTAATGGAAAAGGCAGTCCCGGATCTTGACGAGGATACTCTTACAATGTCGGTCAATGCAGCAAGGTTCGCACTTGACAGAAGATATGTGAATCCCGACGAGATCGGAGCAATATATGTCGGGAGCGAATCGCACCCGTACGCGGTAAAGCCCACTGCAGCAACAGTCGGCGAGGCAATCGGTGCAACCCCTGTTATGACAGCAGCCGATTATGAATTTGCATGCAAGGCAGGAACCGCTGGTATTCAGACCTGCATGGGACTTGTAAAAAGCGGCATGGTAAAGTATGGAATTGCAATAGGAGCGGACGTTGCACAGGGAGCACCCGGCGATGCACTAGAATACACAGCTGCGGCCGGAGGAGCAGCATTTGTCATAGGTAATGAAGATGTAATCGCTGAGATCAACCATACATGTTCATTCACCACCGACACCCCCGACTTCTGGAGGCGTGAGGGGCAGGATTATCCCCGCCATGGAGGAAGATTCTCAGGAGAGCCGGCATACTTCAAGCACATCCAGGGTGCCGCAAGGATGATGCTCGAAAAGATGGGCACAGAACCCTCGGACTATGATTATGCGGTATTCCATCAACCTAACGCCAAGTTCCCGAGAAACGTAGCTGCAATGCTCGGCTTTACCGCAGAGCAGATAAAACCCGGACTTGCGGTCCCGAGACTCGGCAACACCTATTCAGGTGCGGTTCCGGTGGGGCTCTCTGCAACTCTCGATATCGCAAAACCCGGTGACAGGATATTTGTCACATCATATGGATCAGGATCGGGCAGTGATGCATTCGACATAACAGTAACTGACGCAATCGAGACACTCATCGACAGGAAGGCAGCACCCTCCGTCGAAGATCTCCTTAACAACAAGAAATATATCGACTATGCGGTTTACGCAAAACACAAAGGTAAAATTGTGAGGGCAGCATGAGAGAAGTAGCAGTAATAGGAGTCGGCCTCACCACTTTCGGCGAGAAATGGGACACATCTTTCAGACAGATGTGCGTTGAGGCGGGAGTAAAGGCACTTGAAGACGCAAACGTCGACGGTAACCAGATCGACGAGATGTTTGTCGGGAACATGAGCGGCGGAAGATTCGTTCTTCAGGAGCACATCTCAGCCCTCATCGCCGATGCAGTAGGGCTTGCATCCACAAGACACATACCTTCTACAAGGACAGAAGCGGCCTGTGCATCAGGCGGACTGGCATTCAGGCAGGCATACACATCTGTTGCATCAGGAATGTCCGATATCGTCATCGCGGCAGGAGTCGAGAAGATGACCGATGTCGACGGCGGGGTAACAACCGATGCACTTGCCGGTGCAGCAGATCGTGAATGGGAAGGTATCTACGGCGTTACGTTCCCCTCACTCTACGCAATGATTGCAAGAGATTATATGCACCGCTATGGCCTTACACGCGAACAGCTCGCACAGGTTGCAGTCAAGAACCATTACAATGGTGCAAGAAACCCGATTGCGCAGTTCAGAAAAGAGATTACAATCGATACGGTTCTTAAATCCACACTGGTTGCAGACCCGATTCGCCTGATGGACTGCTCCCCGGTAACAGACGGAGCGGCAGCAGTAATTCTCTGTCCGCTTGAGAGGGCAAAGGAGTTCACTGACTCTCCGGTACAGATTCTTACATCAACCCAGGCAACAGATACGATCGCACTCCACGACCGCCGTGATATCAGCACACTCGATGCAACTGTTGCAGCAGGAAACCGTGCCTTTAAGATGGCAAAACTTGAGAGAAAGGACATCGACCTCGTAGAGGTCCATGACTGTTTCACAATTGCTGAACTCTGCGCAATCGAAGACCTCGGTTTTTGCGAGAAAGGAAAGGCAGGAATCATGACTGAAGAGGGCGAGACCGCACTTGGAGGAAGACTTCCGGTAAACCCGAGCGGCGGACTTAAGGCATGCGGACACCCGGTTGGCGCAACAGGAATCAAACAGGTCTGTGAGGTTGTCGAACAGCTACGCGGTGAAGCCGCAGGAAGGCAGGTTGACGGAGCCGAGATCGGAATGACACACAATGTTGGCGGATCAGGTGCGACGGTCGTTACAAACATACTTAGGAGGGTAAACTAATGTCAGTCCCACGTTTCTGGAGAAAACAGCCACAGAGATACAATATTATCGGTACTAAATGCGAGACATGCGGTTCACACTTCTATCCGCCGCGGACAATCTGCCCGCAATGCAGAAGAGACGGGAAGATAGTCGATCACAAATTCAGGGGCACAGGAAAGGTTGTTACCTTCTCGATTATCAGAACAGCAAGCGAACCCTACGACTATGAAGCACCATTTCCAATCGCAATCATCGAGCTTGACGAGGGCACGAGAATGACTGCACCGGTTGTCTGTGATCTCGATGAGATGGAGATCGGAATGCCTGTCCAGGCAACATTCAGGAAGATTGTTGCAGACGGCGATAGCGGCATGATAGTCTACGGGACAAAATTTGTTCCGGTAAAATAATATAAAATTAAACATCATACCCCCTCTCAGGAGAGAGGGAAAATATGAGCAATAATACATCATTACCAAATCCGAACGATGATAAAATCAAAAAAGGATCCCTGCTTGCAGGGTCAGTCCTTCTCTGCCTGATAACAGGCGGATTGGGATCTTTTTTTACCAGAACAGGGCCTGGAACATGGTACGCTGAAGAGCTTATTAAACCGGAGCTTACACCACCCGGATATCTCTTTGGAATTGTATGGACCATCCTCTATATCCTGATGGGCATATGTCTCTTTCTTCTTCTGACTAAAGAACTGAACCTGAAGGAAGTGAGAATCGCAGTGGCGTTCTTTTTCGTCCAGCTTGCACTGAACCTGAGCTGGTCATATCTCTTCTTTGGACTTGAAAATCCGGTTGCAGGACTTATATGCATTATTTTGCTGTGGATATTCATCCTCGCAACGATTCTTGCCTCATATAAGATCGACAGGTATGCGGCGTATTTGCTGGTGCCATATATATTGTGGGTTACCTTCGCCACATTCCTAAACTGGCAGATTGTTGTTTTGAATTAAAAATTAATAACAGGGAGGGGGATTCTCTCCCTCCCTAATACCCTCCCCCTGATGGCAAGAGGTCACAATGAGGATGGACAAGCATCCTCTTTTGCTCCACGAAATTGTTTTATCACTTTCTAAACTCCTGATTTTTTAATTCCAACGTCTCTGTTTGTTCTTCTCCCGGCCAAAGGCCGGGCCTATCACAAAAGCGTAAATTTCGTAGAAATTTACGCAAGGGTTGCCCCAAAGGGGCTTACACCCCATTGAAACCAGAAAGTCCATCATGAAAACACCCGGATTAAACAATCCCCTTCTCCTCAAAAACTTCCTGAGCAGCATATACTGCATTCAGGGCCGCCGGATATCCTGCATAAACGCTCATCATAATAAAAATCTCCAGGATTTCCTCTTTTTCAAGCCCGAAATTAAGGGCTGCATTGATATGGGACTTCAGCTGCGGGATTGCATATCCAAGTGCACATATTGCCCCGAGAATCGCGGTTTCCCTCATCTTCGGGTCCATATACGAATCATCATAAATATAATTGAACGGATATTCCACCAGCGCCCGTGCCATTCTCGGCGATATTCTGTTTAACTGTTCATAGACATCCCGGCCGGCCTTACCATTGATCCTAATGAGATTCTCCAGGCCCTTTTCCATTTTCTCATCTTCCATGATATCCAATTCAGGTATTTTAATTGATAAAACTTGTTTAAAGTAAAAAATGAAAGTGAATTAAAAAAATTATTCGTTTATCATATGGACATCCAGCTGCGGGAACGGAATTCCAATTCCTGCCTCATTCAATCCGTTATAGATCCCTGTAAGAACATCAGATTTGACCGGATAATAATCATCGGTATCAACCCAAACCCTGAGCTGAAGCACGACAGCCGAGTCGGCCATCTCCCTGAAACGGACGATGGGTTTTGGATCCTTGTGAAGTTTCGGGTGAGCATCCGCAACCTTCAGGGCGACATCTACCGCATCTTCAATCCTTGTCATATATGCGACCCCGTAATCGACCGCAATCAGCCTCTTGGGCATGCGAGTTACATTGAGAATCGGGCTGTTCCACACCTTTCCGTTTGGAATGATTATTCTTGTATTGTCGAGCTGCTTGATCTCGGTCGCCATTACATTCATGTCCATAACGGTACCGTGTTTTCCGGCAAGCTCGACTTCGTCGCCAATGTCATAGGCTTTTGATGCAGCGATCCATACTCCGGATGCGAGGTTGTTAATCGTATCCTTCATTCCGAAACTAAGTATTATGGAGATAAATGCAAAGATACTGACAATAAACACGCTGACTTCAAATCCTATTGAATCCAGCGCAAACAGAATTACGATGATATACAAAAAAAGTTTTATTACTTTTACAATATTGATGGCCATCAGCCTGGGCATCTTCGTATTTTTTGAGAAATAATGATCAACCCTGTTTACAATGATTTTTACAATAATATAGCCTGCAATAAGGACGATAAGAACGAAGACCACTTTTTCAAGTGAAAGTGAATTCAGAACGTCCAAGTTGATTTCAGGTGTCGGGATGTCAAGATCTGCCATTAAAAATCACCATAACAGGTAGTTTCTCAGTTATGATATAATGCATTTGCGGATTAAAACATCCTCTCAGATGAATTCAATATCATAAACAGCGTGATGCTGCGAGGGGGAGTATGAACGGACAATTCTTTCGGATATTTTCCCACCTGTATATTTTCTGATATCCATGGCCATTTCACCCGTTTCCGACTGAAGAGTGTAAAAATGAACCATCCCGCCGGGTTTGCAGAGCCTGAAAGCCGTCTGCAGGAACTCAGGGGATCTCATAGGCAGGTTCATTATTATCCTGTCAAAACTGCTCTCCGTAAGGATCCCTCCAAGATGACGTGCATCCGCAAGAACGGGGACAATATTCCTTTTTTTATTAATCCTTATATTCTCCATCAGGAGACTCACTGCAGCAGGATTTATATCATTTGCATAAACAACCGAGGCATTTCCTGAAAGCGTTATAGCAAAGGGTCCTACTCCGGCGAACATATCAAGAAGCCTCTCCCCGGGTTCCATCATTCGTTCAATCCTCTGCCTCTCGTTTGCAAGACGGGCCGAAAAGTAGGCGGCAGAGAGATCTATTACAAACCTCTGGCCGTACTCGGTGTAGTCGGTTGCCGTAGTCTCTCTTCCAGCCAAGACAGAGTAATCCTTCGTCCTGTATTCACCGGTCACCGGCCCTTCAGAATAAAGAACCGTATGAATTACAGGACGCGAGGCTAAAAGCCGCTCTGCTTCCCCTTTATCGTCATCCTGCATGATGGCGATTCCCCCGATAAGCTCATGCCGCGGTAGAAGGAGGGATTCCTCTCTCTCTTCGAACGACAATATCACAGTCCCCGGGATCTCCTCATTTACCGGGAAATAAAGGAATATTTCGTCAGAGTGCGGCTTCAGCGAGTTGTCAAGAAGCCCTTCTTCAGCAAGGTTCCTCCTCGTCTTCTCCCCTTCCTTCTTTGGAACTTTTATGCAGTGGCTTTCCCTTGCCATAAGACCATTATAATATGTATACTCCTCACCAATAAGTAATCAATATGAAAAATTATCTCTCAGGACTGAAAGAAGGAAGGCTAAAGCTTCATTCACTTGAGCAAGAGATGTCCCCGAATGATGCGGTGGCTGTCAGGAGGGCCTTCATCGAGATGGAGACAGGGAAGAAGTTTGACAGGATTGGAGATTTTTCAATAAATATTGACCAGATCGTCGAGAAGAACTGCGAGAATATGATAGGTGCAATACAGGTTCCTGTCGGTGTCGCGGGAAAGCTGAAGGTTAACGGCGAATATGCGGATGATGAATTTTACCTGCCGCTTGCGACAACCGAAGGGGCGCTTGTTGCATCGATAAACAGGGGATGCAAGGCGATAACACTCGCTGGCGGAGCCGATGTCCGTATCCAGCGTGACGGAATGACGAGAGCTCCTGTCTTTGCGGCAAAGAGTGTTGTTCACGCGACAGATGCAGCACGCTGGATCGAGAGAAATATCCCTGTCCTCAGGAAGATTGCTGAATCAACCACATCACACGGAAAACTGCTTGACATCCTTTGCTTTGTCACCGGCACAAACGTCTATGCAAGAATTGAATTCTTCACCGGCGATGCGATGGGTATGAACATGGTCACAATCGCAAGCGAGAAGGTCGCGGCAAAGATCCAGGAGGAGACGGGAGTTGTCCTCGTTGCACTATCAGGAAACATGTGCACTGACAAGAAGCCCTCGGCCGCAAATGTCGTCCTTGGCAGGGGAAAGACGGTCGTTGCCGGAGTCTTCCTCCCGGATGAACTTATCACTTCTACGTTCAAAACAGATTCGCGGACCATGACCGAGGTCAATATGAGAAAGAACCTTATAGGTTCAGCAAGGGCCGTCTCGCTCGGCTTCAACTCCCATGCAGCAAATATCATAGCGGCAATCTTTCTTGCATGCGGACAGGATCCGGCCCATGTCGTCGAAGGTTCAAATACGATTACAACCGTCGAACAGGCAGAGGGAGGGGTATATGTGGCTGTAACACTTCCGTCTCTTCAGGTGGGAACTGTCGGCGGCGGAACGGGAATTGACACCCAGAGAGAGGCCTTAAACCTTCTCGGGTGTGCCGGTGGCGGTGAAACTTCAGGCGCGAATTCGAAGAAGTTTGCAGAGATAATCGCAGCGGCAGTCCTTGCCGGCGAACTCTCTCTCATCGGTGCACTTGGCGCCGGACACCTCGCACGGGCTCACAAGCAGCTCGGGAGATAAATTTTCTTTTTTTAAGATAGTTATGATAAGCGAATGGTCCGGAGAGAAGATCACCGTCTCATATATCAGTGACGAAGACCTCGACGATATTTGCAATATGCTTACAAAGGAATCGGTATGCAGATGGCTCTTCTTCGGGCCGAATACCCCTGAGGTAACAAAGGCTTATTTCTCTCCTCTCATTGAATCCGTATCTACCGCACTTCAGGAGAACAGGATTCCCGATTCCCCAGTTTTCACAATCCGTTCAAAAGAGACGGGAGAGTTTGCCGGGCAGTGTGCCATCCTTCCGGGGATTTCTCTCCCGGAACATATCTTATCGGCTACCAGATCGACGATACATTTCACGGCAGGGGTTTCGGAACCGAGGCCTGTGAATTTCTTGTATACTATGCATTCAATTTCACTGATGCCTATCTCTTAAACGGGGATACCGCATACGGGAATAAGGCATCATGGAAGATTATGGAAAAGTGTGGGTTCGTCTTTGAAGGAAGAAGAATAAAGTACTGGCATGCCCACGGTGAGTACCATGATCAGGTGTTATACGGGCTCTTAAAAGAGTCTGTTAAAGACTCATTTCTTAATTATCTGAACAAAAAATGGAAATAGAAGAAACCCTCAGGAATACCACTCAACCTGATATTTTTCCTCAAACTCCCGGATCATTTCTTTTCTCTTTTCCATATTTTCGATCAATATTTTAAAAACACAATCCTGATCTTCAGCCAAAAGCGGTTTTGAAATATCAACCCCGGCCTCTTCCAGGTCACCAAGAACATTTTCGGCATGTAAATTCTCAATTTCCCAGGAATCAACCATCATCCTGCCATAGCGTTCACCATATTCAGGCACAGGACTGCCGACCACGAAATCCTGTCTCCCGGAAACTTCTCCTCCCGGGGATGAATTCAGGTGTATAATTTCACCATCGATAACGAAAGCTCCAATGGAAAGAACGGTGTCCCCGAGGTACTTATTAGCACTCATCCGAACAGAATAATTCAAATAACTTTCTCCGTTTGCATCGACGACAGGAAAGCGATAATAAAGTAGTCTGCCCTCAGAATCATAAAGCATTACGGGTTCCTTTGACACAATCGTTCCGTTGAAACTTTCAAAAATCTCCCATCCAGGCTGGGACAGGGCATATTGTTCGAGAAGTGCAACCGCCGCCTGGCCCCATGCCTCTTCGACGGGCACCGTAGTGTTCTGTTGTCCGGTTTCAGAGGATTCCGGCTCTGTACAGCCGCATCCCAGAACGGAGAAGAGGACGAATACTGCTAGTGCAGAAAGAACAATGGTAGAGGAATTCATGGATTTGCTTCAGAGAGGATTTTATTTTTCCTTTATTTGTAACTTTGTTTGGGAAGACGAGAGAGAAATTTTCTAGAACCTGAGGAAGGGCATAAGCCCTCAGGGCAGCCCAGTGCTTAGTTCGCTTCGCGAACTTTCGCAAAATGAAGATAACCCGTTCTGGACGCCACCCGTCCGGGTGGCCTCGACCGGGAGAGAAAACAGTTAGTGACTAAGCAATATTTTTTGGAGCGAGAGGGGATGCTTGTCTATCCCCGATTGCGACTTATCGCTATCAGGGGGAGGGCCATAGGGAGGGGGACATGTTCCCCCTCCCCCAATCACCTACTCAAACCACTTCATCATCAACACAGCGTCCTCGCCGTTGTTGTAATATCCCCCGATAACCATAACCTGCGAGTACCCGAGTCTCTTATAGAAACTGATTGCAGCGTCATTTGAAACCCGGACTTCGAGCTGTGAACCTTCCGCACCGCAGACAAGGAACTCGTACTCGATCCTCTGCATCAGCCGGCCGCCCAGACCCATCTTCCGAAACTCAGGGATTACGGCGAGATTCATCACGTGGCCGTACACCGCCTCGGATGTATCTTCGATCCCGGCGGTCACAAACCCCAGTATCTTTTCGTCCTTCCTCAAAGTAAAGAAGGTATTCGAATAGTAGAAAAGAACGTCGCGGAAACCCTGCTCGTCCCATGGATCGGGGAAAAGATTCCTTTCGATCCCGACTATTTCCGGGATATCCGTAAGTCCGGCACGTGTTATTTCTATATTATCAATATTCATATTACATCGGTTATCTGGAGCAACATGCCATCAGGGACATATTGCATATATTATTGGTCGGATAGTCATATTAGAGTTAACAATATAATAATTAGGAAAATCAGGAAAAACCCAAAAGAGGATCTCTAACTATGGTTAAAATATTCAGTTTCCCTGCAATCAGACCTGCAGAAAAAGATGCCGGAAATATCGCATCGGTCCCTTACGATGTTGTTAGCCGGGAAGAGGCAATAGAATGCATACAAAAATACCCGGACTCCTTCATGAAGGTAATACGCTCCGACGCTGCCCTCCCCAATGCGCCTGCCGAATCTGAAGAGGTCTACGCAGAAGCGAAGAAAAACCTCAATTCGATGATCGCAGACGGCCTCCTTGTAAAGGACGAAAAACCCGGAATATACCTCTACAGGGTCAAACAGGGAGGAAGTATATACACAGGGTTCGTTGCCAATGTATCGGTTGACGACTATCTCAATGATAAAATAAAGAAGCATGAACTGACCCGTTACGACAAAGAGATCGACAGGACAACACACATCGATGTTACGAACACCCACACAGGACTCGTCGTCCTCCTCTACAGGGACCCTGGCAATGTATTCCAGTATATCGAATCCCTTATTCCCGAAGGACAGCCTGAATCCATAGTAAAAATGGATACCGGCGTAGTTCATGAGGTATTCAGGATATCCGGCGAGGAAGAACTGAAAAAGATTATCCGGATGTTTGAAAAGATCGATGCATTATACATTGCAGACGGCCATCACAGGGCAAAATCATCGGTAAATGTTGCAACCAAACGAAGGGAAAACGGAACCATCACTGCAGAGGCTGAGAGGTTCATGGCAGTAATCTTCGCAGAGAACCGTGTTAAAATCCACGGGTATTCGAGGCTTGTAACAGATCTTGGAGAGTATACTCAGGATTCATTCATAAAAGCCCTAGGGGACAAATTTGAGATTAGAAAATATGGTGAGATAGACGACACCGTTTTCAGGATACCCCCGTTAAAGGAATCTGAAACCCCTCGTCACGTATTCCACATGTATATCAAAGGAGAATGGTACGAAATCTCCTGTCCGGTTGAAAACCCCGAAGACACAATCGGCTCGCTTGATGTATCTGTACTCCAGAAGGAGGTCATGGAGAGAATGCTCGGAATAAGTGATCCAAGAGGGGACCCCAGGCTCCAGTATCTCGGGGGCGCAAGGCCTCTATCCGATCTTCAAAAACGTGTAAACAAAGGAGAATTTGCAATCGCATTCTCAATGCAGCCTGTAAAAGTGGAGACCGTCCTCAGGATAGCCGACGAGGGCAACATCATGCCACCCAAATCAACATGGTTCGAACCAAAGCTTCTTTCAGGCCTTACATTACACAGTCTTGAATAAGAAAGGC
>JAFGKW010000047.1 GCA_016928355.1 Methanomicrobiaceae archaeon
ACAGGATTTCTCCTCAGCAGACCCATTGTTCATCATACGCAAAGACCGTTGGAGCCCGTCGCCATGCCGGACTAGGCCACGACCCCTACGAAGCCATCTATATAAGGTCATATTCAAATTTAATCGTTTGGATTTGACCCCGATGCCAGAGTGATGTGGTGCACATCAAATATATTTTATTTTAGGTTAAACGTTTCCTGACATGACTATGATAAGCTACGCAAGCGGAATTTCCAGCGAACCTCTTGTCGGTGAGACGGTCGGCGAGATGCTGGACAGAATATGCGCAACTTATCCTGATAATGAAGCTGTAGTTTCGGTTCACCAAAATATCAGATGGACATACAGGGAATTTCTGGAAAAGGTTGAGAAGATCGCATGCAGCCTGATGGCGCTTGATGTAAACAAGGGCGACAGGGTAGGGATATGGGCTATGAATTACGCAGAATGGGTTCTCCTGCAGTTTGCAACCGCAAAATGCGGTGCAATTATGGTCAACATCAACCCTGCGTACAGGACATTCGAACTCGAGTATGCAATGAAACAGTCCGAGGTCCATACCATCTTCCTCCAGGGGAGATTTAAGACCTCCGATTATGTGGGAATGTTCTACGAGGCCTGTCCCGATGCAGTTGAGGCAAGGCCCGGAAAGAAGGTCAGCACCGAGAAGTTTCCCTTCCTCAGGAATGTTGTCTTTATAGGTGATGTTTCCTATAACGGGATGTACACATGGAACGAGTTCATGGACCGGGGGGCCAACATCAGCAGAGATGAACTCAAAGAACGTGAGAAGAGTCTGACATTCGATGACCCGATCAACATCCAGTACACCAGTGGAACGACAGGATACCCGAAGGGTGTTGTCCTGACCCATCATAATGTCGTAAACAATGGTCACACAATCGGGGAGGGTATGAAGTTTACAGAGAAGGACAGACTCTGCATACCCGTTCCGTTCTACCACTGTTTTGGGATGGTTCTATCGAACCTTGCCTGCGTGACACACGGCTCTACAATGATCCTGCCATCTCCCGCATTTGATCCCGAGGCTGTCTTAAAGACAGTCGATGAGGAAAAGTGCACCGCCCTTCATGGTGTTCCTACGATGTTTATCGCCGAGCTGAAACACCCTAATTTCAACAAATACAGGTACGATTCTCTCAGGACCGGAATCATGGCAGGTTCTCCCTGTCCTGTCGAGGTCATGCGTGCAGTAAACGAAAAGATGCACATGAATGATATCGTCATTGTCTACGGCCAGACCGAGACATCCCCTGGTGTAACAATGACGACAACTAACGATCCTCTTGATAAGAGAGTATCCACGGTTGGCAGGGTTTTTCCTCACGTTGAACTTAAGATAGTCGATCCCGTAACCCAGAAGATCGTTCCCCGTGGTGAGCCGGGGGAGATCTGTGCAAGGGGTTATGTCGTAATGAAATGCTATTACAACAACCCGAGCGCAACCCGCCAGACGATCGATGCAGACAAATGGAACCATACCGGGGATCTTGGAATAATGGACGACGAGGGCTATTTCCGCATTGTCGGAAGACTAAAGGAGATGGTAATCCGCGGCGGGGAGAATATTTATCCCCGCGAGATCGAGGAGTTTCTTCATACCAACTCAAAGATCGAGGACGTATATATCATCGGAGTGCCCGACGAGAAGTATGGCGAGGAGCTCATGGCCTGGGTGAAGGTAAAGGACAACCAGGAACTGACCGAGAACGAGATCAGGGAGTTCTGTGACGGGAAGATTGCAAGGTATAAGATTCCGAGATACTATAAGTTCGTTGATGATTTCCCAATGACGGTCTCAGGAAAGATCCGGAAGCTTGAGATGCGGGAGATCTCGATTAAAGAGCTTGGTCTTGAGAACGAAGCGAAGATCGAGACAGCCTGATCCAATTTCTTTTTTTCCATCAAATTTTGATACCTGATTCAGGAAAATATAAATTTTTATAGACATTTTTGACATTATTCCCGACTCCGTGATTCTTGGTATAGGGGTATTCAGCGGGCTGATTGCAGGATTGGACTTTTGATGAAAGATTAGGAGAACTTTCTGTTGAGGATAAGGCCCTTCAGCTCCAGGAATGGGCATATAAAATGGAAGAATCTCCTCTTACGGATTCCCTGACTCCTGTTCAGGCAGAGGAAGTAAAAATTATTGTTGATGGTGCACTTGGGTCTGCAATGAGACAGACCTTTAATGCAATTTCAATTATTCTTGCTTTGGGCTTTGTTCTTGCTCTTCCAAAAAGAGGAAAAAAGTAATTTAAATGGCAGAATCAGCCTGTTTCTTCCTTTCTCTTTACAAGATCAAATGCAGTCTCAGAGGCCTTCTTCAGGATCTCCTCCTCGCCCGGAATTATTCCTTCGTGCATAATGACCCTTCCGTCGCAGAGTACGGTGTCGACGGCGTTTGAACTGCAGGAGTAGATTATGTTTGATACCGGATTGTAGAGGGGGGTGTTGCACGGAACATCAGTTCTTATAAGAACGATGTCTGCAGGTGCCCCTTCCTCTATTTTTCCGGATCCAAATCCGAGTGCATTTGCACCGGCGGATGTTATCATATCAAACGCTTCATTAGCAGGAAGAACTGTGTCTGATTTCCAGAAGAATTTCTGCAGAAGTGCTGCGAATTTGACCTCTTCAAGAATATCGAGGTTATTGTTCGACGAACACCCGTCTGTTCCAAGCGTGACATTTGCACCTGCATCTCTCAGCTGCTGGAAGGGCATAGCCCTGCCTGTTGCAAGTTTCATATTAGATGCAGGGTTGTGCGATGCCGAAACACCGTATCTTCCGAGCAATTCACATTCAGCATCGTCGAGCCAGCAGCAGTGTGCCGCGATTGTTCTGTCGGTGAGGCACCCGCATTCCTCGAGAAGTTTTGCAGGCTTCATCCCGTGTTGTTCTATGCATCCCTTAACCTCGGCTTCGGTCTCGCTTAAATGAATATGGAGATGGACGTCGTTTTCCTTTGAAAATTCCGCGCACCAGGAAAGCCCTTCTTTTGAGACCGTATATGGTGCATGAGGACCTGTCGCCATTTTTATACGTGGGCTGTTCATCTCCTTCACATGGGTATAGAGGGCTTCAGTGGCCTTGATCTCTGATTCTCTCTTTTCCTCATCCCCAAAATCGATGAACCCGTGGCAGAGAACAGCTTTCATTCCCGTCTCTTTGACGGCCTTTGCAGCCTGGTCCATGAAGAAGTACATGTCATTGAATGCCGTGGTTCCTGAACGGATCATCTCAAGGCAGGCAAGTTTTGTTCCCCAGTAGACATCCTCTCCTGTCAGGTGTGCCTCAAGTGGCCAGATCTTCTCGCTGAGCCACTGCTGGAGATGCATGTCGTCTGCATTGCCCCTGAGGAGGCTCATTGCAGCATGGGTATGCGTATTTGTAAAGCCGGGTGTTGCAATTGCACCGTTTCCGTCGACAATAAACTCTGCCTCAGATTTCAGTCCTGCATTTGTGCCTTCGCAGGTATCTCCTATCTTTCCTGATTCATCTATGTAGATGCTGCCCTTTTTTCCGTTGATAATCACATTTACCAGCAGGACTGAATTCCCGCTGCTGAATATATCCATATCATCTGTCGCCATAATCAAATCTCCAATAGGGCCTCTTCAGGCCATTTTCTCTATAATCTCTTTCAGTATGCTCTCGGTTCTGTCTTTGTTGCTTCTGGATTTTTCAAGGATGTAATCATAACTCAGCTCATCCACACCGAGGCCGTGGCAGAAATTGTCTACCATGCATACTGCAGCAAAAGGAATCGAAAGCTCATTTGCAATAGTTGCCTCGCTTGCAACGGTCATGCCAACTACATCCCCCAGATCCTTTAAAGCTCTTATCTCAGCTCTGGTTTCCAGTCGGGGTCCGTCTGTCTGTACATAGGTGCCCTTTTTTACCGCTTCAGGAACAATATGAGACAATTCCCCATGCATTTCCAGGTCTATAGATGGTGAGGCATGGCCTATTGAACTGTCAAAGATTGTTGGAATTTTTGACATCGAAAGGTAGTCGTCCGGCAAAACGATGCTACCTGGTCCAATTGACCTGTTGAGAGACCCGACGGATCCAAATGCAATGATCCTTGAAACGCCTGATAATTTTAGCGCTGAAAGGCATGCAGGGAAATTTATCCTGTGGGGCGGTGTATTGAACTGGTGTCTCAGAAGAAGGACAATATCTCCTTTATGGACCTCAGCAGGACCAAAAGGTGTAGGTACTGTAGCTTTTTCCGTCTCCGGCAGATCGGCGTATAACAGGCTTGTGCCTCCGATTATTCCAAGCATCAGGAGTCTCCATTTATATTTATGTACATCATTTGTAATCAATTCCCCTTTGGCTTTAAAAAATATTCAGCCAGTAATTTTTATCCGCCGTGATTTCTGCAGGGAGATTACTGTCCGTATTTTACAAAAGACTAATCAATTCAATAGACAATATACCTTTGAATGGGATTATTTCATACCGTGGATGATGATTCAATTAAATCCGGAGAGAATACTGACATATATTTTATCAGGACTACAGATATCCTCACTCTTGAAGGAAAGAATCCTCTTGTCCATGCTGAGGTGACAGCCCAGAGTCTCCCTGATGAATGGGGTGTTTTCTGCGGTTTTGATGATGTATTATCTCTTCTTGAAGGTCTTCCGGTCGATCTCTATGCATTGCCCGAAGGGAGCATCTTCTATCCGGGAGAGCCTGTAATGCGGATATCCGGGCACTATAGGGATTTTGCAAAATTTGAGACATCTCTCCTGGGATTCATATGCCATGCATCAGGAATTGCGACCTCTGCGGCAGTGATCAAGGCCTGTGCCGCTGAGAGGCCTGTATATTCCTTTGGTTCGAGAAGACAGCATCCTGCAATCTCTCCAATGATCGAAAGGTCGGCATGGGTCGGAGGAGTGGACGGGGCGAGCAGTACAGCAGCTCCGCCCGGCGTTCCACTGGTGGGGACAATGCCTCATGCCTTTGTGATGTGCTATGGTAAACCACTTGAGGCATGGGTTTCATTTGACCGCCATGCCCCGGAGGATGTACCGCGTGTAATGCTCTGCGATACGTATTGTGACGAAAAGAGAGAGGCGCTTGCAGCGGCCAAAGCGGGTGCTGAAGCCGTGAGGCTTGACACGCCATCCTCAAGGAAGGGTGACATGAGGCAGATCCTTGAGGAGGTCCGCTGGGAGCTTGATATAAACGGCTTTTCTGATGTCGGGATATTTCTTTCAGGAGGTCTCAATGCCGATGATATCCTGAACTACAGGGATATTGTGGACGCATTCGGAGTTGGCGGTTCAATTGCAAATGCGCCAGTAATTGATTTCTCTCTTGATATCGTTGAAGTGGAGGGGAAGATATATTCGAAGAGGGGCAGAAAGAGCGGAGTGAAGGAGGTTTATGAGTTTGAAAACGGGGATCACCTGCTCCTGCCAAAGGGAGTAGCTTCTCCTGACGGGGCAAAACCGATGCTTAAGAATTTTATAAAGGATGGACAGATCCTCTCAAGGCCCGATATGCAGAAATCAAGAATCCGTGTGTTGTCTTCGATTGAAAAAATGATTTAATTTTTATTAGATCTTATAATTCCCTTTAATCCACCTGAAATCTGCACCTTCTATCAGTGCCCCTGTAAGATCGGCCCCTGAGAGGTCAGCACCTCTGAGGTCTGCAAAACGGAGATCTGTATTGACAAGTATTGCCCCTGAAAGGTCGGCATAATCGAAGGAGGCCCCGACAAGATCAGCACCTGTCAGGTCTGCTCCGGAAAAGTCGGCGAGAGAAAAGATTCCCCCGTGAAGATCGGCGTTTCTAAGGTCAGTCCCCTGGAATATGGATTTATATGCATTTGCACCTGAAAGATCCGCATATTCCATCATAGTGCCGCTGTAATCCTGGTATGACATTTCTGACAGGACTACCTGTTCTGTTGCAAATTGCTGGGGGCAGTTGTCGGGTGAGGTGTATCCTATATAAAATACAACATTTGCTATTAATGAGACGATCAGGAGCACTATTGCAATTATCGATATTTTTAAGAGGGTTCGTTCATGCATTTTCATCCCTTTTTGTTATGAGTTTGTTTATTTGGTATATAATTATTGATTCCTCCTGAAGAGTTTTAACTCTATAATCTGAGCATGGAAAAATCGATAAGTAAAGCGATCATTTAGAGCCTTTTGGGGCCGTATGTAAACCCGCTGAAGCGGAAAACTCCATCCTAAGAACACTTCCTGTCGGGCTGATTCAGGATAACATCCTGTGGACTTTCATATTCCGGATTACCTGTGAAGACTCCTGTCTGTCGTTTTTCGCAATATCTGCATTCATCTCTACGATTCTGATCTTTTTTCCGGACTGTTCTCTTATTTTTCATCTCCGTAATTTCATTTATATCCGGGAATTAACACTTATATGGATTTAAAGTAAAAAGAGAAAAAATCGCTATATTTCTATGTTTTCGAATTATTCTCAATAAAAATTTTCACCACTGAAGCCATCTCATCCGGATACTGGTACATTACACCATGGCCTGAATCCTTTATCCGGACCAGCCATGACCCTTCAATCCTTTCCGCAATGATCAAGGAATTCTCAGGCGGTGTCAGAACATCCCTGGTTCCTGTTATAAGGAGGACTGGCTGTTTAATCCCAGGGAGCCACATATAGGAGCCGTTCCAGTTTTCCATCGCCCTGTACTGCATCCCGATTACTTTCGGAGATACGGTTTCTGTGACTACCGGGAAATATGAATATACATCGGGGTGTGTTTCAAACCATTCCTGAGGGAAAAGGAGTTTTAAAAGCCTCATCCCACGCTCTTCTGCTGTACCTGAAGTGTTCCCGAGAGTTTTGTAGACCTCGGGGTCGGGAAGGACTTCTTCCTTACCGCCGCAATCGGCAGCATATAGAGTCATCGACATAACGCTGTCAGGATACCTGTGAGCCATCTCAAGAGCTGTGTTTGTTCCCATTGACCACCCGAAGATGTGTGCCTGTTCGATACCGATTGAATCAAGAAGTGCCTTTGCGTCATCTGCAAACAGGGGGATTGTAAATTCCCGGTCATCATATGATGAGTTACCGGCACCCCTGTTGTCGAATATTATAACATGATAATTTTCTGAAAGTCCGGATATCAGTTCAGGAGGCCACATGCCCATTGTGGCGGAATATCCGGTTATCATTAATAGCGGTTCTCCGGAGCCGTACTCCCTGTATGCAATCTCTATTCCGTTTGCATTCGTCTTATTGACAGATCCCCCCTGCAAATCCGTCCTTTCCAAACCGTTTTTCGGGAATTCTGCATTAAAATCGCCTGGAGCATATGGGCCAGTATTGTTCACCATCGTTCCGCTGTAGAATATGATATTTGCAATCAGGGAGATAACCAGAAGCACTATTGCGATAACAGCTACTTTTAACAGGATTTTATCTTCCATATCATCATTTCCGGGTGTGATATGGATAATCTCGGGATTGTTATTATATATTACTGCTGGATTTCGTGTTCAAAAGAGTTATTCAGAGGAAAGCGCCTCCGCCTAAAAACCAGAGTAATATGCATGTTACAAGCGGGATCGTCAGGTTGTCGTCGACAGGTGAGATGAGTTCCGTGATCCCTGCGGCAACCGAGAGAATTACAGCATTGAGCGGGGCGGTGAAGAACAGCATGACCACGAATGCTGCACCAATTCCGCAGGCCGTTCCCTCAATTGACTTATCTCCCCAGATCTTTTTCCTTCCGAAATTTACGCCTGCAATTGTTGTTACGCTGTCGAGGACGGAGAGCATTACTATTGCGATAATCGTAATTCCCGCACCGAAGAATGCAAGGCAGAACAGCGTTGAAATAAAGAAGAAGATCGTGCCTTTTCCGGGGAACACTCCGTCTCTCTCAAGCTTTCCGATGAGATATGAAAAGAGCGGGACCCTGATTCCCCTGTCAATTGCATCGGCAATGATTACTCCGACAAATATTACAGCGATGAAGGTGTATAATGCAATATCCTCCCTGATGAAATGAACATAATATATGAACCCGGCAATCAGGAGTCCGAAGAGCATATGCGAAAACTGCCTGTAGATCTCTTTCACGCATAGTTGTTTCAGGTGGAATACTAATAATTTAATGGATGTCCGGTCTTTTATCAGAAGGGGAAAACAAAACTATATTTATCCTTCAAAATCCTATATATTCAGGCAGTCGCAGCGGGCTGGTAGATCAGGGGAAGATCGCTACCTTGGCATGGTAGAGGCCGCGGGTTCAATTCCCGCTCAGTCCACTCATTTCCGTTATTTTGCTTATACTAATGCCAATTTTGTTTTTTGATTTAAAGGTATATAATCTAAAATTTTATAGGTGGCCGAAGGTCGTCCTTGGGAAATTGATTGGGGAGTCAGCCCTCTTGGATAATCCCTTGTAATCGCAGGTTGACCATTTTTTCCTTATCTGGTTTATATTTCAGATTTTAAAAAAAAAGCAACAAATAAATTTAATTTAATTTTTTTATAATTAATCCTGATGAATATTTGTGCGGATATTTTATCCTGATCAAAAGACCTTTTTCACTTCAGCACCTATTAATGCAAAGGTGATCTTACTTTGGGCTTAAAAGACATGCTTGTCCCCAATGACGACAAATTTTTTGAACTGTTTGAGAAGCAGACAGTGGTCCTAAAAAAGGCGTCATCACATCTTCTGAATACGTTTCAGACATATGAAGATGTGAAAAATAAATGCCATAAAATGAAGAATTATGAGCATCAGGGAGATGAAATTACCCATGACATCTACCAGTTGCTGAATAAAAGTTTTGTAACCCCCATCGAGCCCGAGGACATATCCCGTCTTGCAAAGGCTCTCGACGACATTCTGGACCATATAGACGATACATCCAGCAAGATGTACTTCTATGGAATAACCGAAGTTGACAATTATATGATCGAGCTTGCAAAACTTATAGATGGCCAGACAGCCGAGATTGAAGAGGCAATAAAGGGCATCCGGAATTTTAAGAAACCGTCGACAATCGAGGAGAGGTGCATAGAGATCAACCGTCTTGAAAATCTTGCGGATGAGATCCTCGGGAATGCAATACGCGAACTGTTTCTCTCGAACGATGCAATAAAGATCATAAAGAACAAGGATATCTACGAAACACTGGAGATTGCAACCGATAAATGCGAGGAAGTTGCGAATGTCCTGTATGATCTCTCTATCAAGCATTCCTGATTAATATGGAAATGATGATTATATTCGCCGGAATTATTCTCGCCCTCCTGTTTAATTTTGTTAACGGCCTGAATGATGCGGCAAATTCCATTGCAACAGTGATCGCCACGAGAGCGCTGACCCCTCTTCAGGCGGTAGGACTGGCGGCCATATTCAATATGATCGGGCCGTTTCTGTTTTCGACCGCAATTGCAAAGATGATCGGCAAGGGAATAGTTGATTCATCTCTTCTCTCTCCTTCTCTTGTTTTTGCTGCCATGTTCGGTGCTGTTTTGTGGGTCTTCGTCTCTTCTGTTTTTGGTATTCCTGTATCAAGCAGCCATTCTCTTGTAGGGGGGGTTCTTGGAGCGGGTATTGCCATGGGCGGTATCAGCGTTATACTCTGGCCCAGTTTAAACACTGTTGAGATGCTGATATTATACACGATTGCGGGAACCATTCTCATAACAATAGTTTTTTCAGCGCTACTTGCCATTCTGGATGAAGATTGGAGACGCTATCTCGCATTTGCAATTCTTTCCGGGATTGCAGTAACAATCCCTGCACTGATAATCACAGGCACTCTGGAGATAAAGGGAATTCTTGCAGTAGTGATATTCATAGTGGTATCCCCTGTATTAGGATTCATTGCTGCATTCCTTCTTGGAATACTGATAATGAGGCTTCTCAGGAACTCAAATCCGGGCAGGGTCAACCGCGGTTTCAGGCCACTCCAGATAATTGCGGGTGCATGGCAGTCAGTAGGTCATGGTGCAAATGACGCCCAGAATGCGATGGGAATGATAACTGCAATGCTCTTTGCCGGCGGGATGATATCTGTGTTTGAGGTTCCACTGTGGGTAATAATATCATCATGCCTTGCAATATCCCTCGGAACACTGCTCGGTGGCTGGAGGGTTATAGACAAGATGGCACATAAGATCACAAAGATAAGACCTTACCAGGGATTTTCTTCAGCAATGGCCGGAGGTGCCGTCCTTTCTCTTATGACATCTTTTGGTGTGCCTGTTTCAACAACACATGCAATCAGCGGCTCTATTATGGGTGCAGGATCGACAAGAGGTTATTCTTCTTCAGTCCGGTGGAATAATGTTAGGGAGATTGTTATGGCATGGCTGATTACAATCCCTGCATCTGCTTTTATCTCGGGGATTGTCTTCCTGATAATCAGTATATATATATAATTTACTCATAAGATAATTGAGGCTCCATTTTTTTTGGTATGATTAATAATTTATATTATCTCCTTTTGCCGGATAATGAACTTTAAGTATGATTGTGGTTAATTTTATCCGAATATTTAAGGTGTTATTATATGACAATAAAAAAATCCGGATTAATTATCTTTTTATTTATAACTGCTATATTTCTGGTTTTTGCATGTGGATGTACAGGTGAAGATAGTAAAAATGTAGAGATAAAAGATACGCCTGAAGCCACACCGGCTCCAACACCTGCGTCTGGGCAGGAAGTGTCGGAAGAGGTTGTTGATTATTCTGATCCCTATAACTGGCTTTCAATCCCGGCAATAGAAAAGGAAGTCGATGTTTTCTACGTTTATCCTACGGTCAGCGCTAATGCATCCGGTTCAATGATTATCACCGACGATGTGGACAGGGCTCTTGCACAGGGAATTTTTGAAGCACAGGCAAGTGTGTACGTTCCAGATGCAAATGTATTTGCCCCTTATTACCGGCAGATGTCCACCGGTGTGACAATGACTTCCGCTGATGAACTTGCAACCGATACCCCTGAATTCAGGCAGGGTGCTGTCGATGTTCAGGCGGCATTTGATTATTACATTGAGAACCTCAACGAGGGCCGTCCCTTCATTATCGCAGGACACAGCCAGGGAACAATGGCTCTGATTGAGCTCATAAAGAATCGTTTCGGCGACGATGAGGAGCTTCGGAGCCGCCTTGTAGCTGCATATCTTATCGGCTACACGGTAACGGACGATGACCTTGCAAAGGCGCGACTCACAGCAGCAACCGGCGCAACTGATACCGGAGTTGTAATCACGTACAACACCCAGTCGCTGACATCAGTCGGAGGGCCGATGCTTATGGAAGGTGCACACTGCATAAATCCGCTTAACTGGAAGACCGATGGAACCTATGTTCCCGCCTCGGAGAACATTGCCGCAAGATTCTATGATGATTCGACAGGAGAATTCCTTCGTGAAGTAGATAACTACTCGGATGCACAGATCAACATGACCACCGGTGCTCTTATGACAACCATTCCCGAGGGGGAAGAGCTTGATATCGGCTCATATCCTGAAGGTGTTTATCATCGCTATGACTATGCATTTTGGTACAGGAACCTTGAACAGAATGTCGGCGACAGGATCCAGGCATATCTGGATAATAGCTGAAACCGGCAATATCCAAAATTAATTTTTTTCTTTAAAATATCTGCAATAATCCTTAATACAGCAATAATCGCAGGCAGGATTTCTTGCAGTGCAGACTGCCCGACCGTGCGAGATCAAAAGGAAGTTCATTTTACCCCATGAATCTTTTGGAAGGAGTTCTGTCAGATCCCTCTCGATCTTATCGGGATCCATATTGTCAGTCATCCCGATACGAAATGAGACCCTTTTAACATGTGTGTCGACCGCAATCCCTTCATCAATGCCAAATGCGTGATTGAGCACGATGTTTGCAGTCTTCCGGCCTACTCCCGGAAGGGAGGTCAGTTCTTCCATTGTCCTGGGGACTTCCCCGCTAAAATCGTTACAGAGAATCTTTGAAGCTGCGATGATGTTTTTCGTCTTTGCCCTGAAAAAACCTGTTTTTTTTATTATCGTCTCCACATCCTCATGCTTTGCCGTAGCCAGGGCAGGTGCATCAGGATATTTTGAGAAAAAATCGCTCTTTACCGAATTCACCATAATATCGGTAGTCTGCGCCGAGAGAATGGTCATTACAAGGATCTGGAACGGGTTGTCAAAATCAAGAAAGTTAAGATTTGTATCTTCGCCCAGGTATTCCCCTGCAAGAATCGAATAGATCCTGCATGCTTCATCCTGCTGCATAAAAAAGACCTGATGGGGTAGGGCAGATTCGAACTGCCGTCAAAGCGTCCCAAACGCTCTAGGATGGACCAGGCTACCCTACTACCCCGTTTTACCTAAATAAATGTGTTTTTTCTGTAAAAATAACTGCCGATATATGATTATGATCTAATCATATCTGGTCAAGAGGATTTTTTCCGTCAGCGGACACTATACTGCCGTCAAATTTGCCTTTTATGAGAGTATCGGTGAGATTTTCAGGGTTGCGGCCATCGATGACGACAAGTGGTATACCGCTTCTTTTCAATACCTTCGCGGCAACAAGATCGATGACCGTGTTTGATCCTGCCTCCATACCCGCACCCGATATGATCGCGAGCAGTTCATCAGGTGTAATAATCTCATATTTGACCGCCTTGTCATTTTTCTTTGGATCTTCAGAGTAGATTCCGTCAACCGATGTAACATTTACCAGAAAGTCTGCACCGACTCTTTCCGATAGTACTGCAGAAACGGCGTCTGTGGTCTGAGCAGGTGTAACCCCACCCATTATCACAATTTTCCCGCTGTCTCCGGCTAAAACTGCATCTGTATAATTTTCAGGCACCGACCTGTATGCATCTTCACCGAGTGCCCACATCAGCATTGACGCATTTATTCTTGTTATTAGAATTCCCAGTTCGTCTGAAGTCGCCTCGTCAATACCAAGACTTCTTGCCTGCTCAATATATCTACGCGCTTCTCCCCCTCCTCCGACAACGACGAAAACTCTGTATTTCTGAGACAATATCTTCAGGATCTCTGAGAATTTACTTATTTTGTTGGATTCAAGTGAAGGGACAAGAATCGAAC
The DNA here is from genome assembly GCA_016928355.1 of Methanomicrobiaceae archaeon. Taxonomy (GTDB): domain Archaea; phylum Halobacteriota; class Methanomicrobia; order Methanomicrobiales; family Methanomicrobiaceae; genus Methanolacinia. The sequence continues at coordinate 13,137 of JAFGKW010000047.1, forward strand.
CGCCGATTGAAAGAACAATTTTTTTCATTCTGGCTGAATTATTTGGTTTCAATAAAATATAATTTATCAAGTCTGTCTTTATTTATTGTGGTTGCTTCCGTGAGTTATTTTGATTTTATTATATAGAGTAATTCGATTTTCGGGGCGGATGAAAAAAGATATTTCGGTCTTGTAGAAATCCTATGAATGTGCATTCTCGAAGGCGGTTTTTTAAGAAGCCGGGCTTAAATTTTTTTGATAATGAAACATGTTGCA
>JAFGKW010000011.1 GCA_016928355.1 Methanomicrobiaceae archaeon
CATACCGCCCACGATGTTTGAGGGAATGGTCTCGAGCATGGTGTTGAACTCCTGCGAGATGTTGTTGAATGTGTAACGGTGTCTTGCAATCTCGTCCTCGAGGTCCTTTATCGAGCCCATGAGATCTTTGACAGTCTCAGACGTCTTTAAGTCCGGGTAGTTCTCCATTACGGCAAAGAGCCTTCCGAGAACGGATCTCGACTCCGCCTGGATTTCATTCAGGTCCCCGACTCTTGCATTGCCGACACTGCTGCGCATCTTCGTAACCGATTCAAGCGTCTCCTTCTCGAAGCTCGCATAGCTCTTGACCGAGCCGAGGAGCTGGTCGATCATGTCGAGGCGCTTCTTCATCGCGACCCTGATCTGGCCGAGGGTCGCCTCGGAGGCGTTTTTAAGACTAAAGTACCTGTTGTAGATGCTGACGAACCAGAGAACCAGCACGATTATTACAAGGATTATTATTCCTGGGATTATGTATTCCATCATGGCTTTTTCACTTCTTTATTGTTATAGGATATTTTGTGTTTTTGGGGATTTAAAAGGGTGGGGATGGTGAGTGATGGTTGAAGATTGGAGCTTGTCCATCCATTACCTATTTGACAGGACAATGGCCACCTGCCATAATACTACCACTCCATCCCCCTTCCAGAATCGCGCAATAACTCCTAAATTCAGGTCAAATCTATCCCAATAATCCTCATAAAACAGAAATAGAAAGAAAAAAAGAACAGCTAACGCTCCAGAAAAGTGCCTGTTTTCTGTTAAGAATTACTCAAAATACATTTGGAGAATTAGTTTTCATTCCTGAATCTAAGCTGTGAATGAGCCAGCATCAGGATTTGGTATGATACAAAACCCTCATAGATGTACATCTCCTTGCTTGTATGCAGAAGATCCCCTGACATCAAAATTCACAGTATCTTTGATGTGTTTGTGTTTACGTTCACAACCACTCCTGTTTTTATATTTACTGCTAAAATCTTCATCCAGACAGTTGATGTTTCTCAAATATTTTCCGACCTGTTTTTTCCCGCCATTATCATAAAGAAACCGCAGTTTATTTTCAATAGATTGATGAACATCTCCTCCTTTTCTCCACATCTTATTAACCCGGTGATTGATCCTTTTCGTATTATCTTCATAATGTATAACAGCATCTTCTCTGAATTGAATTAGATGATGAATTCCAAATGTTCTCCAGATATCTGCATGAATTTTAAAGCTGTCATATCCTGCATCCAGAACAATTGAAGACATTTCCGGATTCATCTCTGCAACCTTCTGAATACGCGGATATAAACAGGACTTGTCATTGGTTGTTCCGTCTGAATAGATCATAAAGAGAGGATAATTAGAATAATGAAAAATATGAGCTTTATCCATTTTGATCTGATAATGAGGATTGAATAAAGCATATGGATTATATCTTGATGCTTCAAGCGGAGTTGAATCAATGATTGCTTCTCTGGGCTTAGATGCAATTTTTACCATTTGTTTCCCGAGAAGTTTCATAATCTCAATGAATCCATCTTTGCCCAATCGGTTTTTCATGAAGTCATGAAAAGCCGATGATGAGGGAATCCTGTATTTTCCATCGATTTCCGGAACTTTCAGATATTTGCAGTCTTCATCAGTAAGAGAATAAAGAGTCTTTCTAAAAGAGAGATTCCGAAAACTTTTCACGACCTCTTCTGGTTTTTGTCACTGGAGCCGCAACCTTTACAATTCTTAAGATAACAGGCCAGAATAGCACAGCATACTCCGCATTTGCCAATGCCGTCAGGAAACTTCTCCTCTTTCACACCTATATCTACAACATTTTAGAATATGATGTTTTTAGTGCATGATTCGCTGATAAAATTTCCTTTTCGCAGTCCTGACACCACCCTGCCTGTGCCAATTCCGGATGCAGGAGCTGCTATTTTGAGATGCATGAAGTGATCAGGCATCTCTTGTTGCAGGGAAATTTTGTTATCAGACTGAATTATAAATTAGAGTTAATATTATTGCCTATCAATTTGTTACTAGTAAATATCTGGCAGCAAGTGCATTTTCAGTAATAACTGACTGTGAAAACATCCTGTCTGATTAATGTCAGTCCGCAACAATCCGGTTTCCTCAGAATGTTTTTACCGGAGAACAATAGAGCATAAACCCGTAATGCACTGCCTGTTAATCGCGGGAATTGATATGACAATATTAGGTGAAATGGGACAGGACCTGAGAGTGAAGACAAGAGATAACCCTCGAATAGATCTGTCTCCCAAACTGGTTTTTTTCCTGGATTTTCCTGACACCAAAGATGTCAATTACACAGTGACAATCAACCTCACGGAAGGCACAAAATCTGAGTTTAAGTCTCCTAAAAATGCAAATACCTTGGGGGAGGCCTGTCTATGAATGTAAAAGCTGGAGAGAAGGATGAATATATCCGGCTGCTTGCTAAAATGTCCGATGATGCCCCCGTATCCATCACCGTTCATGACTTTGATGGAAACATTCTATATGCTAATGAAGAGACCTTCAGACTTCACGGATTTACCTGTGAGGAGTTTTTGGCAAAGAACCTTCACGAGATCGATGTGCCTGAGAGTGAAAAACTCATTGCTGCAAGGATACAGCAGATCCGTGAAAAAGGAGAAGCAGATTTTGAGGTTCGTCATTTCAAAAAAGACGGCTCAATTATTCCCCTGCACACCAATGTAAAAATCGTGGACTGGGAGGGCAAAAAAGTACTGCTGAGTATTGCAACCGATCTCACCGAACGAAAGAGAGCAGAGGAGAAGCTGAAAAAGACCAAAAACGAATTTAGTTCTCTTATCAGAAATTCTGCAGACATCATCGCGGTTTTAGATCCCAACGGAAAATTCCTCTTTCTCTCCCCGTCGTTTTATACAACCTTAGGTTTTAATGAGGAAAAGACCCGGATAAAAAATGCATTTGAGCTAATTCACCCGGATGATGCTCCGTTGGCCCGGAAAACAATGCAGTTAAGCGGGGAAAATCCCGGCAAAATTCACTCCGTTGAACTGCGGATGCATCATGAGGATGGTTCATGGCGGATTATGGACGTTAAGGGAACGATGTCTTCTTGGGGCGAGCATGACCGTGTAATCATCATAAACGGCCGCGATATAACCGGGCGCAAACTAGCGGAAGAAACACAGCAGGCTTCTGAAATCAGGTACCGCAGACTGTTTGAGACAGCACAGGATGGAATTCTAATACTCGATGCAGAGACCGGACAAATTGTTGAAGTTAATCCATATTTCATTAAAATGCTCGGATTCTCGCGTGAACAGTTCCTTGGGAAGAAAATATGGGAGATAGGGCTGTTTAAGGACATTCTAGCCAATAAAGAAAACTTTGAAAAACTGCAAAAGAAGAAATACATGCGTTATGAGAATTTGCCAATACAAACGGCTGAAGGGATGACTATTGCAGTAGAATTCGTCAGTAACGTCTACAAGGTGAACGAGAAGAAGGTAATTCAATGCAACATAAGGGATATCACAGAACGGAAACTGGCGGAGAATCAGATCAGGATTTTAAATGAGAAGCTTACTGCGGAAAGTATCGGCTTAAATAAGACGCAGAATGAACTCAATGCCTTAAATACTCAGCTTGAGAGTTTAGTTAAGAAACGGACTGCCGAACTTGAAAAGGTAAACCTGATGCTGACCGAGCGAAACATCACTTTAAAGCTCATGAATGCAGGCGCCCGTGCCCTTCTCATCGTGCAGGATGAGGCAGGATTTATACCGCAGATCTGCAATGAATTTATCCTGACAGGAGAGTATTCACATGTCTGGCTGGCCGGAATCGACCAGGAGGGAAAGGTAGGGATCGCTGGAACAACCGGTGATGAATATCCTGGGTTTTCCAAAATGCTTGCCGAAGGGAAGTTGCCTGCATGCACTGATTCGGTACTCAAAGTTGGTGGTATTAAGATAATAGTCACTCCTGACTCTGCCTGTGCAGGTTGCCCGCTCTCCCAACTGCATACTGATTGTTATACTATTGTTGTGAGGCTTGATGCCGGAGAAAAAACCGTAGGGATGCTGGGTGTCACACTCCGGCACGAAATGTCCTCGACAAATCAGGAAACCGAACGTATCAGGCAGATTGCACAGGAGATAGCATTTGTCATCCTTTACCTGAGGACAAAGGGACGCGAGCAGGCGGCATATAACCAGATTACAAAAAACCTTGAACAATTTGCGATCTTAAATGATCATATCAGAAATCCCCTGCAGGGTATAGTCGGGTACGCAGGCATGGGTGAAGGTGAACTCTTCACAAA
>JAFGKW010000048.1 GCA_016928355.1 Methanomicrobiaceae archaeon
TGAATTAATTTTGTTTTCCCGGGCCCATTTTTTCGAAACCCCGGTCACCATTTTTCATAGAGTTTGAATTAATTTTGTTTTCCCGGGTCCAGTTTTTCGAAACCCCGGGCACTGTTTTTCATGGAGTTTGAATTAATTTTGTTTTCCCGGGTCCAGTTTTTCGAAACCCCGGGCACTGTTTTTCATGGAGTTTGAATAAATTTAGGTTTGCCTGGATCCATTTTTTCGAAATTCAGGATTATTCTTTGAATCAAGAAATTTCTGTGTGGATTTAAAAAAAATGCATCGTATGTTGAAAAAAATGAAAATTTATCAGCTGCCGGATAAATTACTGCTTTTTTTCTCAAGGGCGATCCTCTTTGTCCACCTGGTGACGTATCTCTGGAGGTAGATGCCAATTCCGGCACAGAGCAGGCCTGCGATTGTCGTATATAGTATCAGTTTTACCCCTTCCACGCCAAGAACCGGAAATTCCAGATCTGTGCTGATTGAAAGTGTGTAAACGCTTGCACCATAGGCTATCATTCCTATTGCCAGAACAAAGAAAGGAATTGCTATGATTCTTCCAAGGGACTGGATCTCATTCAGGAAAACATCTATGATCTTCCCTATTGATGTAATTAGTGCCGATGCCGTGAAATATCCTATTGAACCGTATACAAATGCCAGGATATAGAACAGGATGCCCTGATCTGCAGTATACCATTCGAGAAGGCTCGTGAGGCCTATGATTATGCCCATTATTCCGATGACAATTGCAGTAATATATGCAACAAAGGTGAATTTACCTCCTATGAATGATGAATGCAGGGACCTTATTGCAATTTCAAAGTAATCGTCTACGCCATATCCCTTGAATAGCAGGTAAAGACCAAGTACACCTACGACAATAACAACTGCAATGCCGGGGTAGCCAAGCAGGTTTGTAACTGCATAAAGTAGCATTGCAAGTCCTACAGGTACAAGAATTGTTCTTGCAATCTCAGGGTCGTCAAGTAATTTTCTGATAATATAATATGTGCCTTCAAGATTTGGCATCTGTTTTACAATTACTCTCTGGACGCTCTTTACATCGACAATCGATTGTATCACCGGGAGGATGAATTCATCCTCTGCACCGTCGGTTACAAGTATGCATTCATTAATTTCAAGATCCCAGACTATCTTTCCAAGGTCGTGGGCGATTCTCCTGTCACCTTCAAGCATATTGGTGTGATTTCCGCCGATCACTGCAATATATACATCTTCTCCTTTCTCAGATAGTTCGTCATATGTCTTTATTCCCTGAAAGATAGCATTTACATCGGAATCTTCAGGATCTACAATTGCAAGTTTCTGGGCAGTTTCAAGACATTTTTCTCTTCCCAAAGGTGGACTGGTTATTTCTGCCTTAAAACCAATATCGTCATCACGATCGACACAAAGTATCAGTGTCCTGATGTTTTCCATCTAATAAGAAATCAATCTGGATGTATAAAAAAGTGCCTGATTTTTTATTGAAATAAAGGTATTTAGAGTAATTTAGCACGCTGAAGAAGGAGAATATCGTCTGTTGTAAGTTTTTCTCCGCTTCTGAACTGCTGGAAAACCTGTTCTGCTTCTTTGCGTACTGCTTTCTGCTCTTTTGTGACTCTTGTCTTCTTTGTTTTCTTTCTGAGTCCGCCAATTACTTTGTCGAAATCCCTGATCTCCTTCTGGCATGCTATGAACTTCTGATGCTCTTCATCTGCCTGTTCCTGGGCTTCTACAAACTTTTTGTGAGACTCGTCTGCAGCCTCTCTGGATTTGTCTGCTTTCCGGTAGCACTCTACCATGAGGTCATGATATTTTTGTGCAAGTTCTGCACTTTCTGTGACTTTGTCGTGAAGTTCTGAAGCAGCCTTCCGAAGATCACGCGCTTCCTGAAGTTTTACGTGGATATCCTTATTCTGCTCAAATTCTTCTTCTTCCTCGCGTATCTGCGATTTGAGCTTTTCTATTGTCTCAATGATGTCCTTCTCTTTTTCCTTTGTAAGGACTCTTGTCTGCTGTTCAAGCTCCAGTTTATCGATCTGCTTGTGAAGATCTTTAATTCCACGGTTTTTATTTACAGGGCCATGTTCTTTTTTATATTTGTCAATTTCTTCAAAAAGAGTATTGGCCTTCTCATTCAGAACGTTTCTTTCGTCTTTGAGCCTGTGGACATCCTTGTTTGACTCATCGCGAAGATCCTTGTTTTTCTGCGCCTCATCGACAAATTCACGTGTCTGGCCGTTAAGCTGATTTCTCTCGCGTGCAAATGTACTTGCAAGTGAATTTAATTCATTTCTTTTATCTTTGTGCTCTTCAGAATCTGAAAGGACCTTCTTTCTTTTTTCTATCAGTTCATTTAACATGCTCAACTCAATCCTTAAACCAGTCTGCATTAATCCGGATACCGGTTATGCATAGCTGATGATTTTGGAAAGTGAGTCTAAAATCTAACGAAGCAAAAGTCATTTTCCGGAAAAAATCCGTGTTCATCAAACTTTTCGTTGTTCAACTCCCGTTCCAGCGGAATCGCAGAAGCGGTTCCTTAATTCAGCTATGTGATCCAGATTTGGATTACACAGTGATTTCTACATTAGTGTGAATTTAAAATAAATAAGCATTTCGCAAAGAAAAGATTTCACATTTGGAATAGAATTAGTCCGCTGCTTTGCCAAAAAAATATATTTCCGGGTGATTCCGGGTTTATTGACAACAGCAGGAATATCTGTTATTATCTTATGAAATCAATTAGTCCGCCGCTTGTCTGCTCTACTGCAGCTCTTCTTCCGGAGGACATTGCGGGTGCGGAACGTGGTGTATTGCGCTCAAAAGGCCCTGGTGCAATCGATGATGCCTGCATGCCCTGGCTGTGTCCCATAATCTGCGCACTCTTAACGCCGGTCATTATTGCCATTACTCTTACCTTTCCTTCGAATTCACTGTTTATGCGTGCTCCCCAGATGACATCTGCGTGCGGGTCGAGCTCGTATGTAAGCGTACTTGCAATATCTTCTGCATCTGAGAGTGTAAGGTCGCTGCCGCCGGTGATATGGATTAGGCTGCCTGTTGCTCCCCTGTAGTCTATATCCAGTAGTGGATGGTTGAGGCACTCGTGAACGACGCTCTCCGATTTGTTCTGCTGTTTGCTTTCACCTACGAGCATTACGGCAACTCCGCCCTTGCTCATGATTGCTCTCACGTCTGCATAATCAATATTGATGAGTGAAGGTTCTGTGATTGTCTCTGATATTCCCTTTACTGTCTCGGCGATAAGCTGGTCCATTACAGAGAAAGCCTGGCCTAGTGGCAGGTTGGGGACAAAGCTCATCAGCCTGTTGTTGTCAAGAACAATTACAGAGTCTGCTGCTTTTGCAAGTGATTCAAGACCCTCTTCTGCACGAATTAGTCTGGCCTTTTCGACCTGGAACGGGTAGCTTACCATTCCGACGACAATTGCGCCCTGTTCTTTTGCAATCTGTGCTACGACGGGTGCAACACCTGTTCCTGTTCCTCCACCCATACCGGCTGTAACAAATACGAGGTCTGCATCCTGTAGAAGTCCTTCAAGTGTAGTGCGTGCCATCTCGGCTGCTCTCTTGCCAACGTCCGGGAATCCACCTGCTCCAAGACCCTTGGTTAGGGATTTCCCTACAAGGACTCTCTTGTCCGCCTGGATCATCTCAAGGTGCTGCTTGTCGGTGTTTACGGCAATGGTTTCAGCTCCCTTTACCTTCATGTGGTAAAGCCTGTTGATGGTGTTATTGCCTGCTCCTCCGCATCCTACGATTACGATCCGCGGCTGGCCGATAAAATCATCGTCCCCGATGACTCCGGGCTTCTTATAGTTCTGTTCGAATTCAGCGTGCTTTAAAGCTTCATTAATGATTGTCTGCATTTTATATTCCTCCTGTACCTCAAATTTTTTTTAATTCTGAATCCTCCGAGATCAGAATTACATTTCAAACGAGATCTGCTCGCTGTCTCTTATCACGCGGTTTGCATGCCTTTCGATTAAGTCTCTGACTGCATACCTGATTGCTTCGGATACTGTCGGGAATTCCCCGGCATCCACAAGTTTTCCCAGCATTGCTACCTGTTGCGGAGGCAGTCTTATAGTAACTCGTTCCATCATTGAAATCACTTTGTCTGACTTTTGACAGACAAGAGTCTGCTAATTGTCTGACAATTGTCGTTCATTTGTCAGACTTAATCTGACAATGATAAAGTATACATTTATAGTATATATACTAATTGGTTTGTCGGATCCGATTCAGGATATTTAATGCCAAACAATTTTATCCCTCTAAATCCAACTATTTTTAAAAAGGAGTGTAATATCTTGAAATTAGGAGGATTATCCAAAGTCCGGCACGGTGGAGCCATGCAGATTAGGAATAATTCAGGACATGGGAGCATGCTTGATTTCAGCGCCAGTCTTAATCCATATCCTCCAGAGATAGAGTGGGATCCGGCATCTGTTTCGATATCGGATTATCCGGATGACTCCTATCATGAATTAAAAGAATCAATAGCTGGTAATTTCGGATGTAGTCCGGCGGAGATATGTGTTGGCAATGGTTCGATTGAGGTTATCAGGTCTTATTTCCATGCAGTGCTAGATAACGGAGATAAAGTTGCCACTGATGATCATACTTTTGGTGAATATGATCTTTCAATAAATCTTGCAGGCGGAATTCGTGCAGATAAGGGCTCTCAGGATTACAGTGTTCGTGTGATATGTAATCCAAACAACCCCACAGGTACTATAATTACAAGAAATGAGATGCTTGGAATAGCCGGGGAAGAGTATGAAAAAGGACGCCTTCTCTTTCTTGATGAAGCGTTTATGGATCTTTCTGATACTGATGAGACATTGATTGGATCCGGAAAACCAGGAGTTTTCATCAGTCGCTCTATCACAAAGTCTTTTTCTGTTCCTGGTATTCGTTTTGGATTTGGTATCGGTGATCCTGATCTTATTGAGAAGATTGAGATCGTGAGAACACCATGGACAGTAAATTCATATGCTGCTTCCTACTGCATTCATGCCATGAGGCATTATCATGAACTTGAAAGATCAAAGGATCGAATTATATCTGAGAAGAAATGGCTTTATAAAAAATTAGAAGAAACCGGGTTTGAATATTCTCCTTCCCATGCAAATTATATTCTTATCAGATGTCCTGTTCCTGCATCTGAGTTCACAGATTTAATGTTAAAGCATAATATTTTTGTAAGAGACTGCACTTCGTTTGCTCTTCCCTGGCATATTAGAGTGGCAGTGAGGAGAAGGGAGGAGAATGAAAAACTTATGGAGGCGATGGAATCCTGCTTGCACTGATAATGGCAGGGGGTATTGGTTCAAGGCTTGAAATGGGAGAAAAACCTCTTGTTACGGTTTCAGGCAGGCCGATGCTTCAATATGTCGCTGATGCCTTCACCGGGGCAGGCCATGAAGTTCTGGTTGTTGTCTCTGACAGGGTCCCGATGACAAAAAACTGGTGCAGGGTCAGGGGTTATGATATTTTTAATGCTTCAGGTGCAGGTTATGTCGAAGATATGATTGAATGCATTAAAGAGTTACAAATAATAGATCCATTTTTTTTCTGTGTTTCTGATCTTCCTGCATTAAGCTCTGAAATAATCCGGGAGGTTACTGACAAATATAAATCGTCGGGTAAACCTGCACTTTCAGTATGGACTCCGGAAGATTACTATCTCAATGCTGGATGTGTGCCGTCATATGTTGAAATAGTCGACGGCTGTCGTGCATGTCCTGCAGGGCTGAATATTCTTGATGCTTCACTGATTGATTCTGTTCAGGATGAGTTCCGGTTGCTTTTAAGGAGACCTGAACTTGCATTCAATGTAAACTGTAAAAAAGATCTCGGATCTTTCCTTAATTTTATCGATAGGGAATGAAACGGGCATTAATGCAAAGCATAATATTGTTATAAACCGACCATATTGGATATGGAATCGTCCAGGGAGATTGAACTGGAGGGTCATATTATCGATTCAGGAATAATGACCCGTGTTTTTGATAAAGTTCTGGATATGGGCGGGAATTTTGAGGTATTAACCTTTGATATCGGCAAGAAGAAGCAGGATGTAAGTTATGCAAAACTGTTGATCTCCGCGCCGAATCAGCCGCAGCTGGATGAAATATTAAGTGCACTGCATCGTCTCGGGGCGAAGATGCCAGAGGTGGAGTCACTCGTGTGCGAACCGGCCGAAGGAGATCGGATCGTTCCAAAGGGATTTTATTCAACAACAAATCATCCTACATTCGTCAATTACAATGGGAAATGGCTCGAAGTCGAGAATATTGAGATGGACTGTCATATAGTCCTTGATGAAAAAGAGTGCAGGGCCATTTGTACACCTCTTTCGAAACTGAAGAAGGACGACTGTGTTGTACTTGGTGAGAGAGGTGTCCGAGTTGTTCCGCCTGAAAGACCCAGGAAAGTCAATATATTTGAGTTTATGCAGAATACTGTCTCCTCCGAAAGGCCAAGTGAGACAATAATCTCAAAGATTGCAACAGAAATGCTTGAATTAAAAAAGAAAGGCGGTAAAATAGGTATTGTCGGGGGGCCTGCAATTGTTCATACCGGGGCTGCTCCTGCACTGGCTGAGATAATCAGGGAAGGATACATAGATGTGGTCTTTGCCGGCAATGCTCTTGCAACCCATGATATCGAGTATAATCTGTTTGGAACTTCACTTGGAATGGAACTGGATTCAGGAAAAATAACGACCGGCGGCCACAGGAATCATATATCTGCGATAAGCGAAGTAATCCGTGCAGGATCAATAAGAAAAGCAGTTGAAGAGGGAATTATCAAAAAGGGAATTATGTACGAGTGCGTGAAGAATGATGTGCCCTTTGTTCTTGCCGGATCTATTCGTGATGACGGCCCCCTTCCTGATGTAATCACGGATGTGGTCGAAGCCCAGGAGGAGATGAGAAAATATATCCGCGATCTGGATATGGTGCTTATGATAGGGACTCTCCTTCATTCGGTGGCTGTCGGGAACTGCCTGCCTTCATATGTCAAGACCGTCTGTGTGGATATAAATCCTGCCTCTGTAACCAAACTAAATGACAGGGGAACAACACAGGCTATAGGGGTCGTCAGTGATGCAGGAGCATTCCTGCCTCTTCTTGCGAAGAAACTGAAAGAATTAAAAAAGTAAATGATTATTCATTTTTTTTGGATTTAAAATTCAATTTGTCAAAGGCATACAATAAGGCATCTCGTTATCCAGTATGAACTCCCATTCACTCTTGCATTTGCAGTCTTTTTCAAGATGTGCCTTGAGATAACCCCTGTCGGCATTAAGTGAATAATTGTTTATTGCCTCTACCAGATCATGGTCACATATCCCGCAGTTGTGGGGCCCGCGTTTCTTTCCTCCACCAACCGGATCACATGCCACATGAATATCGGAGCTGACCAGTACGTCAAGTACACTCCAAAGGTATGCCGGCCTGTAAGCTCCTCTCTTCCAGAAATATTCAACTTCGGTTCTGCTTTGGACAGTGCAGACATTCATTGAAATAAAATCCGAATAGGGGGCTGATTCTTTTATTGACTTCTTCATATCATCAATTGCCTCTTTTTCTGTCAGGAACAGCGGCTTCATCATAAGATATGTTTTGACTCCTGCCCCGTATTTTTTTGCTTCTGATACGGCCTCTTTGAAATCATCGAAGGTGTTTCCCTTGTCTATGCATTTTTCTCTTATTGCATCGTTCGTCGTCTCAAGTCCCATTGCAATATAGAAATTTTTCCCAACGTCGTCAGGTTTCATTATCCCGCATATCTCATCCAGGACTATATCATTTACATATTCCGGACGGGTCTCAACGATCAGTATTTTATCACTGAATCTTGATACGATCTCTTTCATCGCTTCCTTTGGGACTTCTATGGGATCAAGAAAACTGCCCGAGGTAAATATTTTTATCAGCCTGAATTTGTCGGTTTTATAATTGCTGAAAATCCAGTTCAGCTGCCTGATTATGCTGTCTCTTAATAACTCCGGCGAAGTTTTATCGTATCTCTCGAATTTATAACCGCACATAAGGCAGCGATTCCACGAACATCCGCCTGATTTGAATATAATTGTGAGGCAATCTACGGTCTCTCCGGAAATACGTTCCTTTCCTGTCCAGCTTGCCAGCGGTTTTTCCTGATGATCCAATATCATTTAATGCTATAGTGATTGAATTTTAGATATGAAAAGGATCGCCTTTGTTCTGCTGATCATGGCGGCTATAACAGCGTCAGCCTCTGCCTATATCTTTACTTTTGAAGTACCTTCAACTGTAAACAAGGGTGAGGATATCTATCTTGAGGGCACGAGCAATTTCCCCGCAGGAACGACGTTAAAACTTGCCCTGTACCAGCAGACAGGAACGATAAATGAGCTTGAAAGGAATACAATAATCATTCAGGATGAAGGTTACTGGAGTACAAATTTTGACACTTCAGAGCTGCCTACCGGTACATATAAAATAGGAGTCCCAACTGAATACACAACCAATTTCGGCTCAAGCTCGGTATTCTACCAGATGTTTGAGATTATCGATCGCACTTCCGAAATAAGGATTACCTCACCTCTTGTTCAGGAATATAATGGAAAACTGGCTATTACAGGTAGGAGCACTACCCGTGGTGATGCAGGTGTCGAGCTTCTTGTGGAAGGTCCCTATGGGATAGTATTCCCTAGACAATGGATCAGTACTGATTCATCCGGAAACTTTAATGAGGATATCCTGATCGAGAATGACGGCCTTTTTGAGGCTTTCTTTTATGACAATAAGGGCCTCGTGTCAAAAGTAGACTTTGAGGTGACTCCCGGGGTAATGACTCCCCAGCAGACGACATCGCCCTCTGCATCTCCCACAGGCAGCACTGTTACCGTAATGCAGGCACAGGCGTTCTCATCGGCTGAATCTCCTGCATATTTTTCAGTCAAAACCAAACCCGGAATTCTTGATATCTATACATCGTCAGGAAAGAACTGGGTCGTATGTTATGTGGGAGAGGATCTCGTAGAGTTCACTGTCGATTCACATAATGACAATTCTGCTGAAAAAGTCACTATTCCGGTTGAAGGAGGGACCGTTTATGTAAAGGTCTATCCTGCGGATGAATCCGAGAGCGGGTATGTCACATTATATGCGGAGGGTGCTTCATCAATTACAGTATCAAATGACGCCCGGGAATTCTTCAGTGATTCCGCAGAGGCAAAAGATCAACAATCCGGCCCGGAAATCTGGTTATCTCTCGTTTCCGCATTTATTGCAATTACGGTGGCATTCATTGCCGTAAAGAGGCAATAACGCCACATTTTTTAATTCGTAGATTTAATCTATATGAAGAGCCGAGATAGTCTAGTCCGGTAAGGCGGTGGCCTTGAAAGCCACTGGTGTTTGCACCTCGGGAGTTCAAATCTCTCTCTCGGCGTTTGTCTGATTGCGAATTATATTATGCCTCAACAAATGGAGGAAGTTATTAATGTGTATTGCTATACCGGCGGAAGTGCTGGAAATAAAGGATGGCAATGTAGCCGTAGTCGATTACGGTGATCTCCAGCAGGAAGTCCGCATTGATCTTGTCGATGTCGAAGTTGGAGAATTTGTTCTTGTCCATGTTGGTTTTGCCATCCAGAAATTAAGCAGGGAAGATGCCCTGCAGACAAGGCAGATCTTTAAAGAAGTTTATGCTGCAATGGAGGAATGATGCACGAGTACTCCATTGCATATGACATATATGCAACCGCAAAAAAAGCTGCGGAAGACAATTTTGCAACAAATGTAAAAAAAGTCCATGTCGGTTTGGGCGAACTCACAATGATAAACCCTGAACAGGTTATTTTTTTATTTGAAACGATGTGCGAGGAGGACCCTATTTTTAAGGACTGTAAAATCGAGTGTAAAAACATTCAGGTAAAGACCGAATGTGAATGTGGATATTCCGGAGGAGAGAGGTTCGTATGTCCGCAGTGTGGAAAACTCCCGGTCGTTGTTGAGGGCATGGAGATTCTTGTTACAAATATTGAGATTGAGGTAGAAGATGAAGAAGATTGATCTGATGCACGGGGCCGGCGGAGCAGTTTTTGCCGAGCTTCTTGGAAAGACTCTGACTGCATATACTCATAACAATGCCGGAGGTATCGGTCTTGAGGCACTTGATGACGGTGCTGTAATACCTATAGGGGGCTCCAATATTGTTCTCACCACCGATTCTCATGTGGTACGGCCGCTGTTCTTCCCCGGCGGGGATATCGGAAGAATTGCAGTATGCGGGACTGTAAACGATCTTGCAATGATGGGTGCAAAACCGGTGGCACTCACCTGTGCAATGATAATAGAGGAGGGTTTTGAGATCCCCGATCTTGAGATAATCGTAAAATCGATGGATGATGCTCTTGGAGAATGCGGGGCATCTATTGTTACGGGGGATACAAAAGTCCTTGAGAAAGGTGCAATCGACGGACTTGCAATAAATACCGCCGGAATAGGTATTGCTGAGAATCCTGTCCGTGACTGCGGACTGAAACCTGGTGATGTAATTATTTCAAGCGGAACGCTGGGAGATCACGGGCTGGCTATTCTTACTGCAAGGGAAGGTTTTGACCTTGGAGAACAGATCAAATCCGATGTGGCACCTGTATGGAACATTGTTGAAAATGCGATGAAGGCCGGCGATGTACACGCGATGAAGGATCCTACACGCGGCGGTTTTTCTAATGCAATCAACGAGATGGCTGAGAAGTCGGGAGTCCAGGTAAGAGTAAGGGAGGATGATCTCCCTGTAAGGAAGTCTGTTGCAAGTGCCTCCGAACTTCTTGGAATAAATCCGCTTGATGTTGCCAATGAAGGAAAGGTCATAATGGGTGTAGCTGCCGGGGATGCAGAGGATATCCTCAGGGCAATCCGGGGATCGAAGTATGGTCAGGACGCTGCAATAATAGGATACGTCGTTGAGGGTAGTTCGGTAATCATGGAGACTTCAATCGGCGGCGAGAGGTTTATCGAGCCTCCAATCGGCGATCCGGTCCCGAGAGTCTGCTGAAGACCGATCGCCAGTTTTATTTTTATTAATGAATATTATCTTCTGATTTCTTTTATGCCTGAATACTGTGATCTGATCCTGAAAAACGTCTCAACTCCTGCCGGACTCGTAAGGGACATCTCAATAAAGAACGGTCTTGTAGCTCATTCCGGTTCTTCAGGGAGAGCTGAGAGGACCATCGACTGCAAGGGTTTATACTGCCTTCCCGGCGCAATCGATATGCATGTTCATATGAGGGGCGGTAAGGAGCAGAGTTCAAAGGAGACCTGGAAGACGGGTACAATGAGTGCTCTCGCCGGAGGCGTAACTCATGTCGTTGACCAGCCGAACTGCATTCCCGCGATAAAGGATGCCTCCACGTTCGAATCAAGACTTAAAGAGGCGAAGAGCCAGGCTTACTGCAATTTTTCCATCAATGCTGGTGTGATGAAGGGAGCGGATCTTTCCGGAATGCACAGGGCGGGAGCTATGGCATTTGGAGAGATATTTGCAGCACCTTCGAGTTATGGTGAGGGTGTGCCTCCTGAATATCTAAGATCGGCATTTCTTGAAATTGAAAAATCAGGGTGTCTTGCAACTGTTCATGCAGAAACTGTCCTTGAGGGGACCGACGATTCACTGGATGCACACAACTGCCTGAGGCCGGTATCCGGCGAGGCAGAGGCTGTTTCGAATATAATGGAGATGGCCCCAGATGATCTCAGGCTTCATTTCTGCCACCTGTCTTCTTTTGAATCGGCAGACCTCGTATCCGGGAGACATACCTTTGAGGTGATGCCGCATCATCTGCTTTTATCAACAGATATGTTCGATGCTAAGGATACATTTGCAAGGGTCAATCCTCCGGTGAGGGATGATGCAACAAGAAAGAAACTCTGGAGGATGTGGGATAAGATCGATGTTCTTGCATCCGATCATGCACCCCATACGGTCTCTGAAAAATCAGCTGACTTTTCATCCGCTCCATCTGGTATCCCGGGAGTCGAGACGATGGTCCCTCTCTTCCTTGCTCTTGTATATCAGAAAAAGATCTCCCTTGAATCCCTTATAGCAAAGACCACAATCAATCCTGCCAGGATTCTTCATATTAATTGTGCCGGTTATGAACCCGGGATGCGTGGGGACTTTGCCATCTATCCGAAGAGATCTGAAAAGGTCGATCCCGGGAGGCTTCATAGTCTTGCAGGATGGACTCCTTACGGGGGAATGGAGGGAGTTTTCCCGGATAAGACGATTCTTAGAGGAGAGGTTGTATATTCTGACGGTGATTTCCTTAAGGGCAGTCCGGAATGGATCCCGGGAGAGGGATATATATAATTAACTCCAAATAATTATTGTCGATAATTGCGTTTCACATAGGTCCCCGGGTGATTATAGGACTAAAGCCCTGAGATGAACCACGGGACAACCCGGATTCGCTACAGACGTTACAGCCCGGCGTTAGGGTTTAAATGGTGAAGGACGGCGTGAAGCCACTTGTGATCCGATTTTGTTAAATGCCGGGCGATATTCATTCTCAAAATGGTCTTATGAATTACAGGGACGCTCTTTCACAGTCGGGGGACAGCATTTTAATCACGCTCAATGTATCGCCCGGGAGTAAAACGACCTATTTTCCTGCAGGTTATAATGAATGGCGAAAGGCCGTTGAATGCAGAGTAAAATCCCCTGCGACAGAAGGTAAGGCGAACAGTGAAATCATAAAGACGGTCGCCGAATTCTTTTCAGTAAAAAAAAGTGACGTCTCGATAGTATCCGGGGCGACTTCCAGCCAGAAGAAGGTAGGCATCTCCGGCGTTTCCATGGATGAAGTTATATCAAGGCTTTCTAGTGAGATGGAATGATAAACGTTGATTTGCGGGTATAATAATTGAACTGACCTGACGAAGTTTGAGTGTTTTACTTTTCTGTCGAAATGAACACGATAAATAAATCATGACTCTTTAGGTATCATTCATAATTTATCTTATCAGGAAATTATTTTGAATCACAGTTATTATATCGTAAGATTTATTATATGTATAATAACACCTCTCAATAAAAGCAGACATATTACCCGGCTGAAAGTAAATCCAAATCAGAAGATCAAAACCGGGTCATCCCTGCGAAAATGAATTTATGGGGGCACATGAAAATCCATGATATTCAACATTAGTTATAACGATAAAGAACATTTTACCCTGCCAAA
>JAFGKW010000049.1 GCA_016928355.1 Methanomicrobiaceae archaeon
CTATTACAAAAAAGAGATATGGATCATCTCATGATCATATCCGGGATTTTAGCAAAACCGGTTTGAGAGAAGGATTTCTACAGAGCCCAAAAAAGACTATTTTTTAATATAATCAAGCAGAAGCCCAAGGGCTTCCCTCTCGCGGCTCCCGCCGCATTTCCTGACGAGTGAGGCATGATGATCGATCAGTTCACGGAGCCGGGGATCATGGTTCATGATATATCTCGTCCCGTGGACGGTCGCCTCGATAATGCTGTTGAAACCGCGGTTTACCGGATATATCCCCTCATCCAGAATCTTTTCCGCCACCTGCGTAAGCCTTACAATCGCCGCCCCGCCGGACTCTCTCTCGATCTCCGCCTTAAATGCAATCCAGGCGGATGCATCTTTCAGTCTCTGAACCTCCATATCACCGGCATTTTCAGAAATAAAATAATCATCCGGCAGGTCATCAAATGCCGTTTTTACATATATTACAGGGTCGTGGATGATATTGGCAACCACCCACCCGTCCTTCCGGATATTTTCAATAGTGTGGGTCCCGTGGAAGAGAACCATCCTTGCGGAATCGCCCTTTACGATAATTCCAATCGGCGCCGCATTTTTCCTCGTGGTCGCGATTATCTCGTTTATTCCTTCGCCTAAGAGTCCCATCCCCATCCCCTGCTTATGGCAATATATATTCCTGCAATTATGATATCTGCAACCGACCCTGGGTTTACACCCCTCTCAAGGCACATCTCATCAAAATCCTCAATCGAAAGTCTCCCTTCCCTGACAAGACAGGCCTTCTCCCTTGCCCAAACCCCTGTCTCTTCTCCAAACTTCTTTACGATAAACGTATCTGTCTCTTCCGAAAGAAGCGAGATGAATGCATCGGAGATGGCTTTTTTGCCAGAGCCTGAATTTATCAGGAATTCAGCTGTATTCTCTGTCAGGCGAAATCCATTAGTCCATTCTGCAGCAACCATATCCTTCTGTGAAGAGTGGTCCATAACGTCATAGAGGGTCATTCCCTTTTCAGTGATATGATCAAGGGCCGCAGGGTCGTTTACGTCAAGTTCATCGGTCTCATTCATCCTGACAGATGTAAGTGAAAATGCCTTATAGAAAGAAACCGCATCAGCAACGGTTGTCGAACGGACAATTCCCGATGCCGAATCTATGCTCCCTCCCGCGATAAGAGGGATCAAAAGAATAAAAGCCCCGAAATGGGTGTTCCCGCCGGAATGGGTATTTGTAAGGGCAACAGCGTCATAGATGATGTCCCCAATCCCTTTCCCCGAAGACTGAAATCCTTCAGCCTCCTCAAAGGCAGGTTTTGCAAGGATCGCAGATGCCAGAAAATGCTCGAGCCATGTATCGTCATAGTCATGGAAACGGTCCACATTTCCGGGTTTCACCCCGGTGCAGACCTCAAGCATCATTGCGAGCTGTGCAGTCTCAGCCCGCGATATCTTCCCGCCTTTCTTCATTAAATATCCTGTCCATAATCTTTTCAGAGAGCCGTCGCTTGTACCTCATATAGTCAGCAAGCGTAATGCCCTCCTTTTTAATGCTGATATCCCTGAACATACATGGAGTCGAGCTCTTGCAGCACCATGCAAGGCTCCCGAAGCATGTACTCGAACCCGATGCCATAGGTGTGTTCTCAACCGATTTGACCTTAAAATCATGGTAATCCTTCGGTGACATTCCTATCTTTTGTAATGCAGGCATGAGCGGGCACTGCTTTACGGGCATACAGCAGAATGTCAGGCTTCTCAGGTCTCCTCCCCTGCAGAGCTGCTTGGGGGAGTTGTACCACCCGGTCTCATCAGCATAAGCTGCTATTGCATTATCAAGAGCCTTCAGAGTATCTGCATCCGAGTGCCGTGCAAGAGAGACCATATCGGCCCCGTGCGCCAGCAGATCCTTCATACGGTCAAATGTATTGACCGAATTGTTTGCAATAAGGAATAAAGGACAGCTGTTCCTGATCTGCCTTATCTTTGAAACTCCGAAGTCCATAAGATCAATGTGAAGTATGTCCGCGCCGGCCTTCCATAAGATACGTGCGAGTGCAGAGTCATCAGCAGCAACTCCGGCCCTTATTTTGACTGATACTGTGACACCCGTTTCTTTAAGCGCAGTTACGACCTCTGCAAGCCTCTCAGGATTGTGCAGATAGTATTCACCGCTCCCTGCATTGATCATAGCCGGCTGGCGACAGTGTGCATCTATCTCATAGATTACACCATCTCCAAGCTCTTCAGCAATTAAAACGAAGGATTCGGAACTGCTCCCCCGGAGGTTCACACCAGAGATGATATCGGTTCCTGCCAGTTTTTCGATCTCTGCCTTAAGATCGGCCGCTGGATCTGTGGATATGAATTCGGAGCGCCCCTCCTCTTCCATCAGGACGCTTGCATTAATTGTAGGTTCATCGATCGAATAGCCTCCGATAAAGGCCATTCCAACATATTCTTCTCTTGCAAGGACATAATCCGAATCGACAATCCCCGCCATTGAAGCTATTGCTATTGGTGTTTTCACAGTACGACCGTTAACAATGAGTTCGTACCTGTCATATGGATCCATAATTCTCCCCTATAGATATGTGTTTAATTATCTAATGATTTTGGATAGGCTCTGTGAGAATATATCCTCCCGCAGACCTGTCCAGTCTTATCCCAGCTGAGAAATCCTCCTTTGAGATCCCTGCATTATTCTTCCTGAATTCGATTACAAGATCCCATGGCAGTAGATATGCCTCCTTAGGCTTCCCTGCTCCAGCGCGGAATTCGACTGCAAGAAAACCTTTTCTGCCGGTCTTTTTTATGAAATCCGATATTGCATCTACCTGGTGGACACCATTTTTGTCCTCGTGGAAATGCTGTGTAAAGTAGAGCTTTTTCCCTTTCAGGGATTTGCACTCGATTGCCAGGTAATATCTCGGGTCAAGGGAATCGGAGAGAACATCGACGTACTGGGTGATAAACCGCGACTGTTTAAGCCTGTATGCATATCCCTTCGCCCCGACTCTCTCGAAGTAATTATTGAAGCACCTGGCGATCTCTCTTTCAAAATCACTCATTTGTATATAATAGTCTTTTGGATAAGTGAAAAATCAATTGGTAATTATTTTTACATAAGATAGTAATACATTGTATTATATGACAAAGATCGGATTCTTACTAGTAGGCCATGGCAGCAAGAAGCCATACAACAAACAGCTCATCGACAACACAGCAAAGATCATTGCCGAAAAGGAAGAAGGATACGTTGTAAAAACCGGATTTATGGAATTCAACGAGCCCACAATTCCTGAAGCACTCGAAGCCTTCAGAGATGAAGATATTGAAATCCTCCAGGTTGTTCCTCTCTTCCTTGCAAGAGGTATGCATATCGACAAAGATATACCCGATATCCTTGGAATTGAGGAAGGCGGACACAGGGGAACATTCAAACTTAAGGACAAAGAGATCCCTCTCGTCTTCGCCGATCCTATAGGAGAGAATGAGCTGCTTGCAGATCTCATGATCGCTAACGGAAAGAAATCTGTAAGTGATTATCTCTAAGATAGATCAGGATACTACTAACAGTTAATGCCTTTTATAAAAAAAGGCAAATCTAATTTTATGAAGATCCTTGTTCTCGATACAATCCACGGCGGAAAAACCCTTGCTGGACACCTGAGAAGATCGGGGCATGACGTGGACACAGTTGATGTATACCGGGGCAGGGACGGAACACTGAATGAGAACGAAGCAGCGGAAAAAAATTACGAAATTATTGCCGCCCCGGTTCATCTTGATCCGGATTACAGGCTGCTGAATCATTCAGATATAAGGGTGATCTCTCATCATGAAGCAGTTGCCCTGGCCTCTTTAGTTCCGGAAAATTCCATACTAATCGAGATTACCGGAGCAAAAGGCAAAACTACGACTGCAAATGCAATATCCCATATTATGAACAGGAGGGGCATCCTCCATACTTCCCGGGGCACAG
The DNA here is from genome assembly GCA_016928355.1 of Methanomicrobiaceae archaeon. Classification (GTDB taxonomy): domain Archaea; phylum Halobacteriota; class Methanomicrobia; order Methanomicrobiales; family Methanomicrobiaceae; genus Methanolacinia. Next base: position 3,991 of record JAFGKW010000049.1, read on the forward strand.
TCAGATACCCGGAGAAAAGCGTGATATTTAAAAAAAGCATCACCCCGGGGACACTTCCTGAAGTATTCTCTGAAGCCGGAAAGGACTGCAGATGGATAATCGCTGAAGAATCCATCGGCGTAACAGGTCTCGGGGACCTCGGCATCCTGACTTCGGGCGACGATTACATGATTGCGAACGGAAAGAAGTCCGCATTGGAGGAGAAGTCCGGACTATTGAAGAGATGTAAAAAGGTTCTTCTTGGTCCGGGAATCGTTGCTGACATACCTGGTGCTTTTTCTGCCGGAGACATTGCAGATGCCAAAGAAGACATTTGTAGATATGATTACGGGAAGATTAAGGGAAAATTTAGAAACCCGCTCCTAACTGTCGACGGTTACAGGGAAGCCCTTGTGACGGCGGCGGCCGCAGGATGCATCCTTGGAATAGATCCATCGGGCCTTGACACCTTTTCAGCACTGGAAGGAAGACTTTCATACAGTACCATAAACGGAACAGAAATTGTCGACAACTCCAACAGCGGAACGAACAGGAAAACAGCTGTCGCAGCATCCCGTTATGCCCTCAGGATCTCACCCGGAAAAGAACAGGTGCTTGTTATAGGGATTGAGGCGGATAATATATGTGAGGGTTTTTCAGACGATGATATCGCAGGCGCAATATCTGATATAATACCAAAAGCCGTCGTCGTCATATCGAAAAATCCTGAATATATCAGGAATCAAATCCCGGCTGATATTAAATTTGAAACGGCTTCCTCACTGGATGAGGGCATAGAAAAAGCACTGAAATCAGGGCAGGGGCGAATGGTCGTCCTCTCTGTTAAAACCTGGAGATGAAAAGATGAATTACATACAGCCAAGACCAAGCTCAATCGTCGCCGCACTTTATACCGTAAGGGATCTCGGAGTGGATCTTGCAATCCTTCACGGCCCTTCGGGCTGCTCATTCAAACACGCCCGTCTTCTTGAGGAAGACGGTCTCAGGGTGCTCACAACCTCACTTGCAGACAACGAGTTCATCTTCGGGGGTCAGCAGGTCCTTGAGGATGTCCTAAGGTATGCAGAAAAGGAGTTTAAACCAGAAAGGATCGCAGTCGTCGGAACGTGCGTATCTATGATCATCGGCGAGGACATGGAGGCCGCAATCATAGATTCGGGCATAAAAACCCCTGCAATCGCTGTTGAGATCCATGCAGGATTCAGGGAAAACATCGACGGCGTAATTGCAGCCCTTGAACCTGCCGCTGCAGCCGGCTGGATCGAAGAAGATGAGCTGGAGAGACAAAAAGCACTTCTCAGGGCTGCAAACGAGGTGGAAAGAAAGAGAGGCGCTGCTTACAAACCATATGTTCAGCCTTCACGAGGAGACCTGAAGCACGTTGCTGCCGGAAGACTTCTTGAACAGGCAGCCTCAGGCAGGAAGGGAATTGCAATACTCAATGCAAAGAAGGAGACTGCATATATGTTCGCCGATTCTCTTATCGCTCTATATGAAAAATGCCCGGGTGCTGACATCACATACGTGGTAAATCTTGAACAGAGAGGTCTTCCTAAGATCCGGAGGGACGCTGAGACCATTCTTTCAGGAATAAAATCCGCAGGAATCGATCCTGTTCTCTGTGGAGCGCTCGATGAGTACGGGGCAAACGGCGACAGACTCGGTGAGATCATAAAAGAGATAAGACCTGATTTTGCACTTATTACGGGTGTGCCGCATGCAATCCCACCCGAATATCTTGAGGGAATAGAGGTGTTTTCAGTGACAAACGGACCGAGACAGGTGGAGCCCCTGAAAGAGTTCGGCCATGATCATGTAGTTGTCGAGATTGACCTCCACCCGAAAACACTTGGAGTCAGGGATATCGTCCCGGGTGAATTCGGGGATGTCATAAGGAGTATCTGATAAAGAATGAAGAGTTTTCTTATAACCGGTGACCGGTCGGGTAGCGGTAAGACAAGCATAACCCTCGCATTAAGCTCAATCCTTTCTGAGGACTTCACCGTCCAGACTTTCAAGGTTGCAATGGACTATATAGATCCCTCATACCTTACTGCAGTTACAGGAAGGCCCTGTAGAAATCTCGACAGCTTCGTAATGACTCCTGAACAGATCAGAGAGAGTTATACAAACGGCTGCATTGGTGCGGAGGTAGCGGTCATTGAAGGTGTCCGGGGACTCTTTGAGGGATCGGAGGCCCTTTCAGATACAGGCTCTACTGCCAGCGTCGCAAAGATGCTGGGCCAGAATGTAATTCTTGTTGTCGATGCAAGGAGCATTACGAGGAGTGCCGCAGCGATCGTCATGGGTTTTTGTGCATACGATCCTGATGTAAGAATAAAAGGAGTTATTCTCAACCAGATCATCAGTGAAAAACACCTCCATAAGGCAAAGACCGCTATAGAGGCAGCAACAGGAATACCGGTTATAGGAGCGATACCAAGGCGCGAGGAGATGAAACTCACAATGAGACACCTGGGCCTGATACCGTTCCTCGAGGGAAAGAAGGATGATGAATTCCTGAAAAGGGTCGAATCTGTAAAGGAGATTGTCAGCAGAAATGTCGATATTGAAGCACTTCTCGACATTGCAGGTGAATCCCCGGCACCGGTCAGGGTTCCGGACAGTTTCATACAGAAGGGGGAGAAGGATGTAAAGATCGCTGTTGCAGTTGACGAGGCCTTCAACTTCTATTACAATGACCTCTTCGACATCCTCGGCGCAAAGGGTGCCGAAGTCGTTACATTCAGCCCGGTTCACGACAGGCTTCCCGACGCTGACGGCTATATCCTTGGCGGCGGATACCCTGAGATGTTTGCCGAAGGACTCGAGTCCAACGAAAGGATGAGAGAAGCGGTTTCCGAGGTCTCTGCCAACGGGACTCCGGTCTATGCAGAATGCGGCGGTCTGATATATCTTACAGCGGAGCTCCGCCTTAAAGCAGGATGGAACGATCTTGACAAAGAGAAACGCTATGAAATGTGTGGAGTCTTCGACGGGAAGACCACCATGCCTGCAAGAAGGGTAATAGGATATGTAAAGGGCACATCAGACTCTAAAAGCCCACTTGGAGAATCCGGTTTCAGCGGCCATGAATTCCACCATACCGATGTCAGGCTTTCGAAGGACACCCATTACAGCTACAGGCTCAGCCGTGGTGCGGGGATAATCGGCGGATTCGACGGTGCGGTTGTGAACCGGACACAGGGGAGCTATACGCATCTTCACCCCATGGCTTCGGCAGGAATGATCGGGAATTTCGTGAATAATTGCCGGATGAAAAGATAAATTTTGAATATTATTAAAGGGAGGGGGGAAGATTCCCCCTCCCTTTAACCCTCCCCCTAATTGCGATAAGTCACGGGAAGGATGGTCAGGCATCCTTCCCGCTCCAATTATTTTCTGCACTTCTTCAGATCATAGAACTGTATTTTTGTTTTTTTCATGTGCTTCTTCCCGGCTGAGGCAACCGAAGGTCTATCGCCCTTTCGAAACCTATGGCGACCTCCGGTCACCTCTTCATTTCATGAAATTTCAATTATTAGAATGAACCTCTTGTAGCATTCAGGCCGGCTATCGTTACAGCGTAAATTTCGTAGAAATTTGCGCTCCGGGCTGCCCCGAAGGGGCTTATGCCCTCAGGAATAATTAATATTTTTAAAAATAACCGAAGTGTCCGAACTGAATAAAAATCAAAAAATAATTAACTTCAGCAGAAGAAATTAGATTCATGATAATTTACCTGGACGGTAAGTTCCTTCCAAAGGAAGAGGCGAAAATTTCTGTTTTCGACCATGGCCTTCTCTACGGGGACGGCATATTTGAGGGGATCAGGGCATACAACGGGAGAGTCTTCAGGCTCAACGAGCACCTCGACAGGCTTTACGATTCTGCAAAAACCATCGATCTCGATATCGGGATGACAAAAGAAGAGATGGCCGAAGCCACACTTGAGACGCTCAGGAAAAATGACCACAGGGATGCCTACATCAGGCTCGTCGTTACAAGAGGCGTCGGCGATCTCGGCCTCGATCCGAGGAAATGCCCGAAGCCGACTGTTTTCATAATATCCGCTCCATGGGGTGCAATGTACGGGGATTTATACGAAAAGGGCCTGAAGGCAGTTACTGTATCAGTCAGGAGAAACCCGGCAGAAGCGCTCCCGCCCAATGTAAAGAGCCTGAATTATCTCAACAATATTATGGCCAAAATTGAGGCGAACTACAAGGGAGGCGACGAGGCTATCTTCTTCGATACCAACGGATACGTAGCCGAAGGTTCGGGCGACAACATATTCGTAGTCAAGAACGGAACTATCGTTACTCCTCCAACTTTAAACAACCTCAGGGGTATCACGAGGATGGTCCTAATTGAGATTGCCGAAGAGCTTGGAATCCCTGTAAAAGAGCAGAACCTCGGGTTCTTCGATCTCTACACTGCAGATGAGGTCCTTGTAACCGGAACGGCAGCAGAGGTCGCACCCGTAACTCTCATCGACGGAAGGAAGATTGGGACAGGAAAGCCCGGCCCCGTCGTAAAGCAGATGATCGCGGCATTCAGTGCAAAAACCTCATCTGAAGGAACTGAAATCTTCAAATAAATATAAAAAAAACTTTTTCAGCCGGCCAAATCCAAAACGTATATATCATAATCTGCCTTACATATTAAGGCAACAATTCTCCTGCTGATATAGTGTAGGGGCCAATCATGCCGGCCTTTCACGCCGGCGACTGGGGTTCAAATCCCCATATCAGCACTTTTAAAAAGTATTTTTTTTCGGAACGGCATACATGCCCAATAGGCTTCAAAAATCAGGCAAAAACTAATTTCAAACAAATCATGAGTCTTGTCCCGGATCGGTTTCGGGAGTCCTGGTCACAAGCACCCTATCGACACGGTTTCCATCCATATCCACAACCTCAAAACGAAATCCCCCTTCTTCAAAGTAATCTCCTTCCGACGGCACCCTTTGGAGTATATACATGACCAGACCCGCGACAGTATCATAATTACCCTCGCCTTCACCAGGGAATGTGATAAAAGGCGAGATGATCTTCTTAACCGAATCTACACGGGTCATACCGTCGATCAGCCATGACCCGTCCTCCCTCCTGACAACAGGAGGATTCACCGTCTCGCCCGCTTCGCGGATATGGCCCACGATTGC
>JAFGKW010000050.1 GCA_016928355.1 Methanomicrobiaceae archaeon
GTCCATGCAAACTGGCAGGGAGCTGATTTTCAGGAATATATGATCGTCCCATGGGGTGCCCCGGACTTCAGCGAGGCACTGCGGTATGGAAGTGAGACATACCAGGCACTTAAAGAGATCCTGAAGAAGAAGGGTTACAGCACAGGTGTCGGCGATGAGGGAGGTTTCGCTCCGGTCGTCTCCTCTAACGAAGAACCCCTGATCCTCATAACCGATGCAATCGAAGAAGCAGGATATACACCGGGCCGGGAGATTGGATTCGCACTGGACCCTGCTTCAAGCGGATTCTTCCATCATGGGGAATACGAGCTCAGGACCGAAGGCAGGTCTCTGTCGTCCGGCGAGATGATCGAATATTACAGTAGGCTTGTCGATACCTATCCCATCGTAGTTATCGAGGACGGCCTTTCCGAAGACGACTGGACCGGCTGGAAGGCCCTTAACCATGAACTCGGCAACCGTGTGGAGCTTGTGGGAGACGATCTCTTCGTAACAAACGTGGATCGGATCAAAAGAGGAATACAGGAGGACGTGGCAAACGGAGTGCTCATCAAGCCAAACCAGATAGGGACAGTCTCAGAGACAATCGCTGCAGTAGACCTTGCATACTCACATGGATGGGCAGCCATGGTTTCCCACCGGAGTGGTGAAACTGTTGACTCATTCATTGCTGATTTCACAGTCGCAATGGGTACGGGTCATCTCAAGGCCGGGGCTCCGGCCAGAGGCGAGAGAATCGAGAAGTATAATCAACTCCTGCGAATTGAGGAAGAGATGGGAAGCGGCGCCTGCTTTGCAGGCCGCAGGGCGTTTGTCAGATGAAACGGATTTTACAAAAGATTCCTCACCATAATAAGAAAGTTCACATATGAGAGCTGCCCTGTCAAATCAGTACTGAATGGACAGACACTGCAAGGCTCATGGAGAATCAAAAAAATATTATTTCATTAAAAGAAATTATATTAAATCAAGGTGATGGAGTTCACCATAAACCGCATTTTTGCTGATAACTCCTGAACAGGCAATAAAGTTTCAATTATCCAAAGGAGGAATCATTATCAGCAGTAAAGATTTCTGTCATACATGTAATAATTTGAGCAATGAAGATTTCAGGGCAGAAACAGAAGATAAGTCAGAAATCCCTGACCCTGATATTCCAGGACTCATAGACGATACAATATCCATCATAGACAGTTCCGGCCGAAACTTCAAAAGAGAGCGGGAAGAGCTTGAAGATCTGAAGACCAAATTTTGTGCGGGATGTTTTAATCTCTCTGTCCTCGGGCAGTTCAAGAGAGGAAAGAGCACATTATTAAATGCTGTTCTTGGCGAAAAGATTCTGCCTGACTCTGTCATACCCCTGACTGCCGTACCCACAATTATACAAAAAGGACCAAAGCGAACATTGAAAGTTCACTATCTTAACTCTGATAAAACCGATGAATTCAAAACTGAAAGTCTCAATGAAATCAGAGAAATCCTAAATCAATATGTGACTGAAAAAGAAAATCCCGGCAATCTGAAGGATGTTGATTATGTAACCCTTACTCATCCGGCAGAAATACTAAAAGAAATTACATTAATCGACACCCCTGGAATAGGATCGACCAATATTCACAACACTGATATGACAATCTCATTCCTTCCCAAATGTGATGCCGCTCTTTTTATATTGTCAGCCGACCCCCCAATAACGGAAACGGAACTTGAATTCCTAAAACAGATCCAAACAAAAGTCGAGAAGATTATTTTCGTCCTGAATAAGACAGATTATCTCTCTTCTGATGATATCCATACATCCATCTCTTTTCTAAAGCAGGTTTTAAAAGAGAACGGTTTTTATGGGGATGAATTGATAATACTCCCGCTATCAGCAAAGAACGGCCTTAATGCAGCAGTTACCGGGAATGAAGAGATGCTGGAAAATAGCGGAGTTTCTTTGGTACTGGAAGAGATCAAAAAGCTCGCAGGAAAAGAAAAAGATCGCCTCTTAAAGAAGGCCGTTATGAGAAAATTCTCTGTAATTATAGATAAGCTGCTGCTTGCAATTCTTCTTGAAAGACGATCTCTTGAAATGCCGCTAAAAGATCTTGAAGAAAAAATAGGGATTTTTAAAGATAATGCAGAAGAACTTATTAAATGGCGTCAATATACCGGAGACCTGCTTGTAGGGGATAAAAAAAGGATCATCGGATCACTTGAAGATGACTGCGAGGCACTGAGAAAGGAGGCAACAGAAAAGCTGATGAAATCCGCCGTTTCAGAGCTTGAAAACAATACAAATCTTGATATCTCAAATCTTCAGAATACACTAAATACTGAAATTCCCGTGTACTTCGATGAGGCCCTGTGCCGGATAACGGGTGAATATAATGAACTGATAACTACAAGCCTCTCGGAGTATCACAATCGTTCTTTGGATATGATAAACTCCACCAGGGTCCTGGCAGCAGAGCTATTCGAGATTCCTGCACCTGCATCTGCCGGCAGAGACCTTCTTGAGATAAAGTACGAACCCTATTGGACATCGCGAATCTCCTGGGGAGGGATTTCAGGTATAGTTACACAAAGTACAATAAAGAAATTTATGCCTGATACATATCTCAAAAAGAAAATAAGGGCAGAAATTGAGAGAACCATCTCATCTCTCGTCATCCATAACGTTGAGAATCTCCGGTGGGCAACTCTTCAGAATATCAGTACCTCATTTAGGAAATTTTCAAACAGGCTGGACGAAGAGATAGAATCTGCAATAGATGATACAAAGGGGGCCTCAGAAGCGGCCCTGAAAAAGAGGCAGGAGAAGAGTGAAGATATTGCCGGCTTAATCGTGAGACTTGACGGAACGATCGCGTCCCTTAAAAAGATATCTTATGGAATAAACAGGAGCTGATTCTTTCGGAGGCATCCCAAATGAACAAAATCCTTAACCATCTCTCAAATAAGCAGGTCGAAAAAGTGTGCCATTATATAGAGGAGAGAAAGTGCATATCAGGGGGTTTTTGTTTTTATAAGCTGGATCACCCGAATGCGGCGGATACCTTCCATGCCATGCATTCATTAAAGCTTCTCGGGAGGGATTATTCAGGGGATAAAACACTTCGGTTCCTGCTCAGCCTGCAAAGGGAAGACGGATCATATCCATCCGTTCAGGCAGCTCTGTATACAAACTATTGTCTGTCCTTTCTTGGAGAAGAACCGCTGTATGATATGGGTTGCTACCTGAAGAAGATCAATCTTCTACCATCAAAGAATTCCGGAAATCCCGAGATAATGTCGTTCCTCGAACCTGTATACAGCGCTTTGGCCTTATACAGGCTGAAAGGATCGGATATTTTGGAAGAGTCGGCGGATTCAATAAGAAGCCACATATCCGGGCTGGAGAAGATCTCCGGAAACGGCTGTACCTCTTACGGGAGTCTTATCGATACATTCTATTCGATAATGATCCTCAAACTTCTCGGCGACAATCCTCCAATGGACAAAACCGAAGATTCTTTGAAAAGCTTTTCTGACAGGGAATATGGATTTGTACCCGGGCCGGGGAGAAAACCGGCATATATTGAACATGTTCATGCCGGATTATTCTTATCTTCGTTAATAAAAAAGGATATTAATTCCGAAATCTGCAGGAATTTTATTGAAAGGTGTGCTCATTCATCAGGCGGATACGTTCGTTCAGTTTATGGTGGTTCTCCTTCGCTTGAATATACCGGACTTGCGATAGAGTCCCTTTATATGCTAAATGTAGGCGAGGTTCCCGATATTTACCTGAATGGTTGTTACCGGCAACTATGGAAAACAGATATTATCGAGCATAAATAAATGATATCTGAATTACAATATTTTGGCGATGGTATCCGCCACGGAAAAATTCCAAATCGCAATCGCTGATGATACCTGCTTATAAAGGAGACATTTATGCAGATATGGATATTAATCGGAATTGGAGGATTTCTCGGTGCAATCGCCCGATATATTCTGGGAGGTGAATTCCAGGGTTCTTTTACATCTTTTCCGGCAGGAACGCTTGCAGTAAATGTTATTGGCAGTTTCATCATAGGCTTCATAATGTTTCTTGCCGAATTCAGCGGAACGTTCTCTGAAGAGACAAGGATAATGCTGACTATTGGATTCCTGGGTTCCTTTACAACGATGTCCACATTCAGTTATGAGTCCTTCAAAATGCTCGAAGATAACAGAATCCTTTTGTTTGGAGCAAATTTGTTTCTTACTTTTGCACTTACAATTCTTGCGGTATATCTTGGAAAAACATCTGCAATATATGTATGGAGTAGTTTATGGAGCTGAAGAGGAGAGCAGAAGCCGTCCTTTTAAGGATTTATATTGGCGAATCAGACAGGTACAAAGGAAAACCTCTCTATAAGTACCTTGTTGAATTGTTTAAAAGGGAAGGATTTTATGGAGCTACTGTGCTCCGGGGAATAAGCGGATTTGGAAAGACGAGTATGATACATTCGTCGGCAATTTTAAGGCTGTCAACCGACCTTCCTGTAGTGATAGAGGTTGTCGATTCGCAGGAAAAGATCGACCAGATTAAACCACTTCTGGAAGAGATTGTCTCCGGGGGACTGATCATCGAACAGGATGTAAGGATCTGGCTGTATAATTAAGATTAAGCAAAAAAGAATCCTCACACAGGTATTGGGTTTAATCAATGAGTCCATCATGCAGATTACAGCCACAGGAGTATTTTTCCTGCTCTTCATATAAGGCCCCTTCTCTAAAAAACCTCTTAAATGATTTTTGGATTGCAATAACATTTTCAGTATTATTGCCCCATTTTTCTCATAATGACCCTTATTATCTGACTTCTCTTTACCGGTACAATAAAAAAAAGAGAATTCATTCCTCCCCGCCCCCGGTGAGGAAGTCGGCCGCCCGACTCGAAATCCTACGGATTTCTTAAATCAGATCTGCCCCTGTGGGACATTTCCGATACTGTGCACCTCCTGCAGCCCGGATGACATCGACGGCCGAGCCGTTTCTGATGTGCCGGAGCCATCCTGCGATATAGGCCGTCTGGTTATCGATAACAGGCATGTCGATCCCAGTCATTGCACACAGGAAGGCAGAACCCTCCCGTCCCATTTACTGTTCACTACTGTTCAACCCAAAAATGGAACAGTAGCTCCCCCTACCGTTACATTTTTCTATAAATGTGATGCAACAGTAACCATGGATCTGGAGGAACTCATCTACCTGATACAGTCCGGAGAATCCGAAGTCCTTGAATTCAAGGAATCAGCGGGGAAAAACATCCACCATGAGATCGCCGCCTTCGCAAACTCTGACGGCGGAAAAATAATCGTCGGAGTATCGGACACTGGAAAAATCACCGGAACAGATGTAAAAGACGCAATCGAAAAAGTCACCAGCTCGGTTCAGTCGATAATCCCTCCACCGGCAATAAAAACACAGAAGATAACAGTAGATGACAAAGACCTCCTCATAATCAATGTCGATAAAAACACAAACCTCTGCTCTATCGGCGGAATCGTATATATCAGAACCGGCACAGGAGTAAGACCTCTATCACTCCAGGAGATTATAATGCTCTCATCAGAGATGGGGACAATCAACTGGGACGAGATCCCCATGCTCCCAAAAGAAGAAGCCCGCTCAGAATATATCGACTGGTTCTTTGATAAGGTGAAAGAGACCAGAGGAAAAACAATCGCCGACGACAACAGATCCAGATACCTGAGAAGTGTCGGGGCCGTAAAGAACGACAAACTCACAAACGCAGGAATATTGTTCTTCACAGAAGCAACCGAAAACATCGCCTATGCAAAGATAAGGAAAGTGGGAATGGGCGAAGACGGCCCCATATGGAGCGAGGAATATGAAGGGCCGGCATGGAAGGTTATCGAAGAAGCATACGAAAGCCTGATGAAAGACATCAGGAAGATCGATGTAGTCGCAGGAACCAGAAGAATCAAAGTTGAAGAATATCCCCCGCGGGCAATTCGTGAAGCACTCATAAACGCCGTATGCCACCGGAACTATACGATCAGTGCCGATGTCAAGATACTCGTATATCCCGACAGATTCGAGATAAAAAACCCAGGCGGCCTCATGCCCGGAGTCGATATCAAAGACCCCGAGCACATCCCGAGAAACCCGTCATTATCGAATCTTCTTTATGATTCCGGCTATATCGAAAGATACGGCTTTGGGATAAAGATGATCGAGGAAGAGGTTGAGAATCACCCTATATGCTCGGTTGAATTCAAGGCAGCCCCCTCCACATTTTCAGTCATTTTCAGAAAATCAGCCTCTTCATCAATCGATGATACTGACAATCAAATACTCAAATTGATAAACGTGCCAATGAAGAGTGGAGACATTGCATCAAGACTGGATGTATCCAAAAATACAGTCCTCAGAAGAATCGAAAAACTGGAAAAGCTCGGTCTTGCCGAGAAGAAAGGTGCGGGATCACACACTTACTATATAATAAAGAAGTAGATGCAATCCCCCGCGGAGCATGCCCGGCCACCGGCCGGTGATGCGGAGCGGGGTGCACAACACACACAGCCGGCAGGGGCCGAGACGATAAGTCAAGGCCCCTGCGGGCGTAATACAAACCAGCTCAACCGGGAAAACAAGGCCGGCGTTGCAAAGCGAGACTTGCGAGCGAGCAATCCCGGCCGGTACACAAAAAAAGAGAATTCATCCTTCCCCAGCTGTATTTTCACTCTATATTTTAGGATTGGTTTTTTTATCCCAATGACCATCCAGAAAGGCCTGAGGAAGGAAAAGAAGGAGGAGAGATTTTAATATAAATATTAATTTAATACTGTTCGTTTTTTTCCGAATTGTAGCATAACAATTTATATGATCTTTTTTTTAAAACAACTATCTTAGAATTGTTCCTTGGGGTTTTAGCAGACATATGGATATAATAATTTCAAAGCCGGTAAAGGTGTTGATAATTATTGCAGCGGTAATTACTCTTGTTTTAATTAATCTAATGATCTTTGCGGCGCCACAGTATGAATCAGCCCATGCTTTCTCCAGTAAACCCTCCAGACTCGATTGGTTTTCGGGATATGCAATAGACTCTACAAATCCAAGAACTGAAAATATGACCCCTACCATCATATATTATATCGAAAACGATTCATTCCAGCTTCAGGAACCTGAAAAATGGGGCAAACCTCTGTTTGTAGGCAATCTTTTTAGTAATGACATTTCAGATCCCGAACTTTATGAAGACCTCTGGCATACTCCCGACATATCTGTTGAAGGGAATAACCTGAGTATTGATTTTTCTGCTTATAACAATGCAGGAGTCGATTGCCGGAAAGCTGTTTACAATGTAACATTAACGCTTGTCAGAATCAATCTTACTGCCGGTTACGATGCTGAGTATGCGGGGGAAATTCCTGTTAAAGACATTGAGGTCACCGATCTCCCGGCCGGAGAATGCAGAGAGTACAGAATTACTGCTGAACTCTTCAAGCCGGAACCCGGAGAACTATTCGAACTTGATTTAAGGATACATTCCCCTGTTGAATTCATAGATAATAATAACGAGGCATATACGATGTCTGAAATTTGTGATAACTGCGATCAATGTGACATTGAAAATGTCCCAAGAGAAATCGTGTATTTTGTTTTGAAGGCAAACGATGCTCCTGACATCCCAAAGATAACCTGTGAAAACAGCTATATGTGCCCTGATGTTCCTTAAGTTTTGATCAACTATCAGATTGGTTTGTAATGGCATATCGTCAGGGCGGTCTGTTGATACACCACATCAATTGCCGTCTCCAGAAATTAATTTAAACTTCAAGTCGCAATTATGATCAACAAAAAAATACCTGCGGGTGCGGTGTGCGGTAAAATGGAAGAAAAATTTTTGGAAATTGTTAATGAGTCAGGGAATCTGAACTCCAAGTTGTTCTCACTTAGCCGGATTAAAATCCTGTGGGCCTTATCTGAACTCGGCGAAGACGGAGCAACGGCAAGGCAGATAAAAAACGGCCTTAATATCGGAAGTGACGGCTCGACATATTCAAATTTGAATGCGCTTGTGGAAATGGGTTACCTGCGGATGGAGAAGGTCAGATTTGAATCAAAAGAAAACCTTGAATTGTACGTAATTACTCCCGCAGGACTTGAAGAGTGGAATAAAATAAAAAACTGGTTCGATATGCTTGTATGTGAGGGTGAATAAAATGGGAGACTGGAAAAAAGCGATTGCAGTCTTTGAGGAGATGAAATTTCCATTAGACTGCGATGAATTTGAGGATAAAATCATTGGCCAAAAGACGATATGCCTTCTTCAGCTAAAGGGTATGAACCTGGACTATTCCTTTGGATTGTATGTCCGCGGCTCTTATTCTCCGGCATTCACCAAAGATTATTATGATCACAAAGAGGAGTTTAAAAGCCTTATTTCAGGTTCTTCATTATCGGATAAAGAGAAAGTGATGGTAAAAACTCTCGATAATCTCTTTTTAAAGAACGCTTCTCTTCTTGAGATTGGTGCAACATATGCCTATATTGTAGAGAATACGAACAGGTCGCCCGTAGAAGCATTCCGAATTATAAAAGAGACAAAGGGCTTTTACCGCGATACCCAGATTGCAAAGGGCATTTCAAAGGCAAAGGAATTTTTATTCGAACCTACTGAAAAAGACCTTGAGTGGCTTAAAAACGAAACCGGGCCGATGCAGCGGGCATCTGTTAAATCCATGAGGCATTAGGAATGATATTTCAGGAACCCGGCGAAGTCTGGTTCATTGAACTTGAAGACACTCGCGGGCATGAACAGTCGGGGACCCGCCCGGCTGTCGTTCTTGCAAAATCTTACGGGATGCATACGGTTGTTCCTTTTACCACATCAGAAAATGCCGCCTGCTTCCCACACACACATATGGTTGAACCCGACTCCCAAAATGGTCTTTCGGATTTGAGTTTTGCAATGTGTTTTCAGGTTTTATCTCTTGATGAAGAGAGATTTATTAGAAAAGCAGGGACATTGTCCGAAAGTGATCTGGAGTGCATAAAAGAACTTTTGAGAGATCTTTTGGATTTGTAATTACTTTCTATAATCTAAAAGGCAGGATGAATTTTTAGACATCTTTCAAAACCATGCCTCTTTTCAACATTGAGTTAGAAAAATGTGTAATGGACGCACACAATATAACAGCCGGCAGGGGCCGGGATTTTGTGTCCATACTGTAATATAAACGGCGAATTAGAA